>JAUJNC010000181.1 GCA_030446525.1 Armatimonadaceae bacterium
GACAGCCCGCGCGGGCGGGGGCTGAATACACAACGTCTCACACAGACAGGAGACGAAAATGGCAGACACGAAAAGCAAGGTTCGGATCGGGATGATCGGGTGCGGCGGCATCTCCCGGAACCACCTCAAGCACCTTTCGGCTTCCGATGATGTGGAGCTCGCCGCCTTTTGCGACGTCGTCGTGGAGCGCGCCCAAAAACACGCCGACCAGCACGGCGGGCAAGTCTATGATGACGCAGCCAAGATGCTCCAGGGCACGCAGCTGGACGCCGCCTACATACAGATACCCACGTACGCGCACGGCGCGCCGGAACGCGCCTGCCTCGAGGCGGGCGTCCCCTTCCTGGTCGAAAAGCCGCTCGGTATCGACCCGGACGACCTGCGCAAATTGGCGGGCGAGGTCGAGGCGTCGGGGCTGATCACCTGCGCCGGCTTCATGAACCGCTATCGCACGTCGGTGAGCCGCGCCAAAGAGTTGTTCCGGGACGATCCGGCTATTCTGATGGACGGGGCGTGGGTCAGCGGGCCGCCGCTCCGGAAAGAAGGAGACTATTTCGCGAACGCGCCGATCGGGCAGTGGTGGCCCATCAAGGAGCGGAGCGGCGGGCAGTTCGTGGAGCAGGTGATCCACACCGTCGACCTGGCGCGCTACCTGGGCGGCGAGGTGGCCGAGGTGTTCGCCTACGCCGCGCGGGGCTTCAACCAGAAGCTGCCCAATTTGATCCAGAACTACAACCTGGACGACGCGATGGTCGTGTCGCTCCGGTTCGAACACGGCGGCGTCGGCGCCCCCCGGCCGGGCTGCGCGGCGCGGGGCGGAGGAGGCGGCGTGTTCCACAACGTCTGGGCGAGCGGGCACACCGCCCGCTTCACCGACTGGGCGCACCACGTCAAGATCCATACGGCCGGCGAGAAGGAGACCGAGGAGATCAAGGGCGACACCGAGGAGATCTTCGGCGTGGAAGACCGCGCCTTTATCGACGCCGTCAAGACCGGCGACCGCGCGCGGATCAAGTGCACCCACGCCGACGGCGCGCGCTCCACCCTCCTGGCCCTGGCGGCGAATGAAAGCCTGGAGACCGGCAAGCCCGTGCGCGTGCGCTATTGAATGCCCGAAGGAAGGCGGCAAGCAGGATGGATCAGAAACAAACCCGGCTCGTCCCCGATCAGAGTGAGCTCGGCGCCATCGAGCGGGATCTTCGCTTTCACCCGAGCACGGCCACACATCCGGCCGTGCTCACCCCGCGCCAGATCGGGGAGTTCAACCGCGACGGCTACCTCAAAGGCATCCGCATCTTCGACGGGGCGGAGATCGCCGAGCACCGCCGTTACCTGGACGCCCTGCTCGCCCGGGTGACCGCGGCGGGCGGCGACAGCTACTCGATCAGCTCGGCGCACCTGACGTACGGCAAGGTGTACGACCTGCTGACGCACCCCCGGATCGTGGCCTACGTCCGGGACCTGCTGGGCCCGGACGTCGTCGGCTGGGGGTCGCACTACTTCTGCAAGCTGCCGCGCGACGGCAAAACGGTCTCGTGGCACCAGGACGCCAGCTACTGGCCGCTGTCGCCGTCGAAAACGGTGACGGTCTGGCTCGCCATCGACGACGCCGACCGGGAGAACGCCTGCATGCGCTTCATCCCCGGCTCGCACAC
Source organism: Armatimonadaceae bacterium (assembly GCA_030446525.1). The sequence continues at coordinate 1,656 of JAUJNC010000181.1, forward strand.
CCTGGGCCACCTGACGTACCGGCTGAGCGAGGAGTCCGAGAACAACGTGCTCGATCAGACGGTCGAGGACGCGGAGCAGTTCGGCGAGCCGATCGATGTGGAACTCGAAGCCGGCCAGATCTCCCTGCACAGCGACCTGCTTTTGCACGGGTCGGAGGCGAACCGGTCGGACCGGCGCCGCTGCGGTTTGACCTTGCGCTACTGCGCCGCCGAGGTGCGGGCGGATCTGGGCTGGAACCGCAAGGGGGTCGTCGTCAGCGGCGAGGACGCCGCTCATCACTGGGCGAACCCGCCTCGCCCGCCAGACGCTGAGCCGCCCTAGCGCTCACGGCACGAACCGCACGTGCGCGGCCGCCAGATCGAGGCGCCGCGCGGTGTCGTCGGAGATCTGGTTGTTCTTTTCGACTTCGTCCGCCCGGCGCATGCCGACGAGGACGACGTCCAGGAACGGGTTCGATAGATTGTAGTTGAGCAGGAAGCCGTCCAGGTCGGCATCCGCGAGCCTGCGGGAAGCTTCGGCGCATCAGGCCCTGGAAGGTGCCGCTGGTCAGGGTCCGCATGGTGACGACGCCCATGTTCTGCGCCCTGGCCTCGCGGACGATGCCCTGCTCGTTCACGAAGTCGCAGGTGTGCTGGTACAGGAAGTTGTAGCGCACCTGCATCACGTCGAACGCGCCGGTCGCGATCACCGCGACACGCCGCCCGAGGGACCTTCGGCGGTGAAGCCCAGGAAGCGTATCTTGCCCTGCTCGCGCAGCTTCTGGTACGTTTCCAGCCCGCCGCTCTGCAGGATCTTCTCCACGTCCTCCGGCCCGTACCAGCCGCCGTGGAACTGCAGCACGTCGATCACATCCGTTTGCAGCCGGCGCAGGCTGTCCTCGACGCTTCGCACGATGCCCGCCGGATCGCGCGCGCCGGTCTTGGTCGCCACGACGCACTCGCCCCGCCGCTCGCGGATGACGCGCCCCAGCACCTCCTCGCTGGTGCCGCTGCCGTAGCCGGGCGCGGTATCGACGTAGTTCAGCCCCAGATCGAGGGCGCGATGGAGCGCGTCCACGACGGACTGCTGCTCCCGCTCGCCCGCCGGGTCCCACTTCTCGATATAATTCGCGATCCCCACCTGTGCCCCGCCGAAGCCCACCTCCGACACGCGCAGTCCCGTGCGCCCCAGGGTACGATACTGCATTTACGTTCCTCCTCAGTTTCATGTCTTTGACCGTTTGCTGTTTCCTTGAAAGGGCGCGCTCCACCTCTCCTGCTGGTAAAATAACGAACAGAGGTGATAACCAGGATGCCCACCGTGCAAGTGCCCGCCCAACTGAGCATTGACCACCTGCTGGCCGCGGTCAAACAGCTGTCGCCCGCTGAGCGGCACGAATTCGAGCGCCGGCTCGCGGAGTGGCAGGATCAACAAGATCAGAACGGCATGCGAGTGGAAGGCGCTAACCGTGACGAAGCGGTGTTGTTAGCGCGTATCGAGGAAAACTCCCGCCTGCCTGCGGCCCAGCAGCGACTCTTTAACCGCCTGCGGCGCAAACGCCAGTCCGAGACGCTGACCGAATCCGAGGAGGCACAGCTGCAGGCGCTCTGGCAACGCGTGGAGCAGATGAACGTCGCACACCTGGAAGCTCTGACCAGACTGGCACAGCTGCGGAGCACTGACGTGAAAACGTTAATGCGCGAACTGCGGCTGCCAGAAAATCGCGATGTCTTCTGACCGCATCCCGCGCCGCATAAGCCGTTTGGTGGCCGAGCGCGCCGGGTGGCGATGCGAATACTGTCGCAGCCCGGCAGCATTTTCGACCCAGTCGTTTGAAGTGGATCATATCATTCCACGCAGCCAGAACGGTCCGACGATAGCAGAGAATTTAGCTCTGTCCTGCGGGTGCAACAGCTACAAAACAGATAAAACCCACGCTCGTGATCCGCAGACGGGTCGCCAGGTTCCGCTGTTTAACCCGCGCCGCCAGCACTGGTCGCGGCATTTTGCCTGGAGCGAGGACTTCATGGTCATGGAAGGGCGCACCGCGACAGGCAGAGCTACCATAACGACGCTGCAGCTGAACCGCCGCGAACTGCTCAACCTGCGCCGCGCGCTCCATGCAATCGGTGAACACCCGCCCGCCGTGGAGGAACAAAACGCATGAAAAGCGGGATCCTTACCTGTGCCCCACCGAAGCCCACCTCCCACACGCGCAGCCCGTGCGCCCCCAGGGTACGATACTGCATTGTTCCCATGTTCCCCGTGAGTCACATAACCCGTCTTGTCCCCACGCATTCGCATGGCGTTGACCCTCCTCCTGGTTTGATTATCGCGTTCTGGCCACGCCTCGTCAACCCGCCCCGCATAAACTTGTCGGGGAGACCACTTGACGTATCGAACAGCACTGGTTTATAATATACCAGTTTTCAACCAGTTAGCGCGATGATCAGGGGCACGGCAAAAACACAAAACGAAATGAACACCCGGATGCGCACGTACCTGCGGGAGCAGAGACTGCGCCCCGGGGATCAGCTGCCGGGCGAGCGTGACCTCGCGTCGGCGCTGGGCGTCGGCCGGGCGGCGCTGCGGCCGGTCCTGGAGGCCCTGGAGGCCGAGGGGGTGCTCATCCGGCGGCCGCAGTCGGGCACGTTCCTGGCCGCCGTGCCCGCCCCCGACGCGCGCGGCGCGACCGTGGCTTTGATCGCGCCGTTCCACGGCACGGGCGAACCCGGCCGGGAAGCCGATCCCGGCTGGCTCCACCGCGTCGTCTCCGCCTTCGAGCGGGTCGCCGTCCCGGCGTGCGTCCAGCTTCTGCCCAAGGATCAGTCGCCGCGGGCCGGGGATCCCTGCTCGGTCAAGGACATGGCGCGCGAAGCGGCGGACGAGGGGGCGCGCGCCGCCGTGCTGCTTCACCCCGTGGGAACGCGGGCGAAGATCGCCCACGCGCTCGCGCTTTTGCACGACCGGGGCGTCCATCCCGTTATCGTCTCGTCGCGAACCTACCCCGGCCTGGCGAGCCAGGTCTACTTCGATTCGGGCTGGGGCGCGTATCTGGCGACGCGGCACCTGCTGAAGCGCGGACACCGGCGTATCGGCTTCGCCGGCGCGCCCGGAGGCCATGAATGGGTCCAGGAGCGCATCCTCGCCTACGCCAGCGCGCTGGAAGCGGCGGAGATCGAGCAGGCGGCCGGGTGGGTGTGGCTGCCCGATCAGACCGAGCGTTTGACGGTTCCCGAGGACGGGGCCGCCTACCTGGGGCACTGGCTGTCGCTGCCCCCCGCCGCGCGCCCGACGGGCGTGGTCGCCGCCAGCGACGTGGTGGCCGTGGGTCTGCTGGCGGCGGCAGGGCAGTGCGGAGTGTCGGTCCCGGGTGACCTGTCCGTGGTCGGCTTCGACAACAACCCGGACGCCCTCTTTGCCGGCCTCACCACGGTCGAGCGCCCCACCGAGGCGCTGGGGGAGGCTGTCGCCCAGGTGACGCTGGAGCGGCTCGCCGCCGGCCCGGAGGCGGCGACCGTGACGCTGCGCCTTCGCCCCGTGCTGATCGAACGGGCCACCGTCGGCCCGCCCGCTAAGGACAAGACACCACTCACGAAGGAGTAACCGTTTATGGACACATCGTGTTTGCAGTACCGGCTGACCGACCAGGAACGGCAAGCGTTCAACGAGACCGGCTACCTGATCGTCGAGGACGCCCTGTCGCCCGGCCAGATCAGCGCGCTGACCGAGGTCACCGACCAGGTCTACGCCCAGAAGGTGGCGGCGGGGCACGACCCCAAAAAGGCGCTGTTCTACCCCAACTTCATCCCCGACAGCCCCCTCTTCGCCGACCTGGTGGACTACGAGAAGATCCTGCCCAAGGTGTGGGGCATCCTGGGCTGGAACATCTACCTGTACCACGCCCACCTGATCGTCACGCCGCCGTCGGGCCAGGAGAAGGACGACAAGACGTTCGCCTGGCACCAGGACAGCGGCCGGGTCAACGTCGAGATGGAAAGCCACCCCCGGCCCCGCCTGTCGCTCAAGGTGGCCTACTTCCTGTCGGACATCTCCCGGCCGGATCGGGGCAACTTCTGGATCGTCCCGCGCAGCCACCTAAGCGACACGCTCCAAAAACCCGCCGAGGGCAAGGGGCAGCCGGAGGGCGCCATCCCGGTGTGCGTCAAGCCCGGCACGGCCGTCTTCTTCGACCGGCGTCTGTGGCACACGGCAAGCCCGAACTGGTCGGACGTCACGCGCAAGGTGCTGTTCTACGGCTACGGGTACCGCTGGATCCGGACCAAGGACGACATGACCGTCCAGGACCTGTGGGAGCACAGCGACCCGGTCCGCCGCCAGCTGCTGGGCGACGGCGTCAACTGCAACGGGCACTTCTCGCCCACCGACGCCGACGTGCCGCTGCGCGTGTGGCTGCGCGAGCACAGCCCGGAAGAAGCCAGATAAGCCGTGCGTATCCTGATCACCGGCGCCGGGGGTAACGTCGGCAAGGGGATGATCCCCCGGCTCCGGGCGGCGGGGCACGACGTGGTCCTGTCGGACCTGAACCGTTTGCCGGATGCCGAGCCGTGGGCGGGCCTGCCGTTCGTGCCGTGCGACGTGCAGGCCGGCTTCGGCCTGGAGAGGGCCGCGCGGGACTGCGACCTGATCCTGCACACCCCGGCCTGGCACGGCATCCATTCGGGCCAGAAGACCGAGATCGACTACTGGCGGCTGAACGTGGACGGCACGTTCTGGATGTTCCAGGCGGCCATCCCGGCGGGCATCACGCGGGTCGTCTTCCTGTCCTCGATGGCCTGGCACGGGCACTACAACAAGTACGGCTTCACCAAGCGCGTCGGCGAGGAGCTTTGCGAGTACTACCGGCGGAACCACCGGGTCCGCTACGTGGCCGTGCGTCCCGCCGCCGTCACGCCGTGGGGCACGGAGAGGGCGGGCCGCTAAGGCGCGCGTCTTTTGTACGGCGGCGGGGCCCGCGTGGACGTGCTGGACTGCGTCCCGCGGGCGGTGCCGTAGCTGGCCGGGGATCTGCCCGAAGGTGCGGAGCCGGAGGCGATCGTCGCGAGCGCGCTCCGGCCCAACGCCTTCACGGCGGAGCAGATCGAGGGTTGGGAGGCGGACCCGCTCGCGGCCTGTGAGCGCGTCTTCCCCGGCTCGCGGGCGCTGGTGGAGAAATATGCCCTCCCGATCCGGCGCAAGCCTGGCGTGGTGGATCCGGGGGAGGCGCCCGTCCTGCTCGGCTACGCCCCGAAGCGTCACTTCGGCACGTTCCTCGAGGAGTTGCGCCGGCGAGACGCGGAAGACGGCCAAACCGCTGTCCGGGCAGCGCACTGCCCCTATTAAACGAAACGGAAAGAGGAACGCATGCAGTATACTAACCTCGGACGAACCGGCCTCAAGGTCAGCCGCCTGTGTCTGGGCACGATGAACTTCGGCCCGCAGACCACGGAGCCCGACTCGTTCGCCATCATGGACCGCGCCCTGGAGCACGGCGTCAACTTCTGGGACAGCGCCAACGTCTACGGCGGCAAGAAGGGCGAGGGCGTCACCGAGCAGATACTCGGGCGCTTCTTCGCCCAGGGCGGCGCACGCCGCGAGAAGGTCGTCCTCGCCACCAAGGTCTACGGCGACATGGGCGACTGGCCCAACACGTCACGCCTTTCCGCCCTGCACATCCGGCGGGCCTGCGAGGACAGCCTGCGCCGCCTGCAGACCGACTACATCGACCTGTACCAGATGCACCACATCTGGCGGGACGCGCCGTGGGACGAGATATGGCAGGCGATGGAACTCCTGGTGCAGCAGGGCAAGGTGCTCTACGTCGGCTCGTCCAACTTCGCGGGCTGGCACATCGTCCAAGCTAATGAGATCGCCCGGCGCCGCAGCTTCCTGGGGCTCGTATCGGAGCAGAGCCTGTACAACCTGAACGCGCGCACAGTCGAGCGCGACCTGATCCCGGCCTGCGAGGCGTACGGCGTCGGCATCATCCCCTGGAGCCCGCTGGCCGGCGGCCTGCTCGGCGGCGTCCTGCAAAAGGCGACCGAGGGGCGGCGCGCCTCGGAGGGGACGCAAAGGAACATCGAGAAGAACCGCGACAAGCTGGAGCGGTGGGAAAGCCTGTGCCGCGACCTGGGCGAGCAGCCCGCCAACGCGGCCCTTGCCTGGCTGCTCAACAACAAGGCCGTCACGGCGCCCATCATCGGCCCGCGCACCCTGGAGCAGCTGGACGGCTCCCTGCGCGCCCTGGAGATAGCCCTTTCCGAAGAGACGTTGAAGCGGCTCGATGAAATCTTCCCCGGGTACAAACCGTCACCCGAAGGGTATGCTTGGTAAGCAAATACCCCGTAAGGGCGGGGCCCTGCCCTTCTTCGGTTAGAAAGTAACAACCACGTAATGAGACATGGATTTCGTTCTTCTGCGGCACGCCCCCTGCTGATCGCGGGTGCCTGCGTGCTGCTCGCTGGTGGCGGCTTCTTATCCCGGCAGCGCGCCGCCGCCCAAGAGAAAGCGGCGAGCAAAGTTCTCACGGGCAAAGCCGCGCTGGGCGACTGGACCACGGACAAGCCCGGCCTGCGCCGGCGGATCACCATCAACGATCTGGCCGCGCCCTACGAGACGCCCTCGGTCGACAACGGCCCGAAGGTCGTCGCGCGCCCGGAAGGCGCGTGGCCCCAGGCGCCCTCCGGGTTCAAGGTGACGGCGTTCGCGACGGGTCTGGAAAACCCGCGCAAGATCGTCACGGCGCCCAACGGCGATCTGTTCGTCGCGGAAAGCAGGCCGGGGCGCCTCAAGGTGCTGCGCGACGGTGACGGCGACGGCAAGCCGGAGCGGACCGAGGTGTTCGCGAGCGGGCTGCGCCGGCCCTTCGGCATCGCCTTCTACCCGCCGGGCCCGAACCCGACCCACGTCTACGTCGCCAACACCGGCGACGTGGTGCGCTTCCGTTATCAGAACGGCGACCTGAAGGCGCGCGGCGCCGAGGAGATGATCGTCGACAACATCTCCGGCGGCGGGCAGCTGCGGGGCGGCGGGCACTGGACGCGGGACATCGTGTTCAGCAAGGACGGCAAGAAGATGTTCGTGTCGGTCGGCTCCCGGTCCAACGTGATGGACAAGCCGGAGCAGGTCCCGGCCGAGGAGCGGCGCGCCCGCATCTTCGAGTACACCCCGGACGGCAAGAACGAGCGCCTCTTCGCCTCGGGGATCCGCA
>JAUJNC010000182.1 GCA_030446525.1 Armatimonadaceae bacterium
CGCAGATGGTCGTCGAAGTCGCCCCGCGGCGCCGCACCCGGCAGGAGGCCCGCCCCGACGCCGCGGGGCGCATTTGACGGGGCCGCGCTGATCCGGCTGGCCCACTGTGCCAGGGGCGCCTCCCATCCGAAGCGCTTTACGAGCTGGAGGAAGCCGTACACCAGGGCGACGATGAGCGCCAGCGCGGCGAGGAAGCGCCCCGTGCTGAGCCACAACGGCGCGGTGGTCTCGGCATCGTACGTGATCGGGGTATCCCGTGTCTGGTAGGTTTTCGGCGCCGGGGCGGGCGGTTGATTATCGGCGGGACGGGAGGGCGCGGCGGGCGCAGGTTTCGGCGCGGCCGGTCTCGGCGGCGCCGTACGCTCCGGGGCTTTCGCGGCGGGCCGAGCGGGCGGGGGAGGGGCCTTGGCCCCCGTGACCCATCCCTCGTTCTCCGGGGTCGTGGGGATGGCCAGCAGGGTGTAGGGCTCCAGCTCGCCGTCCGGCCCGATCTTGTCCCCGTTGAGCCGGCGGACCACGCGGGCGCTCGTATCGAGCTTGCGCGCCACATCGTCCAGGTCTTCACCGGGGTAGGTGCGGTAGTGCATCACCGTGTCGCCGGTTTGCGCCGCCGCCGGGCGCGCCAGGGCCAGGGACAGCCCGATGCACGGCAGAAATGCGGGGATCAGGGTCAGGAACAAACGCCGCCCGAAGGGCAAGACACGGGCCATGGCTGTTACCCCCGGTTTCTGTCCCCGGCGGCGGGACGCGACGCCGGATTCACGATCTCGGTGATACGGACGCCGAAGTTGTCCTCGATCACGACGACCTCGCCGCGCGCCACCAGGCGGCCGTTAACCAGCAGGTCGACGGGCTCCCCGGCGATCTTGTCCAGCTCCACGATGGAGCCGGAGCCCAGATCCAGGATGTCGCGGATGCTCATCCGCTTGCGGCCCAGCTCCACGGACACCTCGAGGGGGATGTCCATGACGATGTCGAGGTTCTGCACGTCGACCCCGGCCAGTATGTCCGGCTCGTCCAGGGGCGCGAACACGGGGCGCGGCGGCTCCGGGGGCTCCGGCTCCGGGGGGGCTAGTGCCGCCGGCTCCACGGGCGCGGCCTGTGCCGCGGCAAGCACGGCGTCGATGTCCGACTGATCCAGCGGATCGCCGCCCCTGTTTAACGCCATGGCGCCAGCGGATCCTCTCCCTCGGGACTTCGCTCCACCACGCTTTGAATGCGCACCACCATCTTCCGGCGCTTGGTCCCCGCCTGTCCGCGAAACTTGACGTTGCTGCCGACGAGTATGTCGATGTCGTTGCCGTAGGGCGTGCCTGTGACGATGGTGTCGCCCGGGGCGAGGCGGAGCAGGTCTTCCACGGTTATCCTGGCCGTCCCCAGGCGCGCGACGCAGGCGACGTTGGCGTTCTGGATCAGGCGCGACAGCTGCTGGGCGTGCTTGGGGTCGTCGGACTTCTTCCCGGTGCTCGCGAACCAGCGCTGCGCGGAAAGCTTGGACGAGATCGGCTTCAGGGCGACGTAGGGCAGACACAGGGTCATGGTGCCCAGCACGTCGCCCACCTTCACCTGAAACAGGAGCAGCACCACGGTGTCGTTGGGCGGCACGATCTGCACGAACTGCGCGCTGGTCTCTATGCCGTCCAGGTGCGGCTCGATGGGCGTGATGCTTTCCCAGGCGTTCTTCAGCTCGCGCATGGCCCGCCGGATGATCTGCGTGGCCAGCGTCTTCTCGATATCGGTCAGGTCGGCCCGCCGCGCCGTGGCCTGACCGGGGCCGCCCAGAAGCCGGTCCATCATGCTAAAAACGATATTTATGTCTGCTTCCATGAGCGCCTGACCGGCCAGCGGCGGCATGGAAAAGATGGCGATCAGCGGGTTGCCCGCGAGCGACCGGATGAACTCATCGTAGGGTATCTGCTCGACCGAGAGAAGCTCCATCTGCACGTTGGTGCGCAGGTACGCCCCCAGCGACGAGGCGTACATGCGGCCGAACGTTTCGTGCAGCATCTGCAGCGTCCGCATCTGGTCCTTGGAGAACTTGTCGGGCCGGCGGAAGTCGTAGACCTGATACTCGATCGGGGGGCGAGGTTCCGCCCGGGGGCCTCCGAGCCCGCGCGCGCGCCCCTTAGCCGCGGAGCCCGCCGGGCGGGGTCTGGGGGGCGGCGCGGGCGCGCCGCCGGAAGCCTGCTGCGAGGGCGGGGCGTGCTCATCGGCGCTGCTGTCACTCACGGCAAGCAGCGCCTCGATCTCGTCCTGCGAAAGAACTTCTGCCATGCTCAGGGTCTATTATTGGGTGGCGAACTTGCCGATGGTGACGTCCTTTACCTGGCCTTCCGGCTCTTCGATGTTTTTGTTGATGCGGGTTATCATTTGGCGCTCCACCTGCCGTATTCCTTCCCGGAACTCAACTTATCAACCGGCGTGGAGCGAAAAACCAGGGTGATCGCCCCTTCGATGCGGCTGGTGAAGTGCTCGAACTCTGGCCGTCTCTGCGCCGTGCGCCCCCGGCTTTTTGAACTCGACCTCGGGGTCGCCTTGATGAACTGGTCGCGATCGCGGAGGTTGACCACCATCTCTTCCAGCTTCATCGGTAGCCGGCGGCTCTTTTTCCGGCTTTTTCGAACCCGCCCCCCACCTTCTGTCCGAAGAAGAACGTGCCCGCCCCCATGAGCAGGAGGGCCGGCAACGATGGGGACCAGCGGTTTCTTCCCGTTACCGCCTTCTTTCGAGTCTGACATCTTTTCTCCTCAAAAACTCGGCTTCTGGAGCACGCGGATCTCGACGCGCCGGTTTTTGCCCGTCCCCCGGTGTGGCGTTGGGCGCCACGGGCCGGATGTCGGCACAACCCGCCGCCTCCAGGCGCGGCGCGAGCGGCGGGTGCCGCTCCGCCAGATACTGCACCACGTTCGTCGCCCGCGTGGTGGACAATTTTGCGCCAGTTGGACGGGAAGTGGGCGGTCCGGATCGGGGTGTCGTCCGTGTGCCCTTCCACCCGGATCTTGCGGACGGTTTTGTCGGCGATCTCGGGCCGGATCGCCGCGAACAGCGCCTCCAGGATCTCCCGGGTCCGCGGCTTCAACTCGGCCGTGCCGGCGTCGAAGAGCATCTCGCCGCTGGTGAGCGGATCACCGCCCCGTCCGGTTCCATCGCCACGCTCACCTGGGACTGGAGCTTCTCCCGCCCACGAACTCCTCCATGCGGGCGTGTATCTTTTGCGCCGGCGACAGTCCGCTCTTCACCACATCCGGGCGCGCGCCCGGCCTGTCCTGCCCGATGGGCGCGCGCCCGCCGCTGGCTATCCCCAGCGACGCCTGCACGCCGCTCTGCAGCCTATCCAGCTTCTCCTGCTCGACGCGCGACACGCCCCACATCATCACGAAAAACGCGACCAAAAGGGTGATCATATCCGCGTAGGTCAACAGCCAGCGCTCATGATTCTCGTGCGTGGTCTCCACGTGCCTTTGGCGGGCCATAATCGGTTCGTCCTTCCCGCGCCGCGCCGCGCGCTTTCCCCTGTGATACGGCGGGGTCCGACTATTTATGCCGTGGTTGGTCGGTTTCGCCCCCTCGTAAATCTGCGGGAACCGCACGATTATTTATGGGCGACCCGCAGGCCTTCCTCAGGGTGGGGGACAGGAAGGCTTTGAGTTTTTCCTCCACGATGCGCGGGTTGTCGCCGGACTGGATCGAGAGGATGCCCTCGACCATCATCTCCCGGCGCAGCACCTCGGCCTCGGAGCGGCGCTTCAGCTTGTTGCCCAGCGGCAGCATAACCAGATTGGCGAACGAGACGCCGTACAAGGTGGCGATAAAGGCGCTGGATATCTTGCGCCCCATGTTCTCCAGGTCGTTCATGTCCAGGAGCATGAACACCAGGCCGACCACCGTCCCGATGACGCCCAGGGTGGGCGCGAAGCCGCCCATGGAGAGGAGCACGTTCGCCCCCTGCGCGTGCCGCCCTGCAGGTAGGTGATCTCGATCTCCAGTATCTCGCGGACCAGGCTCCGGGTCGGTGCCGTCAATACCAGCCGGACTGCCCTTCTGCAGAAACGCGTCGCTTTCCCGGCGGGCATCCTCCTCCAGCACCAGAAGCCCCTCACGCCGCGCCTTTTCGGCGCACCCGACCAGGGTGCGTATCACCCCTTCGAAGTCCTCCTCCTGGGCGACGAAGGCGTTCTTGAGCACGGCGGGGACGGCGCGGATGCGCTCCAGGGGAACGAGAGGACGGTGGCGCCGATCGTCCCGCCCACCACCAGCAGGAACGCGGGCGGGTTCCAGAAGGCGCCCAGCGAACCGGCCCCCCTTCCCAGATGATGGCCCCCACGAACGCCCCCCAGCCGAGCAGCAGCCCGATCAGGGTGGACAGATCCATACCGCTCGCGCGCGCTGTTGTGCCTCTCCAGGAAGCGGCCGCACGCACGCCGCGCGCCGGCCAATGGAGCACCCGGGCGGTTATCTCCTGCGGCGTCTCGCGCACCAGGATCTTCTTGCCCGTGGTCAGAGTGACGATGGTGTCGGGTGTGGTCTCGACGAACCGATCAGATCCGCGTTGATCAGTATCTCCTGCCCGCCGAGCCGTGTGATTTGGATCATGGTTGAGGGACGAGGGACGAGGAGGAGGAGGGATACGTTCTTTACCTTATCCTCGTCCCTCGTCCCTTCTTTCTCGCGCGGCATCTGGATCAGGTCCTGCAGGATCTCGTCGGAGGCCGTCACGATCCGCGTGTTGGCCTGGAAGCCGCGCTGCGTGATGATCATGTTGGTGAACTCGTCGGCCAGGTTGACGTTGGACTGCTCCAGGAAGCCCGCCGACACGCGGCCCGCGCCGGAGACGCCGGGCGGGGTCATCTGCGCGCCGCCCGAATTGTTGGTCGGGCGGAACAGGTTGGAGCCCATCTTGTCCAGGCCCGCCGGGTTGGCGAACTGCGCCAGGGCGACACGCCCCAGGTCGCGGTTCAGGCCGTTGGAGAAGATGCCCGTCACTGTGCCGTCGTCGCCGATGGAGTAGGACTGCAGCGTGCCCATCGGGAAACCATCCTGCGCCACGGCGTTGGCCGTGGCTTCGCCCGACAGCTGCGTCAGCTTACCGAAATCCAGCGCGATGTTCATCGGCGACGCCGCGCCGCCCGGCGCGGTCAGCGTGAAGGTGAGCGGCGTGCCCGTCGAGGACGACAGGTTCCCGTTGGCGTCGAAGGTGAGCGTCGGCGCGGCGCCGAAGCTGCCGTCCGGCGAGGACGGCGTCACCGTCCACTGATTCGCCGCGGTCTTGGCGAAAGAGAACGTGATGTTGTGCGGGTTACCCAGCGAGTCGAAGGCCTGTGCGGTCCGCACGTAGGGCGCGGTCGCGCCGCTGTTCAGGTTTCCCGCGAACGTGACGTTGCCGGTCGCCTTGACCGAGGTCAGCGTGCCGATGGGGATGGAGATCGCCGACTTGGGCGTCACCGGCCCGGACGCGTCCACCACGCCGTTGTTGGCCTGCCAGCCCAGGAGCTTCATCCCCGTGGTGGCGCTGACCAGGTTGCCGTCGGAGTCCAGGGTGAAGGCGCCGTCGCGGGTGTAGGCGGCGGCGTTGCCGTCGCCGACCAGGAAAAAGCCGTTGCCCTGGATCGACAGGTCCGAAGGCCGGCCCGACTGCTGGAGTGCGCCCTGCGTTTGCAGCGTCGTGACGGAGCCGACGCGCACGCCCAGCCCCACCTGCATCGGGTTGACCCCGCCCATGCCGTTCTGCGGCTTGGACGCCCCCTTGATCGTCTGCGACAGCTGGTCGAAGAACGTGGTGCGCGCTGATTTGTAGCCTATTGTGTTGACATTTGCGATGTTGTTCCCGACCACATCGAGGCGGCTCTGATGGGCCTGCACGCCCGACACCGCCGAATACATTGCCTGAACCATGTTTTATGAGTCCTCTCCGGTCCCGTCCGTTGTTCGGGGACCCTGTCGAGGGCATCCCCAGGGCCCGTAGGCCCTGAAAGTCCTGCCCGTGCTATTATCGGTGGAAGGGGGGCGAGAGCTCACCCCTTTAGCAGATGACCGCCGAGTCGATGTTGGTGAAGACGTTGTCCTTGAGCGAGGCGGCGTCGACGGCGGTGATGACCGTGCGGTTCTTGACGGAAACCACCAGGGCGACGCCGTCCATCAGGACGAGGGACTCGCGGGAGCCTTTTGCCTGCGCTTTGCCCACCGCCGCCTCGAGCCGCGCCACCTCCTCCGGTCCGAAGGGGATGTCGCGAGATTGCAGACGGGTCTGCGCGTGCGCGGAGAACTTGAGCGGCGCCGGGGCGCCCGGCGCCCGGTTCGTCGCCAGCTGATCCCGCAGCACCTCGCCGAAGGAGGGACCTGCCGGGACCTGGTTCGTGCTTTGCCCGCTCCCCTCGCGGCGCGCGGGCGCGACGGGGGTTACGGACTGCATCTGGCGCAGCGTGATGTCGTCCATCGGTATCTCCTTAGCCGGCCGTCTCGACCCGGGTGACGTAGGAGAGCGGGATCTCGTCGCCGCCGACCTTCAGCAGCACCTGGCCGTCGCGGAACGTGACGCCCGCGACCACGCCCGAAACGTCCTTGCCCGGCGTCTGCTGGCCGTAGGCGTCATAGCCGGACGGCATCTTGCCCGTCACCTTTTTGCCCAGAAAGGAAGCGCCCTGGGCCATCTGGTTGCCGCCGGCCAGCTTGTCCAGCGACGTGCGCATGCCTTGCGTCTCCTCGAGCGCCGAGAACTGGGCCAGCTGCGCCATCATGTCTTTGTCTTCCAGGGGGTTCAAAGGGTCCTGGTGGCGCAGCTGCTCCGTCAGAAGGCGCAGGAAGTCGGACTTGCCCACGCCGCCGCTCTGGCGCTCGACCTGTGTTCCCGAGACCGCGGCCCCGGACCGTCCGGGGGAAGTAACTATCATGACCGACCGTCCCTTTCTTTCATGCGAGAAGATTAACCCGCCCCGGCGCCACGGGCGACACCCTTTGCCCCGCCCGATCCGTGCCGGCGCTTTCTGTGTTGCCGGCGTAGCCCGCGAAGGGCGCGGAGGACGGCCGGAAGGGCGCCCCCTGCGACCCCGGGCCGTGCCCGCTGTTGCCGGAAAACGTCTGCTCCCCCGTGGCGGCCTGCCGCGCGTCACCGCCCGGGTCGCCCTGTTCTCCCGCGCCGCCGGGCGCCGCCTGGGTCAGGGACACCGTGAAGCCCTCGAGCCGGAGGCCCCGCTCGGCCAGCGTGTGCCGCAGCCCCTCCATGGCGGTTTCCAGGCTCGCCTTCGCCTCCGCGGTCGTGGCCACGATCGCCGCGCGCACCTCGCCGTCCGGGGTGGCGCTGACGCGGATGCGCAGCTCGCCCAGGCCGTCCGGGGAAAGCGACAGGGTCACCTCCTGGCGTCCGGGCGTGGCGGGCATCTCCCGCAGCAGCGTCCGCACCGGCTCGACCACGCGCGCCGCCGTGTCGGCGCGCTCGGCCGCTTTGTCCCGCGTCACGGCCACGCCGCCGTTCGCCGCGGCGGGAGCCGTCTGCTCCGGCGGCGTGGCGTCGGTGGCCGGCGCATCGCCCGGCCCTGTTGCCGCAGCCTCGGCCAGGGCCTCCCCCGCGCTCTCCGGCGCAGCCGGTGGGGCGGGCACGGCATCCGGCGCGGCGGAAGAGGTCCTCACCCCCGGCCCCTTTTCCAACGCGGTGGCGCCCTTCCCCGCCTCGGGGAGGGGGGTGTCTGTGGCGGCGCCCGGCGCCTTACCGGATTTACCGTCTGCTTCCCCCCCCGTCTCCGACCCGGTGGCGCCCTCCCCTGGCTCGCGGACGGGCGCCGGGCCCGAAGGGTCGTGCGGCAGGGGCTGAGGCCCGCCCGGGGCGTGCGATCCAGCCGCTTCAACCGGCGCCGTCTGCGCCGCGATGTCGGCGGCAAAGCGCGCCTCGGCGACGTCCGGCGCCGTGTGCACGGCCGCGCCACAGGCGGCGCGGGGGTGGTCGCCTCCGGTCCGGGCTGCGGGCGCCCCGCCGGCCGGACTTGCGCGGGCTCGGACGGCGCCGGTGTCACGGCAGCCGGCGTGGGAGCCGTGAACGGCGCGGGCGCCGCTGGTGTGCCGTCGGCCGGGGATGTGCTGCCGGCGGCGGGCGCCGGGCAGGTGGCTCACCTGCGGCACAAGCGCCGCCCCGCCGGGGGCCGTAACGGGCGCCCCGGCGCCGAGCCCGGCGGGCGCGCGCGGAGCGGGCGTCGGGCAGGTGCCCGCGCCCGCCGCGCCGGGCGTCAACGGGGGGACGGGTGCGAGACCCAGTGCCGCCAGCGCCGCTGACCCGTCCGGCGATGCGGCCGCGGGGGTGTCCTCGTCCGCGCCGGTGTCTTTCCCATCGGATGTTGTCTCTTCGCCCTCGCCGGAGGCGGAGAAGGGGGGCGGCCGTCAGCAGCGCAAGTAAATGGTCGAACGGCGAGGCCTCCGCTGTGAACGGTCCCGCGCTTGCCGTCGTTCGCGCCGACGTCCCCCTTCTCCCGCTCCGATCGTGGGCACGGGGCCGGGTGGCGGCCCCGTCGCCGCCGGGGCGCTCAGGGCTAGGTTGTCACAAACAACCTCCTCGAGGCAGCCGGGAGCGCTGCTGGGCGCTCCCTGGGTGTATCATCGGCAAAGCGCGCGCGCCTGCAGGCGGGAAGTGGGAAAGCGGGGGAACCGGCAACGCCGGCGCGGGATTTTGCGTACAGTAGGTGACGTATCCCGGACAGATAACCGGCAAAGGAGTGGATAATGCGGAATCGTTTTTCGGTGCGGGCGGGCGCGGTGCTCGCCCTTGCTACCCTGGCGGTCTTTGGCGGGCGTGAGGCATCGCGCGCGCAGTCCCCGGGTCTGCCGGTCGGCTCGAAACCGCCGTCGTTCACGGCTAAAACATTGCGCGGCGCAGCGATCGACCCCACCAAGCAAAGTGGGCAAGGTGGTAGTGCTGGATTTCTGGGCCACATGGTGCCTCCTGCCGTGAGTCCATCCCGACCCTTCAGGCGATGCACAACAGATACGGGCGCCAGGGGCTGATGGTGATCGGCGCTTCCAACGAAGAGCCCGCGACGGTGGCCCTTCGTCTCCAAGAACAAGATGACGTATACCATAGCCGCGGGCCCGGCCGTGTCGAGCGCCCTGGGAAAGTACAGGTGCGGGGCATCCCGACCATGGTCGTCATCGACAAAAAGGGCGCCGTCCGCATGTATGAGGTAGGCTTCCATCCTGTCGCTTCCAAGCCCAGGCTGGAGGCGATGATCAAGAAGCTGCTCGCCGAGCGAGCGTAGCCGTTGGCGGAGCGGGGGGCGCTTTCCAGGTCCGCGCCGCGCTGTTCGATCTGGACGGGACGCTGGCGCGACATTCATCGACTTCGACCGCATGCGGCATGCCATGCGCGCTGTGTCGGCCCGCTACGGCACACAAGCCGCGACCGAGGGTGAAGACGACATCCTCGGCGTCGTGGAAACGATGGCCCGCACGCTCGGCGGCGCAGGCGGCGAGGCGGCCCGGCGGGAAGCGTGGGCCGTGCTGGAAGCCATCGAGGTCGAAGGGTGCGCGCATCCCGAGCCGGTCGAGGGCGCCCTGGAACTGCTCCGCCGTCTGCGCGACGAGCGCGGCCTGCCGGTCGCCGTTATCACCCGCAACTGCCGCCGCGTCTCCGAGGTGAGCCTGCTGTCCCGGCCCTGGCGCACGACCTGCTCGCCCGCGAGGACATCGCCCGGGCGAAGCCCCCACTCGACGCCGTCCTCCACGCCTGCCGTGTCTTCGACGTTCCGCCCGCCGCCGCTGTCGTTGTGGGTGACCTGTGGACTGATATCGCCGCCGGCCGCGCCGCCGGCGCGCACACGGTCGGTATCCAGTGGCCGCACGATCCGCCTGGCCGCTTCGCCCGCTGCGCCCTGACTTCGAGGTACCTGCTGCGCGCGCCGCAGCGCCTCTTCTCGCGCGTGGTATAATATAGCCACATGAAGCGGCGCGGTTTAGCCTTACACGGTCCTCTGCCTGCTCCTCGGCCTTTCGCGGCGCCGGCAAGCCCCATGCTCAGTTCGTCGCCTCGACCGGCGAGCCCATGACGCGCTCGTCGCAGGGACCGAGGAGCGTGCTTCGTGCTGTGCCCTGGCGCGCACGATTGCCGCCGACGGGACGGCCCGCTACGCGCTCGCCGCCCCTGACTGCTGCGACCTTCGCCAGAGCCCGGAACGCGCCGGGCTGCCCGCCGTCACCGTGGCCCCGGACGCGTTCGCCGCGGCGTGGGCCCCCGCTGCACCCCGCCGGGTTCGTGCCGCCCGCCGCCCCGTCCGTTTCGCTCGGGCCGATCGCGGACGAGTCGGCCCCGCGCGCGCCGCCGCGGCGCTTCTTTTCCCTCCCCGCGCCCCGCCTCTCGTCTCGGCCGCCGCCGCCGAAGCGGCGGGCGGAGGCCATGCAGTCGGCCGGGTCCACGGCCAGGGCGTCGAACGCGGCGACCGCCTCGGCGAGGGCGTCGGGCTCGTTGCGGGCGTAGAAGGTCCCCGGCACGCCGTCGATGACGCGCTCGAGCACGCCGCCCACGCCCACCGCGATCACCGGGCGCCCCGACGCCAGCGCCGCCACGGCGGCGATCGCCAGCAGCACCGTGGCGGGCACCACCACCGCCCGGGCGGGGCGCAGGAGCCGCTGGGGGGGGAGAGCGCACCTTCGTTCGCCTTCGACATCTTCAACCCGGCGACGCGATTCGGTTTCGACAGCTTGTCCCGGCTGTACCAGGGAAGCGACCGCATCGCCAACCCGGACGATCTCAAGATGT
This sequence comes from Armatimonadaceae bacterium, assembly GCA_030446525.1. The sequence continues at coordinate 10,733 of JAUJNC010000182.1, forward strand.
CCCGTCAGGAGAGCGTGTTTTCGCTCCAGTACTCCCCCCAGACCACGCTCAACGTGCGGCTGGAGATCCCCTACGTGCGCGTCACCAGCGAGCAGCGGATCGACGGGCAGACGCGAGAATCGCGCGCCAGCGGCATGGGGGATGCGATGCTGAGCGCGAAGAGCCGTTTCCGGGCGGAGTTCGGCCCCGACTGGAAGGCCATGCACGCCTACATGGTGGGCCTCCAGCTTCCGACGGGCGAGCACAACGGGCGGGAGCCGGACGGCACACCGCTTCTGCCCTCGGAGCAGCCCGGCACGGGCAACTGGGGCGTCCTGCTCGGCTACGCGTTCGCGTATGAGCGCCTCCAGGACACGACCTGGGCCAGCGCCCTGTACTCGCGGGATCTCGAGGGCGGATCGCGGCGCGGCGACATGCTGACGCTTGACGCCGCCTACGGCTACTGGGTGCGCCGGGCGAACCGGCCGCAGGACCTGGGCGTCATCCTGGCGGCGGGGCCGCGGCTGCAAGTCATGGGCAAGGACCGGGTGAGCGGGCAAAGCGACCGGGACAGCGGTTCCCGGATGGCGGGTCTGCATACGACCTTGATCGCCACGAAAGACAAGTACCAGGGCCGGATCGGCCTGCTTGTGCCCGTGTACCAGCGCTACAACGGCACGCAGCTCGGCTCCGGGTTGGAGTTCCGGGCGGGCCTGGAAGCGCTGTTTTAGATGCCAAGAAAGGAAATAGCCGTGCGAACGAAAGCAACGACCGCGCTCGCGGCGCTGGCCGCAATCTTGCTGGCCGGCCCGCTCCGCGCCGATGTAAAGAACGCCTGGGTGGGGGTCAACGGGGCCACCTGACCCACCTGAGCATACAGCCTCGACAAGGGGCTGCGACGCCTGGCAGGCGTCGAAAAGACACAACTCGTGACCGGTAAAGCGCCGCACCTGGAGATCCAGGTGAAGCGCGGCGCCTGGATCGACCCGGCGCAGTTCTTCCGGAACATCAGGGACGCCGGCTACCAGGCGCGCAAGGACGACGTGCGCCTGACCCTGACCGGTCAGGTGGCGAAGCAGGGCGACCAGCTTCTGTTCCTGCTGAACGACGTCAAGCCGGGGCCGCAGGCTTTCCTGCTCGCCCCCGACACGCCCAAAGACCCCAGAGAGCGGGCCGCTTTCACCGCCGCCTACAATGACATGATCCGGCGGGTCGGCCAGACCGTCGGGCTGGAGGCGCTGTGGAAGCCGGCGGCCGACAAGGGGGGCAGGGCGACGCTGCTCGTGCGGCAGATCCGCCCGGCCCCGTCCACGGGCAGCTCGTGACCGCGGAAGGGCGGGGGGCGTGTCCCCCCGCCCGAGCCGCGCGGAGGAACCTATGCGAAAGATCATCGCTCTGTTGGGCGTGGTGACGGCGACCGTCCCCGCCCATGCGCAGACAGAGGCCGCGCCGGCGGCGCCGGAGCGGACCAAGCCGCCCACCGCGGCGCGGCCGCGACCCGCCCTCCCCCCGTGAACGGGGTGACCCGGCGAAGGGTCGCCGCTCCGTGCGAGCGGCGTGCAGGCGCAGTGGCTGTTCAGCCAGCGCTACGTCGACACCGAGCAGGAGCGCCCCCGGTGGCGCACCACGCTCGACTACCGGATCACGCCCAAGCTGCAGCTGGGCCTGGAGTACAACGCCGCGATCGGCGAGGTAGACCTGCGGGGCAACTGGTTCCTCCAGACCGAGACGGACGACCGTCCGGGCGTCATCTTCGGGTTCAGCTCCGACCGCATCGGCACGCCGTATGGCAAGATGTACTTCGTCACGGCGAGCAAGCTCGTGGCGGCGAACGGCCGGGGCTATGGCCTCGCGCCGTATGTGAGCCTGGCGTACTCGGAGTTCGACCGGGGCCTCACCGTGCCGTTCGGGGCGTCCATCGCGCTCGGACCGCAGTGGACGCTGCTGCCGATGTACGACGGCCACCGGGCCCATACCACGCTCACGTGGTCGGGCAACAGGCAGGACTCGGTGACGCTGATCTGGGCGTTCAACAGGCGCTTCGGCCTGTCCGTCGGGCGCAACTTTTGAAGGGAGACGACTAT
>JAUJNC010000183.1 GCA_030446525.1 Armatimonadaceae bacterium
ACTAAGTTGCCATTGTTCATCAACAAATATCAATAAGAATTATGACCGGACCTCATTTAGACGCAAAGGCTGCGGCGTAACACACCTCAGCAGAGGGGTTTACCGCACCTAATCTGAATCCAAGTGCGCGGAGCACGTCTAGGCGAAGAGGACCCCGACGAGTCCCGCCAGGGCCAGTATGGCGATCACGGGTACGCGCCGCACGGCGCCGAGGAGGAGGCTCGCCACGGCGATCAGCAGGCTGAGGTTGTCCCGGCCCGCGCCGGAAAGCAGGCCGGCCAGGACGACGACGAAGATTCCGACCACGGCAAGGCTCAGCCCGCGCATGAAGCCCTCGATGGCCGGGTGATCCTGCACGCGCCGGTACAGCCGGTCCACCGCGAGCACCAGGAGCGGGGGCAGGCTGAGGGCGATCAGGGCCAGCAGGGCGCCGCGCGGCCCGTCCACGAAATACCCCAGACTGATCACCCACAGGCCGTTCGGCCCCGGCGTCACCTGCCCCAGCGCCAGCGACTGGGCGAACTGCCGCTCGGTCGCCCAGCCGCGGCCGAGCAGATCGTCGTGCAGGATCGGCAGGTTGCCCATGCCGCCTGTGGAAAACAAGGAGGCCTTCAGCAGCAGCCCGAAGAGGATCAGCGGGTTCATCGGGCCGCCCCGCCCTTAGCGGCGCGCGCGGCGTGCCGCCGCCAGTGCGCCGCGGCGCCCGCCACACCCGAGGCGCACAAGATCAGGAGCACGGGCACGTGCGCCCAGGCGGCGAGCCCGGCGCCCGCCAATAGGGCGGCGCTGAGCAGCAGGCTGGCCGGCCCTTCGCGGCGGCTGTCGGCGAGCAGGGGGCGGGCCATCTGCAGCGCCGTCAGCAGCCCCAGCCCCACCGCGGCGGGGATGACGCCGCGCAGGGCGGCCTGCACCCCTTCCAGGTGGTGGATGCGCACGAAGAACGCCGTGAAAAGGACGGCGATCGCCGCGCTGGGCAGGAGCAGACCCAGCGGCGCCAGGGCGACCCCCTTGGCGCCCGCCAGCCGCCGCCCGATGAGGATGGCCAGGGCGACCAGGTTGATGCCTGGGCTGATGTGGCACAGCGCCAGGTCGCGCGTGAACTGCGCCTCGGAAACCCAGCCGTACCGGTCGACCACCGCCCGCCGGATCAGCGTGAGCGTCACGGCGCCGCCGCCGAAGGACTGCGCGCCCAGCAAAAGCCAGACCCGCAGCACGAGCCACGGCGACGGAGCGGGGCGGGAACCGGCAAGGCCCACCGGCCGGGGCCCGGGATCGGATGACATAGGGCAAAACCTTTCCCTATCCTGTTTCTCACAGGCGCGCCGCAATCCTTCGTGGCCGCGGGGGCATGGGTGCGTTTCGCGGCTCGGGTGGCCGACCACCCGCCCGGCCGGCCGCGCTCCCGGGCTATGCCCGCCTCAGATTGCCCGGATGGGGAAACACACTTCTCTCCAGCAATGGCAACGCCTGCTCCGTCGACATCTCGCTCAGGTCCAGGACGAGGCCGTCCCAGTCCTTCATCGGGCGCAGCAGACTGGCTGCGATGGCACGGGAGCCGCGGGGGCGGTTGTGGTAACGGGGATGGTCGGGTTTCGGGTCACCCCGGTAGGTGTGGTTATGCAGGATGCATCTTCCCTGCGCGCGGGCCATGAGATCAACGCTGTACGACCCGCGCGCGGGCCACCGCGTGCGCGGCAGACGGTCGCCCTGGTCCCAGGAGGAGTACCAGGCGACGGGCGACGAGGCCTGAACAAACAGGGGGAGCTCCGGGTTCGCCGCCCGGATGGCGGCGAACAGGTCGGCCCGCAGGCCGGCGGCCATCTCGAAGCGGGCGGCGTGCCATGCGGCACGCATCTCTTTGGCGACGGTGTATTCGACATACTCGCCGTCGGCCTTGCGGTAAACCCGGCCGCGGTTGCTGTCGGGGAAGAACGGCGGATTGACATCGGTGTCCAGGGAGCCGCGGGCGGCGAGCAGGTCGATGGGGTCGGCGCCGTGCTCGCGGAGGAAGCTCAGGCGGTTTTCCAGCGAATAGCCCCAGTCGCCGCTGTCGGTGCGTTCCCCGCGGTTGTCCTCTTCCCGCTCGTCGTAGCCCCTCGCGGCAGCGTCGCGCACGACGAGCCCCGCCAGACCCGGCGTGGCGGCAAGCTCCACGAGGCGCCGTTCAAGCGCGGCGGCCGTTTCCCGCGTTTCGGGGCGAAGCCAGTCCCCGTAGTTGTCAAAAACGCCGGCCAGCCACGGCTGGGAGCGCACGGACGGGGCGCGGCGCGCGGCGTAGGCGCTGCCCGTCTCCCCCAGGATGTTGATGTCGAGCGGTCCGGTGCCGGCGGGGCCGCGGTGGGTCGCCTGGCGCAGGAGCCGGACGACCGCCAGGACCGGCAGATGCGCCGCCTGGCCCGCCGCGATGGCCGCCGACAAAACGTCGTCGCCGCTCTCGGACGCGGTGGGCACGCTCACCCAGAGCTGCGTCAGTCCGCACCGCCTGGCCTCGGTGGCGGCGCGCGCCGCTTCGTCCGGGGTCCGGGGGGCGACGAGGAGTGCGCGGGTCTTGCCGTCGGCGGGCAGGGCGAGGGGGCCGGCCGGTCCGGGCGGGGCGGGCTGATCGATCCGCGCATAGTTCGAGGCGAGGTTTTTGAGGAACCCCTGCCAGGAGCCGGCCTCGTGGGCGCCTTCTTCCAGCACCGCGCCGTCCACGCCGGGCACGAGGTAGTACAGGCGCAGATCATCCATGAGTCTGGCCCGGTCCGGGTCCACGCTTCGGCCCCGCTCGCCCACTCGTGACAGCCAGTCACGCACGAACGCCTGCGCCGGGGGCGGCATCGCCGTGACCGGCATCTCGCGCCCCAGGGGGTGTGGCGCACCCGTCGCCCCCGATCGCTCCGGCGGGAGGGTGAGCGGGTCGGCGGGGGCGAAGGCGAGGCGCTCGAAAGGCCGCGCGTCTTTGATGCGCTTCCAAAGGGCCGATTCCCGCCCCTCCTGTTCGGCTTTGGCGTTCGCGGCCCAGTCACTCCGCAGGGCATGCCGCGCGCCGATGCCTTCCAAGTCGTCGGTCAGCACGTAGGCAGGCCCGAGCTTGCGGAAGGCGCCCGTGACGGCGAGGCTGAGCGCCTTCAGGACGTCGCCCGCGCGGGCCTGATCGCCGCGCACCCAGACGGGCAGAAGGGCGACGCGCCGGTCGGCATGGATTTCCAGGCCGGCGGCCTCCGCCGCCCGCGCAACGAGATCGCCCGCGGTCGCCGCGCCGTTCAGCCCGATCGGCGCGGAAAGCTCGGGCGCGTCAAAGGCGAGGTGGCCGGGTTTGGGGCGGCTCCGGACTGTTCGCCGAAGCGCCCTGCCGAAGGCGTCCGGCGGCGACCTATCTTCATACCCGGCGCGGGCCACTTCGAAGAACTCGGCTCCTTCGGGCTGCGGGTATAGAGACCGGACCAGAAGGTTCGACATCTCGTCGTCCTTGCCCGGCAGGAGCAGGTCGGCGGCGCGGCGGAGACGCATCCGCACCGCGCCGGGATCGACGGTTACCGGCTCTTCCTCGGGTATCTTGCGCAGCCAGCCGTCACTTTTGCGCACCCTGGCCACCCGGAACGGGTCGGGCAGAAAGGCGAGAAAAAGAGGCCGCTGCTCGGGGGTAAGGTCGCCCATCCCCAGGCCCTCGGCGCCGCCGAGTTTAGACCACTGCCCGGCGTCGAGCGAGCCCAGCAGATGCAGCAGCCTTTTGTCGCGGCCCAGGCCGGCGCGGAAGTCCGGCCTGCCGGGGCGGGTGTTCAGGACGACCATCGTCCGGGGGGCGAGCGCCGTCAGGGTTTCAAGCGAAACGACCTTGCGGTCGAAATGGCGCGCGACGGCGCGCAGGGCGAGACCGCCCGGAGGGCGCGGCGGCAGCGGCTCGGCCGCGGCAGGCTCCGTGTTCCCGGGATCCACCGCGATCAGGGGGCCGCGCCGCGACGGATCCCAAGACACGCGCTCGAGGACGGCGTCCAGCATGCGCATCAGAAGGTCAGGGAGTCGTCTGCGTGCCGTCCCCGCCCTTCGAGGCCGCCAGCGCGAGCGCGCCGGCCAACACGCCCACGGCGAGCAGGCCGGCGATCCAGCCCCGACCCGAGCCGCTCGGCTCGGAGACCCCCTTCAGCGCCTCCGCCGTCACCTTCCGGCTCGCGCCGCCTACCGCCAGGTCGCCCAGCGAGACCACCCCGACCAGGTTCTTGGCACGGTCCAGCACCACGAGCCGGCGGATCTGGTGCTCTTCCATGATCCGGGCCGCCTCGCGCACGTCCTGGTTGGCGAAGCAGTAGACGGCGCCCTGGGTCATCACCTCGTCGATGCGGGTCGTGTTCGGGTCCCGCCCCTCGGCGATCGCCCGCACCGTGATGTCGCGGTCCGTGACCATCCCGAGCAGCCGCCTGCCGTCGCTCACCGGCAGCGGGCCGACGTCGAGAACCGTCATCTTCTGGGCCGCTTCCCGGAGCGTCGCGTCGGGCGCGATCACCTCGATGTCGCGCGTCATCACATCGCTGACTTTCATGAACAACGTCCTCCTTGTCCTGCGATCAGTCTAGTTGATCCACTTGCGGCCGTCGCGGGCGATCAGCTCGTCGGCGGCGTCCGGCCCCCAGGTCCCGGCCGCGTAGTTGGGGAAGTCGGCGGGGTCGGTGCGCCAGTAGGCCAGCAGCGGGTCCACGACGCGCCAGGCGGCGTCGATCTCGTCCTCGCGCATGAAGAGCATGGCGTCGCCGTTCATCGCGTCGAGCAGCAGGCGCTCGTAGGCGTCGCGCAGCGGCGTCTTGAAGACGTCGCCGTACAGCATGTCGAGCTCGACGGGCAGCAGGTCGTAGCCCGTGCCGGGGCGCTTCAGCTCCACGCCCAGCGCGATCTCGGCGTCGGGCTGGATGCGCAGGCGCAGCACGTTGGGCTCGGGCCGCCGGTTCGAGCCGCGGAACAGGGTCAGCGGGACGCCCTTGAACTGGATGATGACCTCGGTCACCTGGCGCGGCAGGCGCTTGCCCGCCCGGATGTAGAACGGCACGCCCGACCAGCGCCACGACTCGATGAACAGCCGCGCCGCCAGGTAGGTGTCGGTGTTCGAGTCGGGCGCGACGTTCAGCTCCTCGCGGTAGCCGGGCACGGGCTTGCGGTCCGGGTCCCGCCCCGGCCCGTACTGCCCGCGCACGGCGTAGTGCGCCGTGAGCGGCTTCATCGCCTCCAGCACCTTGACCTTCTCGTCGCGGATGGCGTGGGCGGAGAACGAGTTGGGCGGCTCCATCGCCACCATCGCGATGACCTGGAGCGCGTGGGACTGCACCATGTCGCGGGTCTCGCCCATGCGGTCGAAGTAGTTGCCGCGCCGCTCCACGCCCAGGGTCTCGGCGACCGTCACCTGCACGTGGTCCACGTAGCTGCGGTTCCACAGCGGCTCGAACAGCGAGTTGGCGAAGCGCAGCACGGTCACGTCCTGCACGGCGTCCTTGCCCAGGTAGTGGTCGATGCGGTACACCTGGTCCTCGCGCACCACGTTATGGAACAGCTCGGTCAGCTGGCGGGCCGACGTGCGGTCGACGCCGAACGGCTTCTCGGCGATGATGCGGGTCCAGGGGACCGTGTGCGCGCTGGGCGTGGCCAGGCTCGCCGCCTGCAGGTGGGTCAGGATGTCGGGCACGCACGCCGGCGGGGTCGCCATATAAAAAAGGCGGTTCCCCAGCGTGCCGCGCTCGCGGTCCACCTCGGCCAGCGCCTCCTTCAGGCGGTGGTACCCCTCGGGGTCGTTGAAGTTGGCCGGGATGAACCGCGTCAGCGCCATGAGCTCTTCGAGCGCGCACAGGCGGCGCTCGTCGTCCGAGATGAACTCGGTCAGCGCCTCGCGCATGAACGCCCGGTAGTCGGGCTGCTTCGGGTCGGGCAGGGCGAAGCCGACGAGGGCGAACTGCGGGGGCAGCATGTCCTCGCAGTACAGGCGGAACAGGGCGGGGAGCAGCTTGCGGCGCGCCAGGTCGCCGGTCGCGCCGAACAGAACGAGAACGGAGGGTTGCATGACTTACAGGTCCTTTTCTCCGCCCGAGGGGACCGATCCCGGGTCGACCGCCTCCTGGATGGCGGCCGTAACGGCGTGCCCGCCGAACTGGTTCCGCAGCGCGGCGATGGTCTTGGCCCCGTAGGAGTCCTCCTGCCGCGAGCGGAAGCGCATCTGCAGCGAGAGCGTGATCACGGGCGTGGGCACGGCGCGCTCGATCGACTCCTGGACGGTCCAGCGCCCCTCGCCCGAGTCCTGGACGTAGCCGCGGATGTGCTCGAACTCCTGCCCCTCGGCGAACGCCCGCTCCGCCAGCTCCAGCAGCCAGGAGCGGACCACGCTGCCCTGGTTCCACAGGTGAGACAGCCGGCCCAGGTCGAACCTATACTCGGTGGCGGCGTGCAGGAGCTCGAAGCCCTCGGCGTAGGCCTGGAGCATGCCGTACTCGATGCCGTTGTGGACCATCTTGGCGAAGTGCCCTGCGCCGCCGCTGCCGGCGTGCAGGTAGCCGTCCGGCGGCGCCAAATCCCGCAGGATCGGTTCGACGTGCGCGAACGCTTCGGCCGGGCCGCCCACCATCAGGCAATAGCCGTTCTGCAGCCCCCAGACGCCGCCCGACGTGCCGCAGTCCAGGAAAAGGAGGCCGCGCGCGGCCATCTCATTCCCGCGCCGTCGCGAGTCCTTGTAGTTGCTGTTGCCGCCGTCGATGATGATGTCCCCGGGCGACGCCACCTCGGCGATCTGCTTGAGCACCGTTTCGGTGACGGCCCCGGCGGGCACCATGGCCCAGAAGATGCGCGGCGGCTGGGTGAAGGCCGCGGCCAGTCCCGCCACGGAATCGATAATCTCCGTGCCTTCGCTGAGCGTGACCTCCCGCGCCTCGGGCGTCAGGAACGGGTCGTAGCCCAGCACGCGATGCCCCGCCTTTTCCAGGCGCGTCGCCATGTTGCCGCCCATGCGCCCCAGTCCGATAAAGCCGATTTCCATCCTGTCCCCCCTGCCCCCGAGGCCCTCGCTCCGAGCGAGGGGGAGCTATCATGATCCACTTCTGCTCCGCGCCCAGGCGGGCCCGCCGTGCGGGCCCCTGACGCCCCCGTCACGTTCCCAGTGTACCCCAATTACCGGCAACTCCTCCACGCTGGCGAACAAAAAGGGCGGATGCCATGTTTCACCAGGCGCCGCCCTTTCGCTCCGCAAAACCCGGCCGTTTTGCGCCCCGCGCGGGCCGTTCAGTGGCCGGTCGCCTCGGCCTGCGCGTTCTCTTTGGTGGCGGTCTGGCCCGCCGCCTTGAGCGCGCGGGCGACCTGCGCGACGCGCCTGCCCTGGAACCGGGCGACCTCCAGCTCGTCGGGGGTCGGGGGCTGGTTGTCCTGGCCCGACACGGAAGACGCGCCGTAGGGCGTGCCCGCCCGGAACAGGGCGGGGTCGGCGTAGCCCAGCGGGACGATGATCAGCCCCAGGTGCGCCATGGGGTGGTACAGGGATATGGTCGTGCTCTCGTTGCCGCCGTGCGGCGTCGAGGTGGACGTGAAGGCCGACCCGACCTTGCCGTTCAGCTTGCCCTGGAACCAGAGGCCCCCCAGCGAGTCGATGTAGGCCTTCAGCTCCGACGAGACGTTGCCGAAGCGGGTGGGCGTGCCGAAGACGATGGCGTCCGCCCACTCGGCGTCCGCCTCGCCCGGCGCCTGGTAGCGCGCGTTCATGCGGTCGGCGTTCTCGATCCAGCCGGGCGCCTTCTGCATGATCTCGCGGGACACGATCTCGCGGGCGCGGCGCAGCACCACCTCGGCCCCCTCGGAACGGGCGCCCTCAGCGACGGCGCTCGCGAGCGCCTCGGTCGCGCCGTTGCGCGAATAAAAGACGATCAACACTTTGACAGGATCCAACCGTTTTTCTCCATCTTTGCTTGTCACTTCACGGAGGCG
>JAUJNC010000184.1 GCA_030446525.1 Armatimonadaceae bacterium
GGACTTGCGGGTGAACGGCAACACCTACAAGGTCTGGCCGAACCGGGGCGAGACGGGCGTGGAAGAGATCATGCTGTTCCAGGCCGCCAACCCCATCGCACGGGCGGCCGCCATCATCAACGCGCACCCGCACTGGAAGAAGACCTACGCCGCCGACGCCGCCCGCTTCATCGACTTCGTGGACGCGTCCATCATCCGCTGCTGGTACGACAAGCAGGTGGGCGTTCACAAGAGCGCGCAGGCGTCACACCGATGGCTTGCCGGGGTCATCCCCTGGCTGCCCAAGTCCCTGGGAGGCTCGGGCAGATACCCGTATTGGAACGACAAGACCTCGCACACCGGCATGATCGCGACCTACCTGTATCAAGCGAGCGCGGACCCGGCCCGCAGAGCGGTGTATGAAGACATCGCCACGCGGGTTGCCAAAGGCTTTCGTCTGTGGCTGAGGCCCAAAAACACCAGCTGGATCTGGGACGACGGCACCATGCCGACCGACGGCTCGTATGACAAGCGTCAGCGGCACGGCACGCATGACACCTCGCACGCCAACCGCGAGCCGATGATGATGGCGGCGATGTATGAGGCGGGCTTGCCGGAGTTCGGGCGGGCGGACCTGGAGCGCATGGCCCGCACCGTGACGGACACGCTGTGGAACCGGGACAGGGAGGACCCGGCCTTCTTCAACTACATCGACGGCATCAACGCGCCGTATGGGGGCGACGGCCCCTTCCAGGTCGGGACCATCCGCGACGGGTGGGCGATGATGGGGCGCTACTCGCCTGGGGTGCAGAGCCTCATGGAGCGCGTGATGGAAGTTGTCAAGGCGGGCGCGGGCACGCCGCACACACTAGGCAGGTACCACTTCGGCGCCTCGGTCGAGGTCGGGCTCAGCGGCCACCTGCTGTGGAACAAGGCGCGCCCGGGCTTCAAGAGGGTGTCGTTGAGCAGGGAAGTGGCGGCCTGGTGAGATGACGCGCCGTGTTGAAGACGGCGGCAAAACCTCAGAGGCCCAACGCGTCGCTGCACCGGACGCGAATGCCGCCGATGTGCGTCGCCGGTTGAAAGCTTACTGCCGCTACAGTGCTCATTTTCGTGCCGGTGAGATACTGTGTCGGGCCGCAGTCGCTTCTACTGCCAGAGCGAGCGGTAGTAAGGAGATAACATGGAAGCGAAAATCCTGCCACTCGGAAGCGGACGAGCCATCAACGTTCTTGGCGATAACATGACCCTGCGGCTCAGCGCAGAGGACACGGGCGGGGCATTCACTCTGGTGGAGCAGATGAACGCGCCGGGCATTGGCATCCCCCTGCACTTTCACAAGAACGAAGACGAACTCTTCCTCATTCATGGGAGGTCGTCGGGGATGTTCCGGTCAAAACCTTGCTCCAGGTTTTCCCCGCCGGGGCGGAGAAGCTGTGGCAAGAACTCAGCGCGCTTCCTGCTGGCGGCCCTCCCGATATGGGTCAAGTGGTCGCGATCTGCGCCCGGTTCGGCGTCATCTTCCTCCGGCCGCAAGCGTGAGTTCAGCACTGTCGCCTGCGGCGGCAGATTGGTCCCGCGACGGTGTTGCCGACGCTATGCCGGTCGCGGCGTGACCGCCACCATCTCGCCGGTCCTGGTCGTGTCATAACCGCCCAGGACGCCTAGCTGCGAGCGGACCCAGCGGTGGTGCAGCGTGCCCAGGAGCTGCCGGATCGGTTCCTGGCCGAGAGACTCCTCCAGGACGGCCAGGTCATAGCGCACCTGCCGCAGCGGCACGAACGACAGCCCGTACGTGGCCGCCACCGACGCCGTGCTGACGCCCACGTCCGCCTGCCCCGCCGCGATCGCCCGGGCGACACCCTGGTGGGTCGATACCACACGCTCATAGCCCTGGACCCCCGCCGGCTCGACGCCGTCTTCGCGCAGCAGGGTGTCCAGCAGCAGGCGCGACCCGGCGCCCTCTTCGCGGTTGACCAGGACGACGCCCTCCCGCGCCAGGTCCGCGCCGCGGAGCAGCCGCTCGGGGTTGCCCGGGCGCACGACGAGCCCTTCCTCCCACACGCCCAGGTTGACCAGCACGACGGCACGACCCGCGAGGATCCGCCGGACATACGGGGCGTTGTCTTCCCCGGTCAGCGGGTCGCGCAGGTGCACGCCCGCGGCATGGACCTCGCCGCGGGCCAGGCTGAGGAGGGCGGACGTGCTGTTGGCGTGGATCCAGTGCACGCGCAGGCCCGGGTGCCAGCGCTCGGCGGAGCGCGCCCAGAGCGACAGGGCCGGCGCACAACCCGCCAGCACGACCGTGCGCGTCAACGCTTCGGGGTCGTCCAGCAACTGAACGGAAAGGGTGTCTTTTCCCCCTTCCCGCGCGGCGACGCCGTCGGCCGGGATCATCTCGGTGCGGAACGCCTTCTCGGCGCTGAGGGGGTGAGCCACCCACCGTCCGCCCACCTGGGCCAGCGTCACACGCAGCGGTCGGCCCGGGGGCGCCGGCTCCACGGGCACGGCCTGCACGGTCGGCAGGTCCTCGCCCAGCCAGAACAGCTCCTCGACGCGGCAGCCCAGCGCCTTCGCCAGGCGCAGCGCGACGGCCGCGGAGGGCGCGTACAGACCCGCCTCGATGCCGCCGATCGTCTGGCGCGTGATCCCGGCCGCCGCGGCGAGCTCCTGCTGGCTGCGCCCTAAACGCGTGCGAACGGCTTTGAGCTGGTTCCGCAGACCGCTTTCTTGCCTCAACTTCTCCCCTTTCCGGGTGTCCCCACCGCCGACGTCACGCAATATTTTCTAACGTATTGACAAAAATACCTGCGTCCGATCATAATACATCGGTGTTGCGGGAGGAGAGTGCGTGCATGTCCAGACGTGCGTTTACCCTGATCGAGATGCTCGTCGTAATCGCTATCATCACGACCCTCGCCGCGATCTTTTCCCCGTCTTCGCCCAGGCGCGCGAAAAAGCCCGGCAAGCCTCGCGCCTTTCCAACCTCAAGGGGATGAGGATGAACAAGCGCACGCTTCTTATTTTGCTAGGCACTACTTGCCTGCTTGCGACGCTGCCCGCCCCGTCGCGGGCGGACGAGATCCTGGTGTCGGCGGCCGCCTCGCTGACGGACGCCCTGAACGCGATAGGCAAGGCGTTCACCAGGGCGAACCCGAAGACCACGGTGCGCTTTAATTTTGCGTCGTCGGGGGCGCTCCAGCGGCAGAGAGAGCAGGGCGCCCCCGTCGACGTGTTCGCGTCCGCCGCGACAGCGAGATGGACGCCCTGCAGAAGGCCGGGCGGATCGAGCCGGCCGCCCACATCGACTTCGCGGGAAACCGGCTGGTCGCCCATATCGCGCCCGGCGGGGGGGGTGAAGCGCTGGGAGGATCTCACGGGGTCCGGGGTGCGGCGCATCGCCCTTTCCAACCCCGACTCGGTCCCGTCCGGCAGGTACGCCCGGGGAGACGTTGACGCGGCGCGGCCTGTGGTCCGCCGTCCAGCGAAGGCCGTGCTCGGCGAGAACGTCCGGCAGACGCTGGCGTACGTGGCGGGCGGCAACGCGGACGCCGGCGTCGTCTTCGCCACGGACGCCCGCCAGGGGAAGGGGCCGCGTGCGCGTCGCACAAACGGCCGCGCCGGGCAAGGATCACGCGCCCATCGTTTACCCGGCCGTCGTCGTCGCCGGCGCGCCCAACGCGCCGCGCGGCGGTTCGTCCGTTTCCTGCGGGGCCCCCTCGCGCAGGGCATCCTCACCCGGTACGGCTTCACGGCCGCTAATCCGCCGCGGGGCAAGGCGCCGCGCTAAAAGGGCCCCTGACCGATCTTTCGCCCCTGTGGCTCGCTGCGGGTGACCGGCCCTCGCCACCCTGCTGATGCTGCCCGCCGGCACCTGCGCCGCCTGGTGGCTGGCGCGCGGACGCCCTTTCCGCGGCAAGGTTCTCGTCGAGACGCTGCTCACCCTGCCCCTCGTGCTCCCCACCGTGGTCGGCTTCTACCTGCTGCTCCTGTTCGGGCGCGGCACATCGGCGGGGCGGTGGGTCAACGACGTCGCCGGGCTGCGGCTGCTGTTCACGTGGGAGGGGGCGGCCCTGGCCGCCGTCGTCATGGCGCTGCCCCTGTTCGTCAAAACGGCGGCGGCGGCGTTCGGCTCGGTGGACCACGATCTGATGGAAGTCGGGCGGACGCTGGGCGCGAGCGAGCCCTGCTGTTCGTGCGGGTGATCCTCCCCTCGCGTATCGCGGGCTCCTGGCCGGGCTGCGCGCTGGCGTTCGCGCGCGCTGGGCGAGTTCGGGGGCGACGCTGATGGTCGCGGGGTCGATCCCCTGGCCGCACCCAGACGCTGCCCCTGGCCCTGTACGCCGCCGTCCAGGCGGAAAGGACCGCGAGGCCCTGACCTACACCCTGCTGCTCTCGGCGGGGGCCTTCGTGCTGCTGGCCGGCATCGGGTCTACCAGAGCCGGGTCGCCCTGCTGCGCGGCGAACGGTGAGCGTGTCCGCGCGCGGCTGCTAGCCCGCGACCGACGCCAGGCGCGCCTTCTCCTCTTCGAGCATCTTTTCCTGACGGAGCACGCGCTGGGGCGTGACGCGCGCGCGCGGCGACGTCGGCTGGAAATCGAGCCGCTCGACACCCAGACCCCGCAGGACGGCCCGCTCGACGGGGAGTAGTCGGCGGGTCCGGCCGGTGGAAGTTCATCGGCTCGTTCAGGCTGACGGCCGGGTTGGTGATCAGGCGCGGGACCCGGAGCGCGTTCTGCGACGAGGCGTGGAGCACGTAGGGGTGTATCAGGTACACGTCGCCGACCTCGCCGGTGGCCTCGATGAAGTCGTGGCACTGGGCCGCGAGCGACGGAAGTCGAACCGCCGGGGCGGACGCCTTCCGGGTGCTCGGCCAGGAAGCGCGCGACGACCGGGACCGAGGTCGCAGGCGATGAACGTCCCGCCCCCGTCGGCCGGATGTCCGACCAGACCACGATCGTCAGCAGGCCCTGTTCCGGCGAGTCGAGGAAGTGCACGAACCAGTCGCCGTCCTTGTACCAGCCCTTCACCTGAGCCGACGGCGGCTGCCAGGGAGCCGGGGTCCTCGCTTCTGCCCAGGTTGACGATGAAGCCGTCGCCCCACGTCGCGGGCTGCCGGCGCGCCTCGCCGCCCAGCAGTTTGCAGATCGCGCCCACGCTTTGGGCGCGAACTCGCGGATCTCGACGCGGCCGTGCACCGGCATGTGGATGCGGTGCTGCTCCCAGGTCGAGATGTCGTCGAAGGTCGTAGCCGAGCCGAACGAACGCCCGGTCCGTCGGCTCCCGGGCCGCTTCGCGCGAAAAGCAGTTCTTGACAAGGACGTGCCCGCGCCGCAGGGAAGCCCTCCACCTGCTCGCCGGTCAGAAATTCGTAGCTCCTTTGCATAAACGCTCCCTCCTGGTGCTTTGCTGCTTATTGTAGCCTTTCCGCGGCGGCAAAGTCAAACCGGGCGGCGTCGCGGTTGACACCCGTGCCGTATTCTGTTATCCTCTATCCAGGATGCCCCACCCCGGCGCGGTTGCCGCCCTGTGTCCTTGCCGTAAGGAGAAGCCACGCGGCAGCCGCCCGGCCCCTCCCGCCGCCCCAGGCGGATGCCGAACCGCTCGGCTCGTTCCTTTCGTCCTGCCTCGCACATCCCGTACGTCCTTGCCCACGGCCGTGCGCACGGGACCGACTGGCTGACCGAGGTCACCGCCGAGTCGTACATCCCCCTCCTGGACGCCCTCCACGGGCGGCGGTCGCCGAGGGCGTCTCGCCTAGTGACCATCGGCCAGCCCCCGTCCTTTGCGAGCAGCTTTCGGACGAGTCGTTCCGGGACGAGTTCGTGGACAAGGTCGACCAGAACATCGGGGCGGCCGCGGCGAACCGCCAGGCGTTCCGGCGCGGGGCGACGCGGCCTGCTTCAACTCGCGCAGCGCGCCCAGGGTGTTCCGGCACATCCTGCACCGGTTCGAACGCCTACGGGCGCGACATCGTCGGGCGTTCCCGCCGGCTCCCAGGATGCGGGGCACGTGCGGATCATCACGTCGGCGGCGACCCACGGCTACCTGCCGCTCCTCCTTTCCGACGGCTGCGCGCGCGCAGATCCGGGCGGGCATCGCCAGGTCACGAGCGGCACTTCTCCTCGGCAGCCGACGGCTTCTGGATGCCCGAGTGCGCGTACCGGCCGCGCTACCCACTGGCAGGCGCCGCTCGCCGCCTACCAGACGCCGGAGCCGATCCTGCGGCGCGGCGTGGACGAGTTCCTCATGGACGAGGGGATCGAGTACACGTTCGTGGACGCGCACCTGGTCAAGGGCGGCACGGCGCAGGGCGTGTATGCCGACCGCTTGGGGCGCTCAAGGCGCTGTGGCACCAGTTCACCCTGGAGCACAAGCCCGAGAAGAGCAGCCGCACCGTCTACAAGCCGTACTTCATCAACTCGTCCGGGGACACGGCCCGCTCGCCCGTCGCCGTGTTTTCGCGCGACGTCCGCTCGTCGCACGCGGTCTGGGCGGCCGACGTGTACCCCGGCGACGAGTGGTACCTGGAGTTCCACAAAAACGACCCGGGGCGGCTGCGCTACTGGCGCGTCTCCTACCCCAAGGACGACATGGCGGCGAAAGGGGTGTACGAGCCCGCGCCGGGCCGACGAGCGGGTCCGGGGAGCACGCCCGGCCACTTCGTCGGCGAGATGAAAAAGACCTGCTGCGCAGGCGCGCAGGAGCCCACGGGGAGCCGGCCATCGTCTCGCCGCCCTGTACGACACCGAAACGTTTCGGCCACTGGTGGCCACGAGGGCCCGCGCTGGCTCCTCGGGTGCTGCGCGCATGGCCCTGACCCCGGCTTTCCACTCACGACCTGCGAGGAGTATCTCGGCGCGCTCCCCGCCGGGGGAGCGCACCCCCCGTCGTGTCGCTGCCGGAAGGCTCGTGGGGCAAGGCGGCTTCCTGGATCTGGCTCAACCCGGACACCGCCTGGATGTGGGAGCGCATCTACGACGCCGAGCGGCAGATGGCCGACCTGGCGCGCCGCTACGCCCACACCCCGAGGCCGCGCGCCCGCTGGAGCAGGCCGCCCGCGGTACTGCTGCGGACCTCCTCCTGGCCGTTCGTCGCACAGCACCAAGGGCGCTCCCGACTACGCCGAGGCCCGCGTCAAGGCCCACCACCTGGACCGTTCGTCGAGAATCGCCAAGCTCGTCGCGCGCCGCGGCGAGCGGCCAGCGCCGGATCCGTCGCCCTGGCAGACGCTGGCCGAAATCGAGGCCCGGGACGCCTACTTCCCCGGCAATGGACCCGTCCTGGTGGAAGGGGTAAACATGAAACAATTCAACTGGCGCGATGTCGCCAGGATACCCGCCGAGGAAGACGCGTCCTGCGGCGGTTCGTAAACGGCGAGCGGATGACGATAGCGCGCGTCGCCTTCACCGCAGAGCGTGACCCCGCCGCACCGCCCGACAATGAGCAGTTTTCCGTCGTCCTTTCCCGGCAGCATGGAGTCGCCGTCGAGGCGAGCCGGTCGTGGTTGGCGCGGGGGAAGTCATTTATCTGGAGGGAACGTTCACCACGGCGCCGGGGCGCTGAGAAGACTCCGTCTTGTTAGACATTTTTCTCGCCGCCCCGCGCCGACTGGGGTACGCCGGGGCTAGCGTGGGTACGGGGTCGATAGAAGCGTCCGGACCTGCCGCCGCGCCGGGCGAGGAGGAAAAGCCGGCGCGACCGGTGAAGCTGTATGCCAAGACCGCTCATCAGCAGTAACCCGTTTACTGCGGGGGGATGTTAAAAAAGGTAAGCCGTTGTGATGGCGGGGGAGGGACGCGGCTGCGCCCACAGCCTGAAAGCCGCCCCAAGCCCCCTGGTCCCGATCCTCAACAAGCCGATCGCTCAGCACATCGTCGAACATCTGAAACAGGCCGGCATAACCGACATCGTCGTCACGCTCTATTACCTCGCCGAAGAGATGCAAGGGCTATTTCGGCGACGGCTCCGAGCTCGGCGTCAACATCGAGTACTCCGTCGAGGACACGCGCCGCTGGGTACCGCCGGCTCGGTCAAGAAGGCCGAAGAGTATCTGAAAGACGACACGTTCATCATCGTCTCCGGCGACGCCCTCGACATCGACATCCCGGGGCGCTCGCGTACCACCGCAAAAACCGGTCCGAGGCGACCTGGTCCTGCAGCACGTGGAGAACCCCCTGGAATTCGGCGTGGTCATCACCGACGATTTCCGGCCGTCATCCGCCGGTTCCTGGAAAAGCCCTCCTGGGGCGAGGTCTTCTCCGACACCGTGGGCACCCCGGCATGTACATCCTCGAGCCGCAGGTGCTCGACCTGATGGAGCCGGCCCGCAACTACGACTGGTCGCAGGACATCTTCCCGGATGCTCGCCGAGTCGAAGCCGCTGTTCGGTGCGTCGTGGAAGTACTGGACCGACGTGGGGTCGCTCCAGCAGTACCGGCAGGCGCAGTACGAGGTGCTGAGCAGCAGGACCACGCTCCCCATCGACGGCGCCCGGCGCGGCAGCGACATCTGGGTGGGCGAGGACCGATGTCGACCCCAGCGCGGAGATCATCGGCCCCGCCGTCATCAGGCAGAACTGCCGCATCAAGGCCGGGGTCACCATCGGGCAGGATACCGTCATCGGGGACAACGCCATCATCGAGGAAGGGCGAAGCTGAACAAGGCGATCCTGTGGGATTCGGCGTATGTGGGGCAAGGGCGCCACCCTGACCGGCTGCACGATCTGCAATCACTGCACCATCAAGGACGTCACGATCCACGAGGGCGCCGTGGTGGGCGACCGTTGCGCATCGAGGCGAACGCGACCATACGCCCCTGGTCAAGCGCATGGCCGGACAAGGTGATCGAGGCGAACTCCACGGTCACCACGTCCTGATCTGGGGGTCGTACCACCAGTCGTCCCTGTTCCGGGGCCTGGGCGTTTCCGGGATCTGCAACATCGAGCTCACGCCCGACTTCGCCACCAAGCTCGGGGCGAGCTACGGCGCGTTCCTGAAAAAAGGCGCCACCGTGGCCACCGCGCGCGACGCCCACCCGGCCTCGCGGATGCTGAAGCGGGCGCTGCTTTCGGGCCTGGTCTCCGTCGGGTGCCAGGTGCTGGACGTCCAGGCGCAGCCGCTGCCGATCGCGCGCGGCGTGGCGCGGGCGGACAACTGCGCCGGCCTGGTCAACGTGCGCGTGGACCCCGACCACCCGCGCAACGCCCTGATCGAGTTCTTCGACCAGCAGGGCATCTATCTGACCAGGAACGCCGAGCGCAAGATCGAGACCATCTTCTTCCGCGAGGACTACGGGCGCACGGACATGGACGCGGTGGGCCACATCGAGCTCGCGCCGCTCGCCGTCGAGCAGTACCGCCAGCGCTTCTTTTCCACCGTCCGTGCGCAGGACGTGGCGCGGCGGCGCTTCAAGGTCGTCGTCGACTACGCCTACGGGCGTATCGCGTCCGTGCTGCCGGACCTGCTGGGGCGGCTGGGCTGCGAAGTGATCGCCCTCAACGCGTACTCCGACCCGGCGCGGGCGCCCAAAAACAACCAGGAGCGGCAGGCGCTCCTGTATAACCTGTCGCAGGTGGTGCTCACGCTCAAGGCGGACCTGGGCGTGATCCTGTATTCCGACGGGGAGCGCCTGGACCTCGTCGACGAGCGCGGGGACATCCTTTCCGGCGCGCGGCTGATGGCGACCCTGGCGTCCTTGGTGGCGCAGACGCGGCCCGGCGCCAAGGTCGCGGTCCCCGTGACCGCGCCCAGCGTGATCGAGGCGGTGATGCGGCGGACCAACGGCGTGGTGGCGCGCACCAAGACCGACCCGCGCAACCTCATGACGCTGTCGTCGCTGGCCGCGGAGAAGGTGGCGATGGCCAGCGACCTGAACGGCGGGTTCATCTTCCCGGATTTCCACCCGGCCTTCGACGCCATGTTCGCGTTCGCCAAGACCCTGGAGATGCTGTCCTGGCTCCAGCGCCCCCTGTCGGAGTTCTCGGCGGAGCTGCCGGAGATGTTCCTCTCCAACGCGCTGGTCCGCTGCCCCTGGGAGGTCAAGGGCAAGGTGATGCGGCGGCTCTCCGAAGAATCGCGCGAGCTGGAGGGGCGGGCGGAGCTGCTCGACGGCATCAAGCTGACCGACTCCGAGCGCGAGTGGGTGCTGGTGCTCCCCGACGACGCGCAGCCCGTGTTCCACGTCTACGCCGAAGGGCGCAGCCAGGAAGACGCGACGGAGCGGGCCCGCCAGTTCGTCGAGAAGATCGAGGCGATCAAGGATTGAGGATAACCTTACGGGGCCGCAAGGGGGGCAGCGCCGGGACAGTGGTCACGCCGACGATCACACCCTACGGCGGCTCCTTCACCGACTTCTTCTCGCTCCAGGCCCTGCTGGGCCGCGTGATGGCGGCGGACCCCGACGTGCCCGCCGCCTTCGCCCGTAAAGCCCTGCTCGACCCGAATTTCGACCGGCAGGGCCTTCTCCTCGCCCGGGACCCCCACGGGGAGGACCTGCTGGGATTCGCCCTCGCCGTTGCGCGCAAACAGGTGCTGGAAGACGGCCCGGACGACCGGGACCACGGCTACGTCACCCTGTTCGGCGTCTCGCCCCCGGCGCGGCGGCAGGGCCTGGGGCGGGCCCTCTTCGCCGCCGCCGAAGGGTACCTGCGCAAGCGCGGCTGCACCTCCGCCCTGGTTTCCCCGTACGCCCCCAACGGCTTCACCCCCGGCGTCGACGTGGAAGCCTACCCCGAAGCGCTGTCGTTCCTGGCGGCGCTGGGCTATGCGGAGAGCGAGCGGCCGCTCGCGATGGACCTGAACCTGGTGGGGTACCGGACGCCGGAGTGGGTGCGGATCAAGGAGAAGTGGCTGCGCAACGTCTCCTTCTCCGATTTCCAGCCGCGGCACCTGACCCCCCTGGTGGACTTTCTGCAGAAGCACTTCCCCGGCGACTGGCAGTCCCGCGTCCGGGGCGCCATCACCGCCATCCTGGCGGGGGCGCCGCCGGAGCGCCTGTGGCTGGCGGAGGACGCCAACGGCAGCATCCTGGGCTTCGCGCAGTGGGAAGACGAGCGCTTCGGGCCGTTCGGCGTGGCGCAGCGGGAGCAGGGGCGCGGGATCGGGGCCGTCCTGCTCGACCATGCGCTGAGGGCGATGCGCGCGCGCGGCCTGCACAACGCGTGGTTCCTCTGGACCGACGAGAAGACGGCCGCGCTGTTTTCCGGGTTCGGGTTCCGCGAGACGCGCCGCTTCGCTGTCTTCAGGAAGGCTCTCTAGCCGTCTCGTCGGCGAGGAACTTCAGGCGCTGGCGCAGGCCGGTGGCGATGTAGGCGGGGCGCTCGGGCCGGTCGTCGATCAGGAACGTGAACGGGCGCGTGTCGGCGTCGCGCGCC
>JAUJNC010000185.1 GCA_030446525.1 Armatimonadaceae bacterium
CCGTTGGCCGCCAACAACCCACAGTACATGAGGAGGAGTATTCAACGTCGTCATGAACCGCCGGCTTCACCCGCGATCTCGTCGGCATAGAGGCTCCGGCCTGTGCCCTGGTGAAGCTTTCTCGGGCAAAATGAGGACTGTCTGTGTGCAGGCAGCTGCACACGAGAAGGAGAACAGGAAGTAATGAAAAAGCTCCAGCTGATGACCTCGATCGTGGCCATAGGTATGCTCGCCGCGACGCCGGTGCTGACGCAGGCCCAGGACACGCCGGCCACGCCGGGAGGGACGACGGGCGCGCAGGGCATGCCCACCACGCCGGGCGGCACCTCGAACGCGCCGGGCACCACCACGCCGGGCACCTCGGATCGCTTGAGCCCGCCGGGCACGACGACGCCGAGCACGCCGGATGGCTCCACGACGCCAGGCACGCCGGGTACAACGACCCCTGGCACGACCACGCCGGATTCGACCTCGCCCGGGACGACGACCCCTGGCACGACCACGCCAGACGCGACCACACCCGGGACGACCACGCCGGGCACGACCACGCCGGGCACCATGGAGTCCACGACCACGCCCTCCACGCCCGGCACCACGGACACCCCGTCCACGCAGGGTGGCGGCATGCAAGGCAACATGTCCGGCTCCACGGGTATGAACCCGATGGCGGGCATGAGCGCCGCCGACCAGTACAGGATGCGCTGGGTGTACTACAACCTGGACGAGCGCGAGGTCCGGCGGCTCCAGGCGCTCGGGCTGGACGAGGCGACCATACGGGGGGCGGCCAATATCGCCATGCGGACGGGTCTGGATCTGAACTATGTGGTGCGCCGCATCCAGATCAGCGGCCTGCCGCTGGCGACGGCCGCCGTCCAGTTTAACCTTCCCGCCACGGTGGTGACCGAAGACATCCCCGGCATGGGCATGACCGGCGCCATGATGGGCGGCGCCATGACGGGCGGTTCGATGTCCGGAGGATCGATGTCGGGCGGCGGCACATCGAGCGGCAGCATGCCGGGTAACGGCACGTCGGGTGCAGGCACATCCGGCGGCACCACAACGACGCCAGATTCCGGCACGACCACGCCCGGCACTACGACACCGGATTCCGGCACCACGACGCCGGGCACGACCACGCCGGATTCGACCTCGCCCGGGACGACGACCCCCGGTACGAGCACACCGGGGACGACCACGCCAGATTCGCCGACGCCCGGGGGGACTACCACGCCAGGCACAACGACGCCGGGCACGTCGACCACACCAGACTCATCGACCACGCCCGGTGGCACATCGGGTGGCGGCACATCGACCAGCCCGGGCGGCGGGGCATCGGGTGGCGCCGGTGGTGGCACGTCGACCAGTCCCGGCGGTACGTCGGGCGGCGGTGGCGCGTCGGGGTCGGGCGGCACGTCGACCACTCCCTGAACGGATGCAGGACACGTAAGCTCCGGCAAAACATGAAACGCCCCCCGACCAGCAGCTGGTCGGGGGGCGTTTCTGTCAATCCGGATAGCGGGGGACGGTCGGGCTGCCGCGCAGGATCGTCAGCAGCTTCAGCGCCTGATCCACGATCCCACGCCGGATCGTTTGAAGCTCGCCCGCCGGGAGCGTCGCCAGCGGCCTGGCGAGGGCTTTCTGCAGGAACGCTTCGGCCTGGTCCGTGGCGTCCTTGCGAATCTTCAGGTCCTTTACGTCGCGCAGATAGGTCTTCAGATTGGTGATGTAGCGGATGTCGTCCACACCCTCGCGCGCCGCCTCCCACTGCAGCGTGTCGATCACGCCGTCCTGGGCGGGATAGGTCGTCATCTGCGGGCGTGACACCCGCTTGCCGTCCAGCGGCGCGGGCGCGGTCTCGCCGAACGGGTCGCTGCCGGGCGCGTACTGGTACGGCCCCGGGAAGGCGCCGTACAGCGGGGTGCTGCCCACGCCCGTTCGGTACAGGAGGTAGCCCGTGTACAGCCGGTTCATGACGGGGTTCTCCTGCGCGATGTTCCACGACCACCAGTCGCGCTTGTTGTTCTGGCGCATCCCCGTCTCGAGCAGCCTCTGCGCGTACTCCGACGAGACGTTGTATACCGGCACGTCCAGCGCCTGACCCAGCGCGTCGAAGGACGTTTGACTGACGATCGGCGCGACGGCCAGCGCCCGGCGGCTCGTCTCGCGCACCAGGGCGAACCCTTCCCTGGCCGGATCCACCCGGTCGCCCACGGGCGCGACGGGGGTGCCGTAGTAGATGTCGAAGTCCGCTCCCAAGCCCGCTCCCAGGCGCAGGTTTTCGATCGCCTCTATGTCGCCCCTGTTCTTCACCGGCGACATCACGACGACCGGCCCCGTCCGGCTGAGCCCCGCCTCCCTGTACAGCCGGAGCGCGTCCGCCAGGACCGGCATCCGGTCGTAAAGGGAGACGAACTTGAAGCCGTGGTCCCGGATGTTCGCCAGCTGCCTGGCGAAGACTTCCGGCGTCACGACCGGCTCGCCGGGGGCGGCTTCCTCGCCGGCTAGCCGGGTGCGGAAGTCGATCCCGTACTGAAGAAAGGCCGTCCGCAGGCGCATGGGCAGCACCTGCACCGAAACCGTGATCGGGGTCGGCTTCATCCCCTTCGCCGAGACAAGGAGGCGGCCCGTGTACGTGGAGACCAGCTGGGCGCGGGGCACACGCACCGTGACCCAGAACTGCTTGGATGTCCCGCCGGGGATGTCGGTCTGCGGGTCCCCGTCGAGCCGCACCGCGGGGGCGGGCCCGACCAGCGGCGTCCGGTCGTCCTTGACCAGGAGCTCCGGCACGGAGACCACGTCGCCCGGCTCGGCGAGCGGCCCGAGGCCCGCCTGCTCCCATACCTTGACCACACGGACGTCGATCGCGGTGCGCGGGAGGCGCACCTTCTTGGACTCGGACAGGAACTCCGACGCGACCGTGACCCCGACGTCCTTCAGATCCCTGCCGGCGTAAACGGCGAAGGTCGTCGGCTCGATCTCGTCCGCGCAGGCGAACAGGCTGAGCTTCAGCTCCTTCTGCACCTCGGCCGGCGCGGGGGTCGAAGCCGGCACGATGGTCTCGAAAGGCGGCCGGGCATAAACGACGTAGGGCACGGGGGCGCGCTTCAAGCGGGCGAGGAGGGCGGGCGCATGCAGCCGCTTTTCGCTCTGCGCCCGGGAAAGCACTTCGACCCGGAGCGAGCCCGCGCCGCCGCCGACGAGCGGCACGACCTTGTTCAGGCTCCACGTCACGGCGCGCAGCTGGTCGTAGCTGCCGCCCGCGTTCCAGGCGGTCGGGGCGTCCTCGAACGCGTCGATCACCCGAAGGGGGGCGTCCGTCGGGGACGCGCCCGGCGCCGCCCAGACGAGATCATCCAGGAACAGCTTGGCCGAGGCGGCGGTCACGGCAAACTGTACGTGGTCCACTGAGGGGAGGGCGGGGGCGATCGCCTCGGGGCTCTGCTCGGACTGGAAGGTGAATTCCTCGAGCGGGACCGTGACCGTCTTCCAGCCGGTGAAGTCGATCTTGACGGGCGGGGCGGCGAAATACGCGCCGACGTCCCGCCCGGTGCCGAGCGCGAGAAGCCGGGCCTGGACCCGTGCGCCGGAGCTGTCGCCGCGGACGCTAAAGCGCAAAGCGCCCGCCCCCTCCGGCGGGGCATCCGCGCGCCGCGTCAGCAAGGCGCGCACCGGCAGCTCGGCACGCGCCGGGGGAGCGGAAAAGCACAGGGGCAGCCCCCACGCTGCCACGGCCACGCAGAGGGCCGGCGGCCTGGCCCCGCGAAAGAGACGACGGTGCTCCACGAAAAACGAACCTCCTGTTAATAACCGCCGACTTCAGGCGACAAAGAAACCGCGCTCACGTACCAGTCGCCGTCAACATAAACGAGCGTGTAACGCGCCGTGGCCGTGCGCGTCGTCCCGTCGCTGCGCACGCGGTACGAGTGCGTGGCGTAGGCATTGACCAGACCGTCGGTCCGGTCGCGCACCGCGTGGAAGCGGAACGAGAGCGTGGTCACACGATCCAGGGCATCCCGGGACAGATCCAGGAAATCCGACTGGCGGAGCGAATAAACGTGGCGCTCCCCCTGGAAGACGGCGACGGCGACATCGGGCAGGACGCGGCGGCGCAGGGCGCGCGTGTCGTTCTCTTCCCAATACAGCGCCAGATCGTTCAGGGCCGCCCGCAGGAGCCGCCCCCGGTCCGCGCCGGCGGAAGGGTCAGGGTCGCGGTCACCATACGCGTACGGGCGATACACGCCCACCTCGCGCCCGTTCGCGTACACGTACGGGGACGCGACGACGTGATTCACCGCGATATAGCGCGGGCAGTTGTAGACGCCGAACGGCGAAAGGTACGTCTGTCCCGGCACATAGATCGTCTTGTAGCCGCGGAAGAACGTGGCGCCGCAATCGTCTATGATGATCGGCGGCCCGTTCACCACGAAGGCTTGCCGGGGCCCTGTCTGCGGCAGACCCGGCCGGATGACGTTAGCGGACGGCGCGGACGACAGGCCCGGAACGACCGCGTTGCCGTTGTACGGGTTCGGCGACAGGCCGGGCCGGATCACGTTGCCGTTACCGGATGCCGACGGCGGCAGGCCCGGGCGGATGACGGTGCCGGGTGAATACTGCTGCATGCCCGGTTGAGTGGCGCCGTTGCGCAGCGGGTTAGGCTTGGGCGGGAAGACCGGTCCCGCCGGCAGCGCCCCCATGGGCGAGAGCGGGGCTGGCCGCAGGGTCAGGCCGCCGTCCCTGCTCACCCCCGGCCCGAAGGCGGCCGAAAGCGGGGAGCGCCCGGCAAAGGGCGTCATGGACGACGGGGACCGGCCGTTGCCGCTGTGCGGCGTGGAAACACTGCCGCCTGCCGGGGAGGCGGCGGGGCGCCGCGACAGCAGGCCCTGCGCCGCCGCCGGCCCGGAGGCGGTGACCAGATACGCCGTCAGCCCGGCCAGGGCGGCGGCTGTGATGCGCTCCGTTCGCTTCATCTTAACCCTTCTTTCTGTCTCAACCCCCGCCGCTCCCGATAAGGCGGTGCGGCTCTCCTTTCGCTTTGTCCGACCCGTCCAGCGCCGCGCGCAGGGAGAGGAGCAGGCGCCGCCCGTCGTCGGAGCCCAGCGCCGCGTCCGCGGCGCGCTCCGGATGAGGCATCATGCCGAGCACGTTGTCCGCCGGCCCGCCGACGATCCCGGCGATGTTGTCGCGCGAGCCGTTGGGGTTGGCGTCCGGCGTGATCCGGCCGTCCGGCTCGCAGTAGCGGAACACGACGCGGTCCTCGGCCACGAGCCGCGCGTGCGTGGCGTCGTCACAGGTGAAGCGGCCTTCACCGTGCGCGACGGGGACCTTCAAGACCTCGCCCGCCCGGTACTGGGAGGTGAACGGCGTATCGGCGTTCTCGACGCGCAGATGGACGTGGCGGCAAACGAACCGGAGCCCCTCGTTGCGCACCAGCGCCCCGGGCAGGAGGTGGGCCTCGCACAGGATCTGGAAGCCGTTGCAGATGCCCAGCACCAGCCCGCCCGCGGCGGCAAACTCCGCCACCTTCCCCATCAGCGGCGCGAACCGGGCGATCGCCCCGGCGCGCAGGGCGTCCCCGTAGGAGAAGCCGCCGGGTACGAGGACCGCGTCCACGCGCCTCAGGTCGGCGTCGGCGTGCCACAGGTAAACGGCCTCGCCTCCCAGCACCTCGCCCACGGCGTTTCCGGCGTCGCGGTCGCAGTTGGAGCCGGGGAACACGATCACGACGCAGCGCGCCCCGCACATCCCAGCACCACGATGCGGTACGACTCGGTCACCGGGTTGGCGAGCAGCTTCTCGCACATGGACCGGGCGCGGGCGCGCACCGACTCGTCGTCACCCCCGACACCTCCATCTCGATGATCTTGCCGATGCGGACGTTGGGCCACCTCCGCATAGCCGGGGTTGCGGAGCGCCCCTCGACCGTGCGCCCCTGCGCGTCGAGCAGGGTCGGCTTAAGCGTGACGTAGACCGTGACCTTTTTCGACTCCATGAAACAAATCCGCGACGGGACATTGCGCCCGCCCCCTTTTCATTATGCCCGCATACCCGCTATTTTAGCGGAAACTCGCGCGGGCGGGACGCCGTCAGAAAGGATAAATCAACCCTGCATTCTCGGACACGGGGCGCCGCCATCGCGAAAACCGCTATCGGAAACAGGCGCGTTGACAGCCCCCCGGCGCGTATGCTATAACGAACCATGAGTACCTACCGCCCTTACCGCATTCACTGCGTTTTCTTCGCTTTTCTGCTCGGCTCGCTCCTGTCGGCGCCCGCCCGGCGCAGAACGGCGTGCCGCGCTCCCGGCAGTCACCTCCCTGAAACCGCAGGCGCTCGCCGCGCACGAGTACCTCCGGCTTCCGCGCTCAAACCCGGCATGAAAGGCTACGGCCCGACCGTGTTCCGGGGCACCAAGATCGAGCGCTTCGGGGTCACGATCCTGGGCGTTTTGCAGAAGATGAACAACGGCAAGGATCTGATCCTCGTCCGGCTGGAAGGCGGCCCCGTCACCAAGCGTTACGCCAACGTGATCGCCGGGATGAGCGGGTCGCCGGTGTACGTGAACGGGCGCATCGTCGGGGCGGTGGCGCATGGCACCGCGTTCGCCCGCGAGCCGCTGGGCTTCCTCACCCCCATCGAGGACATGCTGGAGGTGTGGGACCCCGACCTGCCGCAGACCATATCGGCCAGCGCGCGTTCCCCCCCCGGGCCGGGCTGCACCCTGCCCGCGGCCATCACCGTCGGCGGGCGGCGCATGACCGGCGTGCGCTTCGCGGCGCCCGGCGACGTCACGCCGCGCGCCGGCGAGACGCCCTGACGAGGACGGGTGCTGACCCTGGTGCCGCCGGGCCACCCCGGTCTCCGTTTCCGGCGTCCCCTGTCGCGCCTGCCCGAACTGGCCAAACTGCTCGGCCCGATGGGTCTGCGGCCCTCGCAGATGCCGGGCGGGGCGGCGTTGCCCAAGGGCGCCAGGCTCGCCGCTCGTGCCCGGCGGCGCGTTCGGGGTTTCCCTCGCCACCGGCGACCCAGGACCTGACCGCGATCGGGACGCTCACCTACCGACGCGGCAACAAGGTGGTCAGGTTCGGGCACCTGTTCACGGGCATCGGCCCCATCGACGCCCCCATGTACTCGGCCTACATCCACGACGTCCTGCCCTCCTACCAGTCGTCGCAGAAGCTGGGGGTCGCCGGTCAGCCTGGTCGGGCGCGTTTTCCAGGACCGGCCCTTCTCGGTCGGCGGACTGATCGGGGCCAGGCCGTCCATGGTGCCGATCACCGTCGACATCGACGATCGCTCGATGCGGCGCACGCGCCGCCTCCGCGCCCAGATCCTGCGCCACCCCTCCTCACCCCCGCATCGCCGCGTTCGCCGCCGCCAACGCGATCATCGAGTCCACGGGCAGCCGGGCGACGCCATGGCGACCACTTCCACCTCGAGGTGGAGGCCGAGGAGGTCGGCAAGATCACGCGCACCAACACCTTCTTCGACCCGATCTCCATCGGCGAGTCGCCACGAGCGACCTGCAGTCGCTCCTTACGACGCTGTCCGCCAACCCCTTCTACCCGGTCGGGGTGCGCTCGGTGAAGATGAAGGTCGTGATCGAGCCGCGGCGGGCCACGGCGCAGATCGAGCGCATCTTCCTCAAGCAGAGCCGGTTCGAGCCGGGCGACGAGGTCGAAGTCGGCGTGGTGATCAAGCCGTACAAGCGCGAGCCCGTGGTCCGCAACCTCCTCGTGCATCCCCCGTCGGTCCCGAGCGGGTCGCTCACCCCTGATGGTGCGGGGGGCGGGTTCACGCCGATCAGCATCCTGCCGGGGCGGGCGGCTCCCTGGTCCTGCGCTCCCGGCCCGGACACGTCGTCGGCGTCGAACATACAGCAGCCTCGTGCGGCGCTTCACCGAGCGGGAAAGAACAACGGGCTCGTGGCCCGGCTGCTTCTGCCCACCACGGCCATCACCGTGCAGGGCGAGAAGCGGACCAGCCTGCCCGCCGCCATCGCCGACGTGATGCGCTCCACCCGCTCGACGGGGCTCCGGATGGAGCGCGACGAGGTTAAGGTCGTCGAGCCCACCGACTACGTGCTGTCGGGCCTGCAGACGCTCACCATCCGGGTCGCCAGGAAAGGGGCGCCGGATCGGCCGTCCCTGCCGCCGCCCCCGCCGCCCGGCGCAGGCGGCGTGACCCCGGGCGCCCCCCCCGGCGCCCCCCCGTCGATCTCCCTGTCCGGCGCGGACGGCGACGACACGGCTTCCGTGCTTGCGGCCCTGGCAGGCGATCCCGCTGCCACGGCGCTTCCGATGCAGGAGACCGACGAACCGTCGGGGGCTTCGGGAACCGGTGAGATCATCCTCACCCGCCCGGCCGAAGACAAGAAGCCCGCCGCCGGCGAGGAATCCGGGGGCCGGGAGCGGCAGGCCGTCGCGGGGACGCCGGACTCGCGCGATGCCAAGCCCATCGGGCGGCTGCCCGTTCTGTGGCAGCAGAACACCGTCGCGGACTTCCGTGCCGGCACCCTGGAGGGGGTGACGGTGACCTCGCTCGGGGACGTCCGCCTCGCCCCGGCGCTGCGCAAGGTCGCCGAAAGCAACGAGGGATACTTCTGGTCGCTGGCCCCCGACGGCGCGGGCGGCGTCTACGCCGGGACCGGCGACAACGGGCTGGTCTACCGTATCGGCGCGGACGGGACGCGCAAAGAGTTCGCCAAAACCGGCGAACTGCAGGTACACGCCCTCGCCCGCGCCGCCGACGGCACGCTCTACGCGGGCACGTCGCCCAACGGCCGCGTGCTCCGGATCGGCGCGGACGGCAAGCCGGCGGTCCTGTTCCAGACCGAGGAGAAGTACGTGCTGGCGCTCGCCGCGGCCCGCGGCGGCGCCCTGTACGTGGCCACGGGCGGCGGCAAGGGGCGCATCTACCGCGTCACGCCCGGCGCCAAGGGCTCCAAGGCGTCGGCGGAGGTGATCTACGACGGGGGCGAGTCCCACGTCACGGCGCTGGCGCTGGCGCCCGACGGCGCCGTGTACGCCGGGACCGCGCCGAACGGTTTCGTGATCAAGGTGGCCGGCAAAAGCGTGACACGCCCCGCCGTTTTGTACGACGCCGCCGAGAGCACCGTCAGCGGCATCGGCGTGGACCGGGAGGGTAACGTCTACGCCGCCACCGCCGGCAGCTCCCGGGGCGGCGTGCTGTACAAGATCGGCGCCGGCGGCGGCGCGCGCGCCCTGTACGACAAGGCGCCCGCCGCGCTCGCCGGCCTGCAGGTGGGCGAGGACGGCACGGTGTGGGTCGCCTCGGGCGCGACCGTGTACGCCGCCCTGCCCGACGAGACCCTCCAGACCTACGACGCCCCGTCGGACATCCAGATCCTGTCCCTCCTGCTTGCGCCCGACCCGGACGACACCCCGGACGGCCACGGCCGCTCCGGCGAAAGGCTGTGGGCGTCCACGGGCAACGTGGGGGCCGTTTACACGCTCGGCGGCGGGCGGGGCAAGGCCACGCCGGCCACGGGCACCCTGCTTTCGTCGGTGTTCGACGCCAAGTCCGTGGCCAAATGGGGCACGCTCCGCTGGACGGCCACCGTCTCCCCGGACACCAAGGTCCTCCTGGAGACCCGCAGCGGCGACGTGGCCGAGCCGGACGAGACGTGGAGCGCGTGGTCACGCGCGTACGCCCATGCCCCGGGGGAGCAGATCACCAGCCCGCCGGGACGCTATCTCCAGTACCGCGCGACGCTGACCGGCAGCGGCCCGCTCAGCCCGCGCCTGCGCGCCGTCGAGGTGTTTTACCTGACCCGCAACCAGAAGCCCGTGGTGGCCATCTCGTCCCCGCGCGGCGGCGAGGTGTGGCGCGGCTCCAAGACGCTGCGCTGGAGCGGTACGGACCCGGACAGGGACACGCTGAGCTACGACGTGACGCTGTCGGCCGACGGCGGCAAGACCTGGAAGCCCGTGCGCTCCGGGCGCATGCCGGGCGGGGCGCCGCCGCCGGCCTCCCGGCCGGATGTCGAGGAGGAGGACGTGCTGGCGCGGATGCGGTCCGAGCTGGACATTCGGCTCCGGCTCGCACCATCGCCCCGAGGATCTCCATCGCCGCCCGGCGCTCGT
>JAUJNC010000186.1 GCA_030446525.1 Armatimonadaceae bacterium
CCTGGAGAACGAGCACGCCTGCTACCTGGGCACGGGCGCGGAAACGGCGCGCGTGGTGGAGAAGGTGGGCTCGCCGGCGCTGAAGATGGTCTGGGACCCGGGCAACGCCTTCATGGCGGGCGAGCAGCCGTTCCCGTCGGGTTACGAGGCCGCCGCACCGCACCTGGTCCACGTCCACGTCAAGGACGCCCGCGTCGGGGACCCGGGCACGCTGGAATGGGCCGTGGTCGGCGAGGGCGAGATCGACTTCGCCGGCCAGTTCGGGGCGCTCAAGGCCGCCGGCTACGCAGGGGCGGTTTCGCTGGAAACGCACTATAAAGGCCCCAACGGGGATAAAGAAGAGGCGTCGCGCCTGTGTCTGGCGGGGATGAAGCGCCTGATCGAGGCGGCCTGACGCCGGCCGAGGAGTTTAAGATCCATGTCTTTGATGGGAATGCGGCGCGCCGTCAAGCAGTATGGCACGCCGATCTGGATATTTCTTGCCCTGGTCCTCACGCTGGGCGTCGGGTTCACGGGCCTGGGGTCGTACATCGGCGGCGGGGGCCAACCGGCGCAGGACGCGGCGGAGCCGCCGATCGCCACGGTGGGCGAGATCAAGGTGACGCGCTCGTCCCTGGACCAGACCATAAATCAGTTCGCGGGCAACCCTTCGCCCCAGGACCGGGCGCGCTTTCGGCTGATGCTGCTGGAGCAGTACAAGCAGCAGGCGGCCGTCATCGAGGCCGCCAAGCGGGCCGGCATCACGGTCACCGAGGACGACCTGGAAAAAGCGCGCGACGACGCCTGGAAGCAGCAGCGCACCGCCTACATCACCGCGCTCGGCCTGAAGCCCAACGCCACCGACGCCGACATCAGCACGGCGCTGTCGAAGTCGCGGCCGGGCCTGGACGTGGACTACATCAAGGATCAGTACCCGGAGAACGAGTTGCGCATCGGCGCCTACTCCCAGAAGCTTCAGGATAAGTTCCGGAAGGAAGCGCAGGCCAAGGCCACCGAGGAGACGGTCCGCGGTTCCTACTCCGACATCAAGGTGCGGCACATCCTGGTCGCCTCCGGCCCGCAGGGGCTGCCCGAGGCGCAGGCCCGCAGCAAGGCGCAGAAGCTGCTGGACGAGGTCAAGAAAAACCCCGGCAGGATGGCCGAGCTCGCCAGGGCGAATACCGACGACCCGGGCTCCAAAGCCAACGGCGGCCTGTACGACTGGGCGCCCGGCAGCCGCTACGTCCCCGCCTTCACCGAGGCCGCCCTGGCGGTGAAGCCGGGCCAGGTGTACCCCGACCTGGTCCCGACCCCCTACGGCTTCCACATCATCATGCCGGAAGGGGTCCGCCCCGGCAAGGACCTGCCCAAGGACTTCGACAAGAACAAGCAGAAGTACATCGGCGAGTACGTGGACCGCATCGCCTCGCAAAGAGTGCAGGAGGCCGTCGCCGCCGCGCAGCCGGGCGTCCAGGTGCAGATACAGGACCCGACGCTGCGGGCCGCGCAGCTGCAGCAGGACGCGCAGGCCCTGACCGACAAGAAGGCGCGCGACGCGAAGCTGAACCAGGCGCTCGCCGAGCTGGCCAAGGTCAAGCCGGCGGACGACCCCACCGGCGTCGCCACCTTCCAGCGCGCCGCGATCTACGAGAGCCTGGGCGACACCAAGCAGGCCATCGCCGCGTACAACGAAGCGCTCCGGGCCCGCAACACCCTGGAAACCCGCCTCGCCCTGGCGCAGCTGCACCTGAAGGATAAGAACAAGACGGCCGCCGTCGCCGAGCTCCAGCTGGCCGAGAAGCTGGTCCGCGGCGAGGTGGACAGCCAGCGCCAGCTCGCGGGCCTGTACCGCCAGGCCGGCCGCGCCGACCTGGCCGCCGCCGCCGACAAGAAGCACCAGGAAATGCTCAAGCGCCAGGCGGCGATCAGCAAGGCCATGCCCTCCGGCAACAATATCACGATGCCGCCCGCTTCCGGGGGCAATGCCGGCAGCGAGCCGCAAGCGGGTGGCGGAGACTAGCCCGCCGCCCTCACCCTCGGCGCCCGCCGGTGTTCTTTCCGTGGTTGCCACGCCGCTCGGCAATCTGGAAGACATCACCGCGCGGGCGCTGCGCGTTCTGCGCGCGTGCGACCTGATCGCCGCCGAGGACACCCGCGTCACGCGCAAGCTGCTCGCCCACTTCGACATCCACACCCCGCTCGCCTCCCACCACGCGCACTCGTCGCCCGCCCAGGCCGACGCCCTGCTGGGGCGGCTCCTGGCGGGCCAATGGATCGCGCTGGTATCGGACGCGGGCACGCCCGCCATCTCCGACCCCGGCGCCGAGCCTGGTCGCCGCGGCCATCGCGGCCGGGGTGCGTGTCGAGCCGGTCCCCGGCCCGAGCGCGATCCTGGCGGCCCTGGTCGCCTCCGGCCTGCCCTGCGCGCGCTTCACCTTCGAGGGCTTCCTCCCCCGGACGCGCGGCGACCGCCCCGAGCGCGTGGCGCGGGTGGCGCGCGAAGAGCGCACCGTCGTGCTGTACGAGGCGCCCACACGGCTGGCCGACACCCTCGACGAACTGGCCAAGGCCGCCGGCCCGGAGCGCCGCGTGGCCGTGGCGCGCAGCCACCAAGAAGTTCGAGGAGTTCACGCGCGGCACCCTGGCCGAGGTCGCGGCGCACTACCGCGCGCACCCGCCGCGCGGCGAGTGCACCATCGTGCTGGAAGGCGCGCCCGAGGGCGGCCAGGAAGACGCCGACCGCAACATCGACCCGGAAGCCTTGCTGCGCGACGCGCTCGCCCGCGGCCAGTCCCCGCGCGACGCCGCGCGCGACGTCGCCCGCGCCACCGGCCTGCCTCGCAACGAAGTCTACGCCCTGGTGCTGCGACTGCTATCCCCATCGTAACGACCGGTATGGCCCCGCCCGGCTCCCCCCGAGGGCGCCCCGTCAGCGCACCAGCCAAAGCGACTTGCACCGCGCGGGTGGTGGACGAGGCAGGAACCTTTGAGCTATAATCAAAGGCGAGAGGTGATGCGCCATGGCACAGCACGTTTTAGAAGGGACCTGGGAAGAGATTACGCTTCATGCCACAGAGCTTTCCGGGCGCCGCGTGCGACTGACGGTACTCGCCCCAGAGCAAAGCCCGGAGGCAGCACAGGCCGACGAGAACAACGGTAACGATGATAATGACACGGATGCACTCGCTCAGGCGGTGGTCAGGATGACCAACCGCACCCCGGAACAGATCGCCGAGGCCCAGGCGCGGGCCGCCGCTATTATCGAGCCAGGAAGGCTCCTGCCGCCCGGGACGACCATATTCGATGCCGTCGCGGGGAAGTGGCCTGGTGAGGAAATGGATGAAGAGGTTACCGAAGCTCTAAACAGGCTCAGCTGAAGTGGCATGCTGCTCCTCTACCTTCTTGACACGAACATACTGGTTCATATGGTACGCCAGGATGCCGTAAGCGAACTCCGCTCACCGGCGTATCAATGGAGTTGGGGGGCTGAGAAGAAAGACCAGATGCGGTTCCTGCTTGGTTACTTCGACCGCGTTCCTGTAGACACCCCGGAGATGCTGGAGGCCTACGCCGTGATCGATGCCTACAGCGAGTCCACGGGTCACTCCATGGGCAAGAACGATGCCTGGATCGCCGCTGCCACGCACGTCACCGGTCGCCGCCTTGTCACCACGGACACTGACTTCGACCACCTGCACCCGGCTTTTGTGACCCGCGACCACATTGACCCCGATCTGCACGGTTCCGCAGCGTCCCGGTCACGGCGCTGACGGGGAGCGCCTTCCGAGCGCCGGCGCCGACCCCGTCGCCATTCCCGAGCCCGGAACGCTGGCGCTGGTCCTGGCCGGGTCGGGCCGCTGTTGACAGGCGGTGGCGCGGCCGGTATAATTGCCGGGATGCAACCAGACAGGTGCGGCGCTACCCCCCCCATTGCCCTGCGCGGCATCTCCGTCGCCTTCGGGCCGGTCCCGGCCCTGCTCGGCGTGGACCTCGATCTCGCGCCCGGCACCCGGCACGCCGTGGTCGGCGAGAACGGCGCCGGCAAGTCCACCCTGATGAAGGTCCTGTTCGGCCAGGTGCGCCCCGACGCCGGCGAGATCATCGTGGGGGGCAGGCCGCGGCGCCTCCCTTCGCCCGCCGACGCCATCGCGCTCGGCATCGGCATGGTCCACCAGCACTTCGAGCTGATCCCGCCCTTCACCGTCGCCGAAAACGTCGTCCTGGGCGCCGAGCCCCGGACGACGGCGGGCACGCTGGACCGGCGCCGGGCGCAGGCGGCGGTGACGGAGCTGGCACAGGCGAGCGGCCTCCGGATCGACCCGGCGGCGCGCGTGGAAGATTTGTCGGCGGCCTCCCGGCAGCGCGTGGAGATTCTCAAGGCTTTGTACCGCCGGGCGCGCGTCTTGATACTCGACGAGCCGGCGGCCCTGCTGGCCCCGCCCGAGGCGCGCGAGCTGTGGGCGGCGGTGGCGCGACTGTCGGCGGCGGGCACGACCGTGGTCTTCATCACGCACAACCTCGACGAGGTGACGGCGCATGCGGAAGTGGTGACGGTGCTGCGGCGCGGGCGGCGCGTCCTGTCGTCGCCCGTCGCCGAGACGAGCCCGGCGGCGCTCGCGGCGGCGATGGTCGGCAGCGACGACGGGCCGCAAGGGAGCGCTCTCCCGCCCCCTCGCCCCTCGGGCGAACACAAGATTCGCCCCCACACCCCCCCGCCGCTCCACGAACGGGCGGCGCTCACCCTGCGCGGGCTCACCGTGCGTGGACGGCGCGGTGAGGTGGCCCTTGATACCGTTTCCCTGGACCTGCGCGGCGGCGAGATACTCGGCATCGCGGGCGTGGACGGGTCGGGCCAGCAGGAGATGATGGAGGCGCTGGCGGGTCTGAGGCCGTGGGAAAAGGGCGCGGTCACCCTGCTCGGCCAGGACCTTCGCCCGCTTTCCGTGGCGCAGCGGCGGGCGGCGGGGCTGGGCTACATCCCCGAGGACCGGCACGGGGGCGCGCTCGTGCTCCCCTTCCCGGTCGAGGAGAACGCCGTGCTGGGGCGGCAGCGCGAGCGCGCGTTCTGCGGCAAAGGGGGGCGGCTGAGACGGGGCGCGATCGCCCGGTTCCTCCAGGAGCGCGCCCGGTCCTTCGACGTGCGCGGGGCGGAGCCGGGCGTGCCCACCCGCGCCCTATCGGGGGGGAACCAGCAGAAGCTGGTGCTGGCCCGCGAGCTGGCGCGCAAACCGGCCGTGCTGCTGGCGTCGCAGCCCACGCGCGGCCTGGACTTCGCGGCGACCGCGTTCGTGCGCGGCGCCCTGCGCGCGGAGCGCGACCGGGGCGCGGCCGTCCTGCTGCAGTCGCTCGATCTGGCCGAGGTGCTGGCCCTGTCCGACCGGGTCGCCGTGATGCTGCGCGGCAGGGTGGTGGCGGTGCTCCGGCGCGGCGAGGCGACCGAGGCCAAGGTCGGCGCCCTGATGACGGGGGCGTAGGCATGGGGACGCCGCTCCCGCGCGCCGCGGGGCGTCTCGGGCGCCCCCTCGCCGCCCTGGCCGTGGCCCTGCTGCTCGGTGCGATCCTCCTCGCCGCCGTGCAGCGCGACGTGACGGCCCCCGTCACCGCGTACGCGGCGCTCCTCAGCGGCGCGTTCGGGGGCGGCCCCGCGCTGGCGGCGACACTGGCGCGCGCGACGCCGATCCTGCTCACCGGCCTCGCCGCCGCCGTCGCGCTGGCGGCCGGGCTTTTCAATATCGGCGCCGAGGGGCAGATGGCGGTGGGCGGGCTGGCCGCCGCCTGCGTCGGGTTCGGCCTGGCCGGCCTGGCGGCGCCGCTGCTGCTGCCGCTGGCCCTGCTCGCGGGCGCGGCGGCCGGCGCGGCCTGGGCGCTCCTCCCGGCGCTGCTGCGGGTGACCCGCGGCGCGCACGAAGTCATCACGGCGATCCTGCTCGCCATCGTCGCCGCCAACACCACCCGCTATCTCGCCACCGACCCCCTCAAGGCCCCGGCGGGGCAGGCCCCGCAGACGCCCGCCGTCGCCGCCGCGCTGCCCCGCCTGGCGAGCGGCTACGAGGTCCACGCGGGCCTCGTGCTGGCCCTGGTCGCTGTCGTCCTGGTGGCCGTGGCCCTGCGGCACACGGCGTGGGGGTACGAGACGCGCGCGGCCGGGCAGGGGC
This sequence comes from Armatimonadaceae bacterium, assembly GCA_030446525.1. The sequence goes on from JAUJNC010000186.1 coordinate 6,135, forward strand.
CGGGGCGGCCCAAACGGCGGGCATCCCGGTGGCCGGGGTGCGGGTACGCGCTTTTCTCCTGTCCGGCGCGCTGGCGGGCCTGGCCGGCGCGGGCGTGGTGCTGGGCACGTTCCGGCGCTTTCCGGCGGACCTTTACGGCATCGGCTACGGCTTCGACGGGCTGGCGGTGGCCCTGCTGGCGGGCGGGTCCGCCTGGGGCGTGCTGCCGTCCGCGCTGCTGCTGGGCGCGCTGGGCGCGGGCGCCGAGTCGATGGAGTTCGCCACGGACACGCCGAAGCAGATCATCACCCTGGTGCAGGCGATCCTGATCGTGGCCCTCGCCGCGCGGCGAGGGCCGGGGGCGGCATGAACGACTTCCCCTTGCTGCCCCTCTTCGCGGCGGGCCTGCGCGTGTGGACGCCCCTCGCGCTTGCCGCCCTGGGCGGGGTCCTTTCCGAGCGGGCGGGCGTGATCAACATCGGGCTGGAGGCGATGATGCTGGCCGGGGCGTTCGCGTCGGTGGCCGCCGCCCAGGCGACCGGCGCGTCGCCGCCGGCGTCGTGGCCGGCGTCCTGGCCGGCGCCCTGACCGGCCTGCTGCACGCCGCCCTCACCCAGGCGCTGCGCGTCCCGCACATCCTTTCCGGCGTCGGGCTCAACCTGGGCGCGCTGGGCCTGACCACGTACGCGCTGCGCTTGTACGGGCCGGAGGGGCTGGCCTCCCCGGGCCTGCTCCCGGCGGGGGCGGCGGTGGGCGCCGCCGCCCTGGCGGCGGCGCTCCTCTGGTTCGTGCTGTGGCACACGCCGCTCGGGCTGCGGCTGCGCGCCTGCGGCGAGAGCCCCCTCGCGGCGCGCTCGGCCGGCGTCGCCGTGGGGCGCCTCCGCTACGGCGCCGTCGCCCTTTCGGGCGCGCTGGCGGGGCTGGGCGGGGTGGCCCTGGCGCTGGCGGGTCTGGGCCGTTTCACCGAAAACATGACGGCCGGGCGCGGCTACATCGCCCTGGCCGCGGTCATCTTCGGGCGCTGGACCCCGCTCGGCGCGGCCGCCGCGGCCCTCTCTTCGCCCTGGGCGACGCCCTCCAGGCTCTCGCTGCAGACGGCCGGCCTGTCCCGCGCCATCCCCCCGACTTCCTCGCCCTGCTCCCCTACCTGCTCGCCCTGCTCGCCCTCGCGGGCTTCGGCGGCCGCTCCGCCGCCCCCGCCGCCCTGGGCCGCACCGACGAGTGAACAAAGCCCCGGGGACGTTCATGTCCCCGGGGCTCTCACGATGCCGGGAGCGGGCTGCCCGGCCTCGGTTTCTTCCTGGGCGTCGAGCAGGGTTGCGACGGTGACGTCGCCCAGCACGTTGATCGCGGTGCGGCAGCGGTCCAGGAACCAGTCGACGGAGACCAGCAGGGCGATCGCGCCCGTGGGCAGGCCGACCGAGGTGAAGACCAGGGTCATGGTCACCAGGCCCGCCTCGGGGGATGCCCGCCGCCCCCACCGACGCCACGATCGCGGTCAGCACCACCATGATCTGCTGCCCCAGGCCCAGATCTATGCCCAGCGCCTGCGCGACGAACAGCGCCGCGACCGCCTCGTAGAGCGCCGTGCCGTCGTTGTTGAAGTTCGCGCCGACGAGCGCTCCCAGTGACGCCGACTTGGGGCGCAGGCCCACGTTCTCGACCAGGCAGCGGAAGGTGATGGGCATGGTCGCCGTGGACGAGGCCGTGGAGAACGCCGTGACCAGGGCGTCGAAGACGCCGCGCACGACGCGCAGCGGCGCGGTTCCCGCCTGCAGCCGGATGCGCAGGACATAGAAGATGAGCTGGCCGAGCAGGGCCGCCAGCACGACCAGGATGAACGCGCCCAGTTCGAAGAGCGCGCCCAACCCCTGCCGGCCCACGACGGAAAGGACGACGCTGAAAACCGCCACGGGGATGACGGCGATCACCCACATCAGGATCTGGAGCAGCAGAGTCAGCCCGATGCCGATCACCTTCTCCACGGGCAGGTAGTCGGCTTTCCCCTCGACGATCTGGCGGTTCTTGAACTGCCGGAAGGCGATCCCGAAGGCCAGCGCGACCGCGATCAGCTTGAAAACGTCGTTCTCGACGATCGGCTCCAGCACGGTCCGGGGCACCGCGTTCACGACGATATCGATGGGGTTGAGCGGCCCGGTCTGGGCAGCCGCCTCGGGCGGTCGGCCCACCGCCTCGCGCAGGCTGGGGAAAAAGCGGCCCGGCTGGAAGACGTTGGTGATGGCCATGCCGATGACGATCGCGGCCAGGGTGTTGGTGAGGAGCAGCGCGAACAGCCGGCCGCCCTCGCGCCCCCGGATCTCCGTGGTGGCGAAGGCGTTCAGGATGGCGAACAGCACCAGGGGGGTCGCCAGCCCGCGCAGGGCGCGCAGGATCAGGTCGGCGGGGAGCCGGACGTTCTCCGCCTCGGCGCCGGTGAGCGGGCGCAAGCCATAGAAGATCAGCGCCCCGAGCGCGGCGGCCAGCAGCATCGCGGCGAGGATGCGGACGTACAGCGGCGTTCGCTGCCACCGGTTCCCGGCGGGCGGCGTGGTGGTGTCGGACATAGAGTCTCCTTTCCCCTTCTGTTAGCTACCGCCGCGGCTTTGACCTGCCCCCGCAACGCCGGTGGGTTTCCAACGCGCGGCGTTAGGTGCTATAATCTGGATATGGCACGAGACAGTTTACCGCCGACGCTTTCCACGGCGCTCCAGGAGTGGGCGGTGGCGGTGCGGGCGCTGCGCGAGGGGCGGCAGGTGATCCTGCTCAGAAAGGGCGGCATCCGCGAGGCCGAGGGCGAGTTCGCGGTCGAGGCGCGCGACGTGCTCCTGTTCCCGACCTTCGAGCACCAAGTGGAGCAGCCGGGCACGCTCCAATCCTGCTACGCCGCCTGGCTGGAGGAGGAGCAGGCGCGTCGCCCCCGGGGCGAGGACGTCCGCATCGAGGCGGCGGCGCGTATCACCGACATCCTCGTGGTCACGAACTTCGACGCCCTCCTGCGGCTCGGCAGCCAGCACATCTATTCCGAAAAGTTCGTCCGGTACCGGATCGAGAACGAGCCACACAAGCCGCTCTACTGCCTGTTCCTGCGCGCCTACAACCTGCCGTCGCCGGTCACCGTGCCGATGGAGATGGACTACTACGGCTGCAAGTCGTGGATCACCCTCGCGGAGCCGGTAAGCCTGGAGGGCGCGACCCCGGCGATGGGGGATGCGGCCTACGCCGAGCGGGTGCGCATCACCAAAGACCTGCTCACGCGATAGGAGGTTGTTCCATGCCGTTTTCGCTGCCACGAGGGATGTCACTGACGTGGCTGGGCCACTCGGCGTTTCTGGTGGAGACGCCGCGCGGCAAGCGCGTCCTCATCGACCCGTGGGTGCAGAACAACCCCGCCTGTCCCCCGGACAAAAAGGACGTGGGCGCCGTCGACCTGATGCTGGTGACGCACGGCCACTTCGACCACATCGAGGACGCGGTCCCGATCGCCAAGGCGACCGGCTGCAGGGTGGTGGGCATCTACGAGCTGGCGGCCTGGCTGATGGGCAAGGGGGTGGCCGCGAGCACCGCCGGCGGGAACACCGAGCTGGTCTTCCCGATGAACAAGGGCGGGACGCTCGCCTTCCCGGACCTGGGCCTGTCGGTCACGATGGTCCACGCGGACCACTCCTGCGGCATCAAGGACGGCGACCAGATCCTTTACGGGGGGGAGGCGGTGGGCTACGTCGTGACCCTCGACGAGGGCTTCACCTTCTACCACGCCGGGGACACGGCCGTCTTCGGCGACATGGCGCTCCTGGCCGAGCTGTACCAGCCCCGGCTCGCCCTGCTGCCGATCGGGGACCGCTTCGTGATGAGCCCGCGCGAGGCCGCCCGGGCGGTGGCCTTGCTCCGGGGCGTGGAGGCGATCGTCCCGATGCACTTCGGCACGTTCCCGGCGCTGTGCGGCACGCCCGCCGCCCTGCGCCAGGAGCTGGAAAAGGCCGGCGCCCAAGTCGAGGTGCTCGAGATGAAGCCGGGGGAGAGACGGGGGTAGCCCCCACACCCATGAAGATCACCACCGCCGCCGAGATGCGCGCCATCGACCGGCGCGCGTCGGAAGAGTACGGGCTGCCGAGCCTCGCCCTGATGCAGGCCGCCGGGGCGGCGTTCGCGCAGGCCTGTGCCGAAGAGCTGGGCGGCGACGCGGCCGGCAAGCGCGTCGCCCTGGTCTGCGGGCGCGGCAACAACGGCGGCGACGGCTTCGTGGCGGCGCGGCACCTGGCGAACGCCGGCGCCCGCGTGAGCGTGTACCTGGCGGCCCGGCCCGACGAGCTGAAGGGCGACGCCGCCGCGTTCTTCGCGCCGCTTGCCCCGATGGGCGTGCCGGTCACGGCGGTGGCGGACGACGAGACGGCCCTGCCGGACCT
>JAUJNC010000187.1 GCA_030446525.1 Armatimonadaceae bacterium
GCCGAGCGCGCGGCCTCGAGGGCGTCCCCGGCTGTCTGGTTGCCGTCGGTGACGAGCACGATGCGCCTGGCCATCTCGGGCGGGAACGCGGACAGGGCGAAAGACAGGGCGCGGGCGATGTCGGTCTGCGAGCCGTCGGGGACGGAAAGGTCGGCGACCACTTGCCCGCGCTCCCTGGGCGGCAGGGCGAGCTCGCGCATCCGACCCGAAGGTGACGATACCCACCCGGTCGGCTGGGCGTATTCTTGGCGGCCTGGGCGACGTATTCGAGCGCGCGGTCGCGCTCCCGGCGCGGCAGCGAATACGAGGCGTCCACCACGAACAGGGTGCAGGTCGCGCTGCTGGTCTTCACCCAGCTGGCGCCGGCAAGCGCCAGCACGACGGCCCCGACGATCAGCAGCCGGAGCCCCAGCGCGATGCGGCGCCGCAGCGGCGTCAGGCCGGCGAGTGAGTGGCGCCCCACCCACCAGAACAGGGGCAGCAGCAAAAGCGCCAGCAGGAGCCAAGGCTGATCGAACGACACCGGCATCGGCGGCCCTCTCCTCCCACGGCCTCGCCGCGCGGCCCGCCTTCTCGGCGGGTATGCGGTGCGGGCAAGGACGACACCTTAGTGTAGCATAGAACAGGGTCGATGAGAACACCGGCACCCGAGATGATGCGCGGCCATCAAGCGACCTGCCTTTTTACGGCAGTGGGCGTTGGCGCACTCGCTCACGCTCTACAACCGTGAACTTCCTCCCCAGTGACAAACCTTCCACCGTCAGTAACCGGAGCAGATGCTCCGCAGGCTCTTCAGGCGTCAGTGGATCGAAGCGAAAGTAGAGAACGCCAACGGGGGTCGGCAACTTGAGCCGGTAAATCAACTCCCCGTAGTCTCGATCAAAAGTGAGTACAATCCGGTCTTCAGCGGCGGCGCGTGACAGGACCTCTGAATCGCTGTTCCCTGGTGAATCTTCGGTGACCGCTGCTATGTCGTGCCCAGCCTGACGTAACCGGCGGATACTGTCCCCCGGAAAATTCTCATTTGCCAGAAAGCGCATTACTTTGCCCCGGTTGGAAGGGCATACATAGCTTCTTCACGCAGGCACTCCGCAGCGAAGGCATAAATAGCTCTCAGCGCCTCCGGTGTGAGTGTCGGATAGTTTTCCAGTATCTGCTGTTCCGTCCAACCTATAGCGAGAAGGTTCAAAAGGAAGTCCACTGCCAGTCGTGTTCCTTTAATGACAGGTTTGCCGAGCAAAATCTGCGGATCAGAATGTATGTAGGCTTGCCAGTCCATGATTGTTTCTCCTCTTGGTTCGCTTTCTTTGATTCTATCACTATCCGGCGGTTGCCAGTGCTCTGATAGGGATCGCCTGCCCTTCGGCCGGTGAGGCAGCAAAATCAAGACCTGTGTCCGCCCGCCTTGGGTTCCGTTTATCATAATCGGCCGGTTACAAGCCAATAATACAAACGATATGGAGTGGAACCGAGGTGTCCGGTGTTGCAACGGCGAAACTTCGCCGGTAAAATAGCTTCTAACAGGATGGACATGATGAAGGGCGTTTGTATAGCTATAATTTTGGTTTCCCTGCTGCCCGCGGCGGCGCGCGCCGAGGGGGCGCGGCTTGGGGCGGCCATGGCCGCTGAGGCAGGCGCACGAGCCTCCGATGTTTTCCCGGGGCAGAACAAGACCGGGCCGTATGCGCTCGCCTGGAAGAACATCCGCGCCGACGGGGTGGTCGTGGTGGTGGACGGCGAAACGCTCCCGGCGGGCGCGTACACGCTCGACCCGGCCAAGGGGGCGATCTCGTTCCGGACGCGGGTGAAGCCGGAATCCGTTGTGCGGGTGGACTACGGTTACGATCCCGCCCGAGCCGAGCGCAACAACCATCTCCTTGCGAAGCCTGTGACCGTCCCGCTGCTGGACACGCGCGGTGCGCTCGGCGACGCCCGCATGGAGGTGACGGCGCTGCCGGGCGACCCCAAAAAGGCCGGCGGCGACACCCCGCTGCTGGTGTGGGGGCTGCGCGGCAAGACGGACCTGCTGGGCGGCGCCTTGTCGTCGCAGCTGCTGCTCGCGCCCGGCTCCGAGGGGGGAGCGTTCGCGGATCGGGCGGGGGTGGACCTGGGCTACCGGTTCAAGACGGACAACACCAGCCTGGAGGCGTCGTTCCTGCGCTCGGGCAAGGGGTTCGCGCCGGGCGCCGGCAAAACGTTCGGGCTGGCGGAGCAGGCGCAGCGGTGGTCGCTGGGTGCGCAGACCAGCCCGGCCGGATGGCTCGCCGCCGAGCTCAGGCTGGGCGGCGCGCGCGACCTGGCCGGCAAGGGCGCCTCGGACCAGACGGCGCTCTCCCTGCGCCTGTTCGGCACGGGGGCGGCCCCGGCACTGCGCCTCGCTCGCGCGGAAGACACCCGCTACGCCGCAGACGGCGCGCCCACGTCCGTCACCACGGAGAAGGTCGACCTGACCGGCAAGTCCGGCCTGACCACCTACGCCGCACAGGGCCGGCGCGTTGTCTCGGATGGCTCGGCGCCGGGCAGCGACCACACGCGTCAGGACGCCTCGCTGTCGCTCTCGGCGGCCACCAGGAACAAAAAGGCGCGGGCGTCGGTCGCCATCCGCGGGGAGTCCGTGGAGAGGGCGGGCGCCGGGGCGCAGAATAACCGGGGGATCGCGGCGAACGCCGAGCTGCGGCCGTTCCAGGACACCCAGGTGAACGGCTCCGTGAAGATAGACGAGGGAAGCGATACCCGCGTCACTGACGAGAACGTCGGGCTCACCGGCAGGCTGGGCGCGGCCGGCACGTACGCCGCGCGCGGCCAGCGTGTCACCACCGACAGCTCGCTGTTCGAGAAGGACCAGACCAGGCAGGATGCCTCGGTGTCGCTGTCGGCCGCCACGAGAAACAAAACAGCGCGGGCGTCGATCGCGGTGAGCGGGGGAACTACCGAGACGGCGGCGAGGAGCGAAGCGCGTCAGGGCATCGAGGTCCGCGTGCAGCCCGCGCCGTCTCTGACTCTGTCCGCCGAGGCGCGCCCGCAGACCGTCACCCCGGTGCAGGGCGGCGTCGGCGCGGAACAGAGCCTTCATCAGGCGGCGAACGCCGAGGTGAAGCTGTTCAAAGACACGCGCCTGACCGGGTCGCTCAAGATCAACGAGCAGGAGGAGGGCCGGAGCTCCGTCGCCGACGTGAACGCCGAAGCCAAGCCCCTGCGCTTCCTCTTCCTGGCGGGCGGCATGACAAACCGCGACGACACGGGTGAAGACCTGCTCGACACCACGCGCGTCCGCATGACGCTCCGCCCCACGGCGGAGCTTTCCTTTACCGGGGGGATCACCCTGAACCCGGAAAACGAGGGTAAGGTGGCCGACGCGACGCGGCAGGAGTTCGGTCTGGCGGCGCGCGTCGGGGCGCTGGAGCTCGGGGGCGACTACGCCCTCACCACGTTCGCGCCCGCCGCCCTGTCCGACCGGGGCGACGGCGCGCAGGCCGGCGAGCTGTCCCTCCAGCTGGGTCTGCGCTTCAGCCGCTTCACGCGCCTCACCAGCGGCTACAAAGACGCGCTCTACGGCGCGCCGGAGGGGCGCGCCACGCGCGCCTATTCGCTCGGCCTCAGCCACAACGTCGGCTCGGCCGTCAACCTCTCGCTCAGCGGCAGCATGACCGAGGACAAGGCGCAGATCGGCGCCCCCGCCGAGGTCAAGGCCGAGGGGAAGCTCGGCGTCAAGTTCTGAGGCCCTCGCCCTCACCCCCGTCCCCTCTCCCAATGCTGGGAGAGGGGTGCCTGTGGCCTTGTCAACCCCTGCTCCGCTTACAGCCACAGGGGGTGGTGCTCATCTCGGCTTTAATCCAGCATGCCGCGCGAAGCCGGGGTTGCTCTCGTACCAGGCCCCCCTCTCCCAGCATTGGGAGAGGGGACGGGGGTGAGGGCGGCAGAGGGGACGGGGGTGAGGGCGAGGGCTTTCGAGGCGCCCGGCGGGCACGTAATGGCTGATAAAGGCGCGGCGCAATATGTTCGTCCTCGCTTCCTCACACGGGGGCGTGACCGTTGCGCGTCCGCAGATTCTCGTCCAGGTCCAGACGCTTGATGATCGCCTCCGCATCGGCGTGACGGCCCTTGCCCCGCAACCGCGCGATCCACTGTTCGGGCCGGACGTATTTCCACGGGCCGGTCCGGACGACTTCCGGCAGGGGGTCGGGCAGGCTGGCATGGCGGCCCAGGTTCTCCTGCAGCCAGTCGTTCATCAGGTGGTCCAGATGCGCCGCCATTTGCGCTTCCTGCCCGGCGATGTTCGTGGTTTGGTGCGGATCGCCGCCCATGTCAAAGAGCGTCACGTCGTCGAACGGGTACAGCCCCGGATGATAGGTACGGATGTAGAGCCGGTCCCGCGTCCGGACGGCGCGCTGGCAGCTGTAGAGTGCGTGGTCCCACACCAGATACGGGCGCCCCGTCCACGCTTCGCCGCGCACCGCCCCGGCGAACGACTGCCCGTCCCAGCGGGCGGGAGTGGGCAGGCCGAGCAGATCGCACAAGGTCGGGTGGAGATCGACGCCGTAGAGCAGCCCGTCGTGTGACCGGTCCGCGGCAGCGGCGCCCGGCCACCGGACGATCATCGGGACGTTGTGTACCGCCTCGCCCGCGCAGACGTGATCCCCGTAGATGCCCTGCTCGCCCATGGCTTCCCCGTGGTCGGCGCTGATGATGACCGCCGTTTCGTCGAGGACCCCCAGATCGGCGAGCGTCTGAAAGATCTGGCCGATCTGATCATCCATGAAACGGATCGCCCCGTCATAGCCGTCGACGAACTGTCGCCAATCCTGCCGGTTGGCGATCTCGGTCAGCATCGCGGCGACCGGTCCTTGCCGTCGCGCCGAAGGGGTAGAGTTCGCTCGCCGAGGAAGGGGCCGTAGTTCGCCTGGTGCTGCGCGATCGCCTTCTCGTCCGGGCCACGCCGGTGGCGGATCGTCGCGGAAGATCGGATCCACTTCTGGTCCACGGCATAACTGCGGTGCGGGTCCCAGTACTGGATGTGAAGGAAGTAGTTATCTTCCCTGCCGTGCTCCCTGAGCCACGGCAGAACGGCCGCGTTGACCTTCGTCGGCGTTCTCGGCGCCCCCTTGAGGGTGTGCGTGTGCATCTCCGACCAGCGGCACAGAACCAGAAGGTCTGGGTGCCGGTCGGCAGAGAAAAACGACGGTCTTGTAGCCGTGTTGGCGTAGATACCGGGTCAGCAGCGGCATGTCCTGCCAGTAATGGTGCCCTTCGCCGGGAAGCGGAAGTGCAGGCCCGGCCCCCAGTGGGTGAGCGCCCCGTGATGCACGCCAGACCGGCCGCTCGGAAGCCGGCGCGCGCGGGCACGCCTGGAAGCGCTGGTAGGCGTGGGTGAAGCGGGCGCCTTCCCGGGCGATCCGGTCCATGTTGGGCGTCGTGTCGCGGTGGTACCTGTAGCACCCCGAGTGGGTCCCGGGCGCATGAGGTCAAGGTCAGTAGAGTGCGCATTGTCGATATTACAGGCGTTGTCCGGGGCGTCCTCGCCGCCTCAGCGCTGCACGCGCCCGGAGGCGTCGCCCTGCCACATCAGCGCCTCGACACTCGGCGACCGAGACGAGGTTGAGGTCGCCGACGATGGAACTTGAGCACGAGGCGGCGACGGCGAACTCCAGCGCCTCCTGCAGCGCCCTTCCCGCCGCCAGGCCGTAGATCAGGCCGCGCGAAGGCGTCGCCGCCGCCCACCCGGTCCACGATGCGAAGGTCAGCGGCCGAGGCGGCGAGGAAGGTGTTCATGACCGCCTGGGCGGCCACGCCGTTGTCGTCGGCGGAGCGGCTTTCGCGCAGGGTGATGGCGACGCTCCGGAGGTCGAACCGTTCACTCAAGGTGCGCGCCACCCGCTCGTAACCGGCATGGGCGAGGCTCCCCGCCGTGACGTCGGCGCCCTCGGCCTTGATGCCGAACACCTTCTCGGCGTCCTCCTCGTTGCCGACGGCCACGTCCACGTACTGCATCAGGCCGCTCATCGCTGCCTGCGCCTCCTGCGGGCTCCAGAGCTTCTTGCGGTAGTTCATGTCGCACGAAACCGTCAGACCCGCCTCCTTGGCCGCGCGGCACGCCTCCAGGGTCACCGCGGCGACGTTGGCGCCCAGCGCCGGGGTGATGCCCGTGAAGTGGAACCAGGAGGCGCCGTCGAAGATCGCCGGCCAGTCGAACTCGCCGGGCTGCGCCTGGGAGATCGCCGACCCGGCGCGGTCGTACACCACGACCGACGCCCGCTGGCTCGCCCCCGTTTCCAGGAAATAGACCCCGATCCGCTCCCCGGCGCGTGCGATGCGCGACGTGTCCACGCCCAGCCCGCGCAGGGTCTGCACCGCCGCGTCGCCGAACGGGTTTTGGGGCAGCCTGGTCACGAAGGCCGCAGGGAGGCCGTAGTTCGCCAGGGACACGGCCACGTTGGCCTCCCCGCCGCCGTACGTCACATCGAACCGCGTCGCCTGCGCGAAGCGGAGCCGCCCCGGCGTCGCCAGCCGCATCATGATCTCGCCGAACGTGACAACACGCGCCGCCATCGTGTGTTCCTCCTCAGGCCCGGGCCGCCCGGATCTTTTCGACGAACTCGCGGGTGATGCGCGTGATGGAGGCGTAGTCGCCGGTCTTCGCGCCCGCCGTCAGGCTCCCGCCGACGCCCACCGCGACCGCGCCCGCCTCGATCCACTGGGCGACGTTGTCCAGGCTGACGCCGCCCGTGGGCATCAGCGGCGCCTGCGGCACCGGCCCCCGGATCGCCTTGACGATGCCCGGGCCGAACGCCTCGCCGGGGAACAGCTTGACGACGTCGGCGCCCGCCTCCAGGGCGTCGAGCACCTCGCGGATCGTCATCGCGCCGGGCATGCTGGGCACCTGGTAGCGGTTGCACAAGCGCACCGTGTCCGGGTTCAGCGACGGGGCGACGATGTAGGTCGCCCCGGACAGGATGGCGATGCGCGCCGTTTCGGGGTCGAGCACCGTCCCCGCACCCAGGATCAGCTCGGAGGGCCCGTAGCGCTCGGCCAGCGCCTCGATCACCCGGTGCGCGCCGGGCACGGTGAACGTTATCTCCAGGGCCGCCGCGCCGCCCGCCTGCACCGCCTCGGCCACACGCAGCGCCTGGTCCGCCGTTTCGGTGCGGACCACCGCCACCAGGCCCACGTCCGTGATGCGCCGGAGGATTTCAAGTTTTGCGATCATCAGTCTGACCTCGCCAGGGCGCCGCGGTCGGCGCCACCCTTTCTACCGTTTCCCCGGGCCGTGTAACCGAAATCCGTTTTCGGACGTCTAATGTATGTGAAACTCGCCGCCCTTTCGTGGAACAAAAGGGTGGCGGCGAGGGACAGCCATGGCACGACGGAGCGACCAGCCGACCACGCGGAGACGACCCAAGAAAATGAAGCACCTACTGACACTGACCGGCGTCACCCCGCGCGCGCCGGAACGCGCGCTGGGCCTGATCATCGTCGGTCTGGCCGCGGCCATGCTGGGCATCAGCGCCTCGGTCCTGATCTGGGGGGTTGCCCTGCTGTCTTAACGCGTCCCCGACCGGGGGTGCGACCAGTATAGCAAAACCGGGGCGCGGCGTCAATGACACCTCGACGCACACGCCCGCACAACACTGGTCCGGAGGACCTAGAGCTCCAGGATCATCGGCAGGATCATGGGACGGCGCTGGGTGCGCTTTTCGAGGAACCTTTTCAGTGACTGGCGCACGTTCGTCTGGACGCCGTCCCAGTCGGTCGCCGCGTCCCGCGGCAGGTTCTCGAGCATGTCGCGCACGTGCGACTGGGCCTCCGCGATCAGCTCTTCGCTGTGGTCCATGTAGACGAAGCCGCGCGACAGGATCTCGGGGCCGGAGACGATCTCGCCCGTCTCCTGGTTGATGGCGGCGACGACCACGACGAAGCCGTCCTCCGACAGGTGCTGCCGGTCGCGCAGGACGACCTCATGGATGCCCGCCGTGCCGGAGGCGTCCACCAGGACCGACCCGGACGGGATGCGGTCCACCACCTTCCCCCGCTCCTCATCCAGTTCGAGCACGTCCCCGATCTCCAAGCGGAAGATGTCCGGGGCGAGCCAGCCCATCTCCTCGGCGGTCTTGCCGTAGAGCGCCATCATGCGGTGCTCGCCGTGGACGGGGACGACGTACTGCGGGTTGACGATATTCAGGACGAGCTTCAGCTCCTCCTGGTAGGCGTGGCCGGACACGTGGACCGGCATCAGCGCGTCATAGATGACGTTCGCCCCGCGCGCGATCAGCCGGTTGACCACGCGCCACACGGCGTCCTCGTTTCCGGGGATGGGCGTGGCCGACAGGATCACGGTGTCGCCCTCCTGGATGCGTATCTGGCGGTGCTCGTTGCTGGCCATGCGCGACAGCCCCGCCAGCGGCTCGCCCTGCGACCCGGTCGTCAGGATCGTCACCTGGTTGGCCTTGAGCGTGCCGATGTCGTCCGCCCGGACCCGGACGCCTTCGGGGACGCTCAGGTAGCCCAGCGAGGCCGCCATGTCCATGTTTTGTGCGATGGAGCGTCCGAGCGCGGCCGCCTTACGGCCTGTCTTGACGGAGCAGTCCACGGCCATCTGCATGCGGTGGATCTGCGACGCGAAAAAGGCGACGATGATGCGCCCCGGCGCTTCTCGGAACACGCGCTCGAAGGTCTGGCCGACGATGCGCTCGGACGGCACGTAGCCGGGCCGCTCGATGTTGGTGGTGTCGGAGACCAGGGCGAGCACCCCCTCCTGGGAGATGCGCGCGAGTTTGGCGACGTCGAACAGGCGGCCGTCGACCGGGGTCTGGTCGAACTTGAAGTCGCCGGTGTGGA
>JAUJNC010000188.1 GCA_030446525.1 Armatimonadaceae bacterium
AGGTGCCCGCGCCGTCCGCCCAGAACCGGGCGATCGCCAGCTGCTCCGGCGTCCGGGTGTCCGAGAGGTGCCGCACCTCGGCCAGCGCCTGGGCGAACTCGGGCGAGCCGAAGGCGGGAGGCGGGCCGGGGCGGAACTGGCTGCCGCTTGTCATCAGCCACGGGCGCACCTCGCCCCACAGCGGCAGCAGCGGGTCCGTGCCGGTCCAGAAACCCTCGCCGACAGGCGCCGCGCCGCTCCAAACGGCGTCCGAGCCGTCGGTCCGGGCGTGGCGGATCACCAGGCCGGCCACCGAGTGCCCCAGCTTGTCCCCGGCGGTGATGTCGCTCGGGAAGCTGGCGCCCGCGACGAGGCGCGACTTCTGGTGTTCGCGCGCCAGGGCGGATAGCGCGGCGGACTCGCCGGGGAACAGGTACGCGAGCACCGCCGCCGAGGCCGCCGCCACAACCGCATGCTCTGACGGATCCACGGGAAGCCGCGTGGTGGCGACCCGCGGGACGAGCCCGCCGTCCACCCGCGCCGGCGCCCGCCGCCCGTACCGGTACTTGTGGTGCCAGGCGGCGACCAGGGCGTCGTACTGCGCCACGCTGACCAGGGCGTACGCGCGCGCGGCCACCGGCGGCGGCGTGCGGTGTTTGATGACCAGACCGCGCGCGACCTCGTTCCAGCGCAGACAGGCGCCCCCGTCCCAGAAGGCGACGGCCGCCCTCGTTTCCGCCGTGCGCTGTGCCTGCAGCGCCCGCAGTTCCCGGAGCTCCTCCGCCTGCTGCCGCGAGCCCGCAGCAGGCGGCACGGGCAGCGGGACCTGGCTGCCCGCCGCCAGCACGATCGGCTTCCAGCGTCCCCCGGTCGGTTCCTCCGGGCCGCCCGCCCCGGCGGCGCCCGCCGCCCCACAGAGTGCCAACAGCGCCACGGCCACCGGCGCGCCTTTGCGCGCGCGAAACGTACGCATGATCCCCGTCTCCTTCCCTGTTCCCTTGCTTCGCACGTGTTTTCTCCGTCGGGGCCGTGCTTCCCTTCCTGGCGCAAGAATTTTTCGCCGCACGGGGAGCCGTATGCGTCTGGCGGCAGGCCTCAGCCGGCGGGCACGGCCCAGAGCGTGCCGTCGTACACGAAGCTGAGGCGCTTGCCGTCCGGCGTCCAGCGCAGCCCGCCCGGCACGTCGTCCCGCCGCGAAAGCGTCCGCAGGTGATACAGGAGCAGCGTGTGGTGCGTATGGTAGAGGTGGTAGCGCACACCGGCGGCCCCTCGCACCGACGGGCTGCTCGGCAGCGGCAGCGGCTCCAGCTCTATGGCGCCGATGCGCCGCAAGTCGCTGCCGTCGGTGCGGCTGACCCAAAGGCTCGCGGTGCGTGTGCGCGGCCGGCTCGCCCACGGGTGTTTCGGCAGGAAGCGGCGGACGAGGGGGACCAGCGGCGACTCCGTCTCCCTTTCGAGCAGCCAGGCGAGATGGTCCCCGCGCGGCGACAAGGTCACGGTGCCCATCGTCGTCCCGGGCGGCAAGGGGACGCGGATTGGACGGGGCAGAGAGCCGTTCGTCAGGTCGAACGCGAGCAAGGTAACCGCCGGCGGTTTGGGGGCTGCCGGCGCGGCAGCGCCGGGCGGGCCCGGAGCGCGCGCGGCGGGGGCAGGGATGGCGGGCGGGAAGTGGAAGTAGTTTTCTTCCCCGAAGAACGTCCACGGGAAAAAACCGCCCGTGTCTTGCATCGTCAAGAGAAAGCGCGGCTCCCCCTGACCGGACAGATAGCCCAGCACGTGCCCCGCTCTGTTCGCAGGGGCGGCTGCGGCCCCGGTGCCGAGGAGCGACACGGCCCGCTCCTGGCGCGGGTTGTCCAGCGAGAAGATCGTCGCCCGGGGCCGGCCCCGTCCGGTCGCGACCCACGCCCAGCCGCGGCTGTCCGGCGCCCACACGGCCTGGCCGGCAAACCCGCCGCCCGACCACCGTGCCGCGGGCCAGGTGATCCGCTGCGAACCGTCCAGCGCGGCGGCAACCATTCCGCTCCCCCGCCCGCGCGAGCGTTCCCAGAAAAGCAGCCACTTGCCGTCCGGCGACAACCGCGCGCCGCGCAATGCACCGCCATTCAACAGCGACAGCGGGGACAGCGGCGCCTGCCGTTTCGTGCGCGTGTCATAGCGGACGAGTTGAAGGCCGGCGCGGCCCCACCGCTCGAGCGCAACCTCGCGCTCGGTGAGCCAGAAGTGCCGCGCCGGGCCGCGCCGTGGCCAGCCCGCGTGCTTCCATTCGCTGGTGGAAGCCACGGCGCTCGCCTGCGCCAGCAGCGGGCGCTCCCGCGTGGCGAGCGCCCACGCTATGGGAATGGCGAGCGCCGTCCCGAATACAGCCAGATCGAGGAAGACGCGCCGCCAGCGCTGCAGGGACGACCGGCGTGCGGCGGTGGTAGTCGTCATGGCGGATAGAAGCCTCCCCCCGGCAGAAGTCAAACGGGCAGAGATCGTTTCCCCGGGTTGTGCTACGCACAGTATACCCGCCGGCGCGCCCCACACGGATCGCATAGCACTTCAAATCGCACCCGGGCGCGAAGGAAACCGGGCGGGCGGCGTCGAAGCAAGGGGCGGAGGACGACGGCGATGGCACGACTGGGCATTCAGACGATCGTTTTCGGCAAAGAGCGGAACGCGGGGGACATGGCGGGCGTTCTGCGCGATGTCAAGGCGGCGGGCTACGACGGCGCGGAGATCGGCAACCCGACGGACACCACGCCCGCCAAACAGGTTCGCGCCCTGTTTGACGCCGCCGGCCTTGCCTGCTGCGGCTATCACACGGGCTACAACACGTTCACGGATCTGGCCGCGCTGGAGCGCATCGCCGCGCACCTGAGCACCGTGGGCGGCCACTACCTGATGTGCTCCGGCACGGCGGGACGGGACACGAACGGCTACGCCGCGTCGGCGGACACGTTCAACCGGGCGGGGGCTTTCCTCAAAGCGCGCGGCGTCACCCTGTGCTACCACAACCACAACTGGGAGTTCTTTGATCTGGGCGGCGGCGAGAAGGGCATACACCTGCTCGCGCGGCACACCGACCCCGAGTTGGTGAAGCTGTGCGTGGACATCTACTGGGTGTCCTGCGGCGGCGAGGACCCGGCGCAGTTCATCGCGCGCTACGCCGACCGGGCCGAGTACTTCCACTACAAAGACGGCACCTTCGCGGACCAGAAGGCCCAGTCGTTCACCGAACTGGGACGTGGTCAGGTGGACCTCAAGGCCGCCACCGCGGCGGTGCTGCGGCAGAACCCGGAGTGGATCGTCACGGAGCAGGACCGCACCGAGGGCGACCCGGCGGAGTCGGCGCGCATCTCGGCCGAGTACGCCCGCAAGGAGCTCGGCATCTGAACCTGGGGATATTGGGCGCGGCGCGCATCGCGCCGCTGGCTCTCCTGGGCCCTGCCCGGCGCGTCCCGGCGGCCCGCGTCGTGGCGGTAGCGTCCCGCGATCCAGGCCGCGCCCGGGCCTTCGCCCGCAAACACCAGATTCCGCAGGTCCATCAAAGCTATGACGCTCTGCTCGGGGACCCCGAGATCGACGCCGTGTACAATCCACTCCCCAACGCGCTGCACTGCCCGTGGACCGTCCGGGCGCTCCGGGCCGGCAAACACGTCTTATGCGAGAAGCCGATCGCCTCGAACGCCGAGGAG
Organism: Armatimonadaceae bacterium; assembly: GCA_030446525.1. The sequence continues at coordinate 3,657 of JAUJNC010000188.1, forward strand.
GCCGGACACATGGCCCGCGTGGCCGCCCAAACAGGACGTGTCCTCATGGAGGCAATGCACTACCGCTATCACCCGCTGGCGATGCGGATGAAGCAGATCGTCGAGAGTGGCGAGCTGGGGGCGATCCGCCATATCGAGGCGCACTTGTGCGTCCCCTTGCTCCTGCCCGGCGACATCCGCTACCGCTTTGATCTGGCTGGCGGCGCGACCATGGACGTCGGCTGCTATCCGATCCACCTCATCCGCTTCCTCGCGGGTGCGGAGCCCGAGGTGACGGGCGCAAAGGCGGGCCTGATGTCGGCGCAGGTGGACCGGTGGATGACAGCTGAGTTTCGGTTCGGGGACGGGTGCACCGGGCGCACGGTGTGCTCCCTGCTCTCCGCAGTGCCCCTGCGCACGCGCGCCGTCGTCAAAGGCAGCGAGGGCGAGCTGCGCGTGACGAGCCCCTTCCATCCGCATTTTTATCACCGTGTCCGGGTGCGCAGCCGCCAAGGGGCGCGGAGCGAACGCGCGCCGGGCGAAACGACGTACACCTACCAGCTGCGTGCCTTCGTCGACGCGGTGCGCGGCGGGGGGTCCGTACCCGCGGCCCCCACCGATGCCGTCGCCAACATGCGCGTCATCGACGCGGTCTACGAAAAGGCAGGGCTCCGGCGCCGCGGAACGTAGCGTGTAAGTGACAACTCCGCTTATGCGGCCCGGACGGAGAGGACCATCCGGTAGCGGTGCGTTTCGCCGGGAAGGCAGCGGCGCGTTTGAGGCCGGTTGAGGGCATTAGGCACGTCCGTCCAGGGCTCCAGGCAGACGTAGGGAGAATCCGGTGACGCGCTCCAAATCACCCAGACCGGGAACTCTGTTTCGCTTTCTTCGACGGAGACGCGGGCGACCAGCCCGTTAGCACGATCTTCCAGCTCCAGGGCGCGCACCGGCGTTTGCGTCAGCACAAGCGAACCGGCCAGATCGCTCGTGGCCTCCAGGCGCCGCGCCGCGAACGGCTCGGCCCGGAACGAACGCCAGCCATCGTCCGAAATCATCTGCACGCCGCCGGGCGCCGACACGGACGCGTCCGCGACGTTCCCGCCGGGTCCCAGGGGCGCGCGGACATACGGATGGAAACCCAGCGCGTAGGGGAACGCTTCCGCCCCGGTGTTGGTGACCTGCCCGTCCAGCGCCAGCCCGCGCTCGTCGAGCCGGTAGGTCAGCCGCAGGGTGAAATCGAACGGGAAGCCAAGGCGGGCGTTGGCGTAGGGGGCGAGCTGTCCCGTGACATGATCCGGCCCCTGCTCGACGACCGTCCAGTACAGGTCCCGGGCGAAGCCGTGGAACGCCATCGGCAGGGCACGGCCGTTCCAGTCCCAGCTGTCGGGGCCATGCCGGCCGTGGGACGTGCTGGGGCTGGGGAACAGGATCGGGTTGCCATAGCGCCGGTCCTCTGGCGCGGCCCCGCCGCCCGGACCGTAGAGGACGCGGGCCAGGCCCTGCCCCGTTCCCTGTTCGAAGCCGTACAGCGCGAAGCCCTGTTCGGGATAGACCCAGGCGCGTTTGTCGCCGTGCTCGAGAAACACCAGGCGCTTGTTCATGTCGTCGTGCATCCTGTTAAAAGCTCGTGAGGGCGTGGCCCCTTGATCGCCCGTCTGCCCGGCACGTCCAGGCGCGGCGCGCGGTGTGAGCCGCCGCGCCGACGAGAGTTTTTACCCAAGATATCGGGGGAGAAACTCGACGCTCTTCTCCCGCTTCAGCGATCTGGTCGCCCTGTTTATGCGCGTGATTGCCTGGAGCAAGAAAGTTCCAGTTGACGGCGAACCGGATTCATGTTAGAATGAGGTTGGTCGCGCTGCTTTGACCTTGACTTCGGGGCAGAGCAGTTCGCGGCGCACCGCCGGGGCGTGGCTCAGCTTGGTAGAGCGCACGGTTCGGGTCCGTGAGGTCGGAGGTTCAAATCCTCTCGCCCCGACCAAATCACCCTGTCAGGGGGTCAAAAACTTCCCCCGGCCCCCTGACTCCAAACCCCGCACATTTCCTTGCCAATTCGATGCTGGACGACTACAAGAAAACCCTGGCCTGTGAACGTTGCGGGTTTGCGGATTATCGTGCCCTGGAGTTTCACCACGACGACCGCCACGAAAAAGACTTCAATGTAGCCGACATGATTCGCAGCGATCTATCCATAGAAGCGATCGAACGAGAGATCAAGAAGTGCGTTGTTTTGTGCTCGAACTGTCATCAGATCGAACATTACGAAGAACGCGGCCAGCTGCGGGATGCGCTTGGCCTTGACAGGTGTGTATTCCCCACTGGCAACAAAGCATGAACAAGCATTATCCCTCGCAGCCTCCAAGACATCCCGAGGCGTTCACGCCGCTGCCGCTGGGCAGCGTGAAGCCGGACGGCTGGCTCGTAAACCAGCTCCGCATCCAGGCCGACGGGCTGAGCGGCCATCTGGATGAGTTCTGGCCGGACATCGCCGATAGCAAGTGGATCGGCGGCAACGCCGAAGGCTGGGAGCGCGGTCCTTACTGGCTCGATGGTGTCGTACCGCTCGCGTTCCTGCTCGACGACGAAACCCTCAAGGGCAAAGTCCAGCGGTGGATGGACCACATCCTCGCACACCAGCACGAGGACGGCTGGCTCGGGCCGAAGGAGGGCAAGCACGCCGGCTCGGGCGAGACCGTTCTCGATCCATGGCCGCTGTTCGTGCTGTTGAAAGCCCTGACCCAGTGGCAGGAGGCGACGGGCGACGAACGCATCGTCCCGGCCATGCAACGCGCGCTGCGGCGCATCGACGCCCTGCTCGATGAGAAGCCGCTGGCGAGCTGGGCGAAGATGCGCTGGCCGGATCTGGCGCTCAGCATCCACTGGCTCCATGCGCGCACCGGGGAAGACGGGCTCCTCGACCTGGCGCGAAAGGTGCAGGCGCAGGGCTACGACTGGCGCGCGCATTTCGGCGACTTCCGGTACACCGAGAAGCAGCCCCGGTGGCTGCTCGAGAACCACGTCGTCAACCACGCGATGGCGCTCAAAGAACCTGCGGTCCGCTACCGCCTGTCGGGGGGCGATGAGGACCGCGGCGCGGCTGCCCGGTACCTGGAGACACTGGACACGCACCACGGCCAGGCGACCGGCGTCTTCACTGGCGACGAGTCCCTGGCGGGCAGGAACCCGTCGCAGGGGACCGAGCTGTGCGCCGTAGTGGAATACCTGTTCTCGCTGGAGGTGCTGCTCGCCGCCGGGGGCGACGCCGCCCTCGGCGACCGCCTGGAGCGCATCGCCTACAACGCGCTGCCGGGGACGTTCACGCCGGACATGTGGGCGCACCAGTACGACCAGCAGGCCAACCAGGTCGTCTGCAAGATCGCCCCGGACGGGGAGCGCATCTACACCAACAACGGGCCGGACGCCAACCTCTTCGGCCTGGAGCCCAACTTCGGCTGCTGCACCGCCAACCTGCACCAGGGCTGGCCCAAGTTCGTCCACCACCTGTGGATGGCCACGCCAGGGGGCGGCCTGGCCGCCGCCGCCTACGGGCCGTCGCGCGTGACGGCCCGGGTCGGCGACGAGGCGGTCGAGGTCACGATCCGGGAAGAGACCGACTACCCGTTCCGTCCCCGCATACGCTTCGTGATCGAGGCGAACCGGCCGGTGCGCTTCCCGCTCGTGCTGCGCGTGCCGGCCTGGGCCGCGGGCGCGTCGGTCGCCTACCCGGGGCAGGCCCAGACGCTCACACCCGGCACCTTCCACACGATCGAGCGCACCTGGAGCCCGGGCGACGCGGTCACGCTTTTCCTCCCGATGGAGGTCCGGCGGGAGCGCCGCTACAACGGCGCGGTCGCCGTCCTGCGCGGGCCGCTCGTCTTCTCGCTCAAGATCGGCGAGGAGTTCCGCCAGCTCCGGGGCGAACCGCCGCACGCCGACTGGGAGGTCTACC
>JAUJNC010000189.1 GCA_030446525.1 Armatimonadaceae bacterium
ACGACAAGGCGCACGAGACGGAGATATCTGACCTTTCCTCTAGTTACCTTTACTTCTCTCTTACGATCTCGCCACCCGGCGTCGCGTCTTCGTCCTCAACAACGCCGACCCCTCCCCGGCCGGTGCGAATCCCGCCACCGCTGCCGCATCCGGCGGTGGTTAGTGCCGGGCGTCACAGGTCGCCGGCTTTTTATCGCGTTTCGCCCGGTCACGGCCGACCGGTGATCTCGGCCAGGTAACGACCTTCGTGCCGCACCATCCGCCGGAGCGCGTCGCTCACCCGTGCTTCCTGGCGCGCCGTCCCCAGCACCAGCCCACCGTATAGGAGCAGCAGCCCGCAGCCGATCGGCACGGCCAGCCCGCGCAGGCCGCGCACGATGCCCACCGTGACGGGAACGCGCACGATGCGGCTGGATAGGGCGAGTGCAGCCGTCAAGAGAAGCGGCACGGCCATAAGGAGACCGGCGGCGAGCACGGCTTGCGCCGCGTTACCGCCGAGAATCAGATCGACAAACGAGCCGATGAAGGTAGGCGACTGGGCACGCATCCGGCTGCCGCACCGGGCCATTGCCCGCCGGACCTGAAAGCCTTTCTCGACCTCGCCAGCCTGTTCCGCCTCGACCGCCTTGTAGGTGGCGACGCGGTATAATGAAAACATGCGAAAAGAAAAGAGCGAGGCGCTGTTCGCGGCGGCGCAGGCGGTGATCCCGGGCGGCGTCAACTCGCCCGTACGCGCCTTCAAGAGCGTCGGCGGCGGGCCGATCTTTATGGAGCGGGGGGAGGGGCCGTACCTGTTCGACGTGGACGGCAACCGCTACCTGGATTTCGTCGGCTCGTGGGGCCCGCTCCTCTTCGGCCATGCGGAGCCAGGCATCCTCCGGGCCATCGCCGAGGCCGCGGCGCGCGGCACGTCGTTCGGCGCGAGCACCGAAAACGAGGTGCGTTTCGCCGAGGAGATCGTGGCGGCGGTACCCTCGGTCGAGAAGGTGCGCCTGGTCAGCAGCGGGACCGAGGCGGCCATGAGCGCCATCCGCGTCGCGCGCGGCTTCACGGGGCGGGCCAGGGTGGTCAAGTTCGAGGGCTGCTACCACGGCCACTCCGACGCCTTGCTGAGCAAGGGGGGGAGCGGCTTGGCCACGCTCGGCCTGCCCGACTCGGCGGGCGTGCCCCCGAGCGTCACCGCCGACACGCTGACGCTTCCGTACAACGATCTGGACGCCGTGGCGGATCTGTTCGCGCGCGAGGGGGACGAGATCGCCTGCGTCGCCCTGGAGCCGGTCGCGGGGAACATGGGCTGCGTCGTTCCCCGGCCGGGCTATCTGGAAGGGTTGCGCGAGATCACGCGGCGGCACGGCGCTCTGCTGCTTTTCGACGAGGTGATGACCGGCTTTCGTCTGGCGTACGGCGGCGCGCAGGAGCGGTTCGGTGTCACACCCGACCTTACAGCGCTCGGCAAGATCATCGGCGGCGGCATGCCGCTCGCGGCCTACGGCGGGCGCGCCGACGTGATGGAGGTGGTCGCCCCGCTCGGCCCCGTCTACCAGGCCGGGACGCTGTCCGGCAACCCGCTCGCCGTGGCGGCGGGCCGCGCGATGCTGAAGCGCCTGCGCGAAGAGCCGCCCTACGACTACCTCGAAAAGGAGGTGTCGGCGCTCGCCGAAAGCTTCCGCGGGAGCGCGCGCGAGGCGGGCGTGCCGGTGACGGTGAACCAGATCGGCTCGATGATCACCGTCTTCTTCACCGACCAGACTGTCGACGACTACGCGAGCGCCAAAACGTCCGACGCGGCGCGCTACGGGCGCTGGTTCTGGTCCTTGATGGAGCGCGGCGTGTACCTGCCCCCGTCGCAGTTCGAGGCGGCATTCGTCTCGGCGGCGTTCCGCCCCGACGACTTCGCGGCCGCCAAAGAGGCCGCCCGGCAGGCGTTCGCCGCTCTGAAGAGCTAAAAACCTGCCAGGGAGGAACGGATGGAGCGTACGACACTGGGTAAGACGGGCCTCGAGGTCAGCGTGATGGGCCTGGGCTGTGGCGGGGCGAGCCGGCTGGGTCTGGCCGCGGGCAAGACCGAACAGGAGGCGGCGGGGATCGTGCGAAAGGCGCTCGCCCTGGGCGTCAACTTCATCGACACGGCCGAGGCGTACGGGACGGAGGCGGTCGTGGGCAAGGCGCTGGAGGGGACGCCGCGGGAGCAGGTCGTTCTGTCCACCAAGGTGGGTCCCCGGCGCAAAGATCATCTATTGACCGCCGCGGAGCTGAAGGAACGGGTCGCGGGGTGTCTGGACCGGCTCCGCACGGGTTATGTCGATATCCTGCACCTGCACGGCGTGGCCGCGGGCGATTACTCCTATGTCGCCGCCGAGCTTGTCCCCGCGTTGGCCGGGCTGCGGGCGCAGGGCAAGATCCGGTTCCTGGGCATCACCGAAGCGTTCGGCTCCGACCCGCAGCACACAATGCTGGCCCGCGCCCTCGAGGACGACCACTGGGACGTGGTCATGGCCGGGTTCAACCTCCTCAACCAGTCGGCGCGCGAGCGGTTGTTGACCAGAACGCTCCGAAACGGGACGGGTGTGCTCTGCATGTTCGCGGTGCGCCGCGCTCTGAGCAACCCGGAGACGCTCAAAACGCTGGTGCGCGACCTGGCGGGGCGGGGTCTTCTCGATGGGAGCGCGTTCGACCTCGATGACCCCCTCGGCTTCCTGCTCCGGGACGCCAGGGCGGCGAGCATCCCCGACGCCGCCTACCGGTTCTGCCGCTACGAGCCCGGCATCCACGTCGTGCTGTCGGGGACGGGGGATGCCGGGCATCTCGAAGACAACGCGGCGTCGCTTGGGCGCCCCCCGCTGCCGCAGGAAGTGGTCGAAAGGCTCAAACGGCTTTTCCAGGGGGTCGACTCGGTGTCGGGCAATTAGGCCGCCGGGCGCTTTCAACGCCCTGCGGCCTGCCGCGCCTTGACACCGGACGCGCCTTCTGCTACACTGCCCGGTAATGATTCTCGTGTTTGCGCCAAACCCGGCCCTGGAGCGCGTCGCCCTGGTCGAGCAGTTCCAGAGCGGCGAGCCGCAGAAGCCGATGCGCGTCGCCACGTACGCGGGCGGCGCCGGGCTGCGCGCCGCGAATGTGGCGCGGCTTCTGGGCGCGGACGTGCTGGCGTTAGGCTTCGTCGGCGGGCACCTGGGCGCGCTGTTGCGGGACTGCCTGGACCGGCAAGACATCCCGCACGTCCTGGCGCCCATCGCGGCCGAGACGCGCGGGGACTTCCTTCTGCTGGATAAGGAACAGGGCGTGGTCACCGAGGTGCCGGAAGCGCCGCCGGCCTTCACCGAGGTGGAGAGGGATCGGCTCCTTGCCACGCTGGAGCGGCATCTGGCGGGCGCGTCCCTGCTGATCGCGGCCGATTCGCAGACGGACGGCGACCCGGTCCTGTTCGAGCGCGCTCTGGAAAGGGCGCGGGCCGCCGGCATCCCGGTGCTCGTCGACGTCAAAGGGCAGGCGCTCGACGTGGCCGTCGCGGGCGCGCCGTGGTTCGTCCGCATGAATCTCAAGACGTTCCAGCGCCGCACCGAACAGAGCCTGCAGTACGACTCGGCCATCATCGCCGAGGCGCGCGGCCTGGTGGCGCGGGGCGTGGAGCACGTGTGCGTCACCCTGGGCGAGGACGGCGCGCTGCTGATCACAAAGGAGGGGGCGTGGCGGGTCGCGCCCCCGGTCGTTTCTCGTTTCAACCCGACCGGCTCCGGGGAAACGCTCGTGGGGGCGGTGGCGGCCCACTGGGAGCGCGGGCGCGACGTTCTGGAGGCGGTGCGCTACGGCTGCGCCGCCGCGTCGGTGAACGTCACACACGATGAGCCGGGGCATGCCACGCCCGCCGAGGTGGCCGTGCTGCTTCCCAAGACGACCGTGGAGCGCGTGGCCTGACCGTGAAGCGCGTCGTCTCCGTTTCGCTCGGCTCCTCCAAGCGCGACTTCCGCGAGACCGCCGATTTCCTGGGCGAGACCTTCGAGATCGGGCGGGTCGGCACCGACGGCGACGCCGCCCGGTATCGCGCGCTGCTGCTCGAGCTGGACGGGAAGGTGGACGCGCTCTGCCTGGGCGGGTACGACCGCTACCTGTGGTCCGGCGGCAGGCGCTACGAGTTTCGCGACGTGCGCCGGGCGATCGCGGGCGTGACCAGAACGCCGATCGTCGACGGCAGCGGCCTCAAAAACACGCTGGAGCGCGAAACCGTGCGCTGGCTCGCGGCGCGCGGCGTCGTGGACTTCGCGCGCAAAAAGACCCTGATGGTCGCCGGCGTGGACCGGTTCGGCATGGCCGAGGCCCTGGTCGAGCAGGGGGGCGAGGTCGTCTTCGGGGACCTGATGTTCTCGCTGGGCGTGCCGCTGCCCATCCGCTCCTGGCGTGCGCACCGCGCGCTGGCCGCTGTCTTGCTCCCCGTCGTCACCCAGCTCCCGTACGCGCTGCTGTACCCGACCGGCAAGAAGCAGGAACAGATCACGCCGCGCTGGGGGAGCCACTACGCCCGGGCCGACGTGATCGCCGGCGACTTCCACCTGATCCGCCGCCACCTGCCCCCCGCGGCCGGCTGCCCGCTCACGGGCAAGGTGGTACTCACCAACACCACCACCGCCGAGGACGTGGACGAGCTCGCCCGGCGCGGCGCTTCCCTGCTGGTAACGACGACCCCGCGTTTGGGCGGCCGCTCGCCGGGCACAAACGTCCTGGAAGGGGTGTTCGTCGCCCTGCACGGCGGCCGAACGCTCGCGCCGGAGGAGTACCTGGAAACGCTCCGGCGCCTCGCGTGGACACCCGACGTACAGCGTTTGCAGGAAGGGGACTGATGCAGCGATTCGCTTTCGTGATTCATCCGATCGACGTGCGCCGAGACGTGGCCCGCAAATACCCCGTCGCCCAGTACCTGCCCGAGGTGGTCGTCGCGGCGGGGATCCGCCATATGTCGCCCCGCGTGGTGTCGCACATCACGGGCATACGTTCCGAGGGAACGGACGCGGAGGCGGAGGGCTGGTTCATCGTCTGCCCGCTGACGCCCAAGCAGCTGCTCTCACTGCCCGTCGAGGCGGTCTACAAAAAGCTGATCCGGTGCGGCAGGATCGCCGAGGACCTGGGCGCCGGCATCCTGGGCCTGGGCGCGCTGACGTCGGTGGTCGGCGACGGGGGCGTCACCGTCGCCCGGAACCTCGACATCGCCGTGACCACGGGCAACTCGTACACCGTGGCGACCGCCGTGGAGGGGGCCAAGCGCGGCGCCCTGCTGATGGGCACGCCGATCGAGAGCTCGACGGTCGCCGTGGTCGGCGCGGCGGGGAGCATCGGGCGCACCTGCGCCATCCTGCTGGCGCGCGAGGCGGGGCGCCTCGTGCTGGTGGGCAGGAACCCGGACAAGCTCGAACCGCTCGCGCAGGAGCTAAGCGCCGTGACGGGCAAGCAGATCCTTGTCACCGGCGACATCGCCCTGGGCCTGCGTGACGCCGACCTGGTCGTCACCGTCACCTCGGCCGTGGACGCCGTGATCCAGCCGGAGCACCTCAAGCGCGGGGCGGTCGTCTGCGACGTCGCCCGGCCCCGTGACGTGTCGGTGCGCGTGGCCCGAGAGCGCAAGGACGTGCTGGTGATCGAGGGCGGCGTGGTGGCCGTGCCTGGCGACGTGGACTTCCACTTCTCGTTCGGCTTCCCGCCGCAGACCGCGTATGCGTGCATGTCCGAGACCATGATGCTCGCGCTCGACGGGCGCTACGAGTCCTTCACCCTGGGCAAGGAGGTTTCGGTCGCGCAGGCCGAAGAGACGCTGCGCATCGCGGATCGGCACGGCTTCCGCCTGGCCGGATTCCGCTCGTTCGAGCGCGCCGTGACCGACGAGACCATCGCGGCGGTACGCCGCGCGGCCGGCAGACCCTCTCCCACGTTCGGCGAGCGAAGGGAGGAGGCCGGCAGGGCGGCCCTTACCCCCTCTCCCAGTATGGGGAGGAGGGGATAGGGGATGGGCGCTCTCCGGCCAGCCGGGTAAGGCCCAGCTCCGCCTCCTCCCCGGGGCGCTCAGGCGCCGTCGTGCTCGGGCGCGGCGTCCTCGGGGGCGCCGCCGCGTTCCTTGCCCAGCGGGATCACCCCGCCCGGGTCGCCCGCGTCCACCCCGATCTGGGTGACGCCCGCCCCCTGCTCGGTGGCGATGGCGGACTTCTCCAGCTCCCGCACCGCACCGTCGACCGTCGGTATGCCCCCGGGCGCGGCTTCCGCCTCGTGCGGGCCGTGTGTCGTGTCGTTTTCGCTCATCAGGGTTCCTCCACCTGGATTTACCGGCGATCCGTCCTGCGCCAAACCCGCACGCCTTCCCCGCCGTTTGTGCTCGTGACGAAAACCGGCTCTGTCACGCCCTCACGGGGCGGCGGGTGAAGATCTGGTCGGCGATGACGCCGACCAGGATGACGGCGCCCATGACGGCGAAGTTGAGCGAGCTGGGGATGCCCAGCAGGTTGACCAGGTTCTGCAGCACCTGCAGCAGCGCGGCGCCGATCAGGATGCCGACGATCGAGCCCTCGCCGCCGCGCAGGCTGCACCCGCCCAGGACCGCCGCCGCGATGCCGTAGAGCTCGTAGAAGCTGCCGTGCGACGAGGGCGAGACGGAGTTGGTGTAGAAGGCGATCAAGACGGCGGCGATGCCGGCTAAAGCGCCGGACAGGACGTAAACGCTGGCGATGATGCGCCGGGTGTTGATGCCCGAGTAGCGCGCGGCCTCTTCGCTGCGCCCCACCGCGAACAGATACCGCCCGTAAACGGAGCGGTGGAGCACGACCCAGAGCGCGGCACTGAGGAGCAGCAAAAGGAAAAACGGCATCGGAATGCCCAGGACGCTGCCGGTCGCGAGGGTTTGCAGTGTCTCGAAGCCTCGCGCACTGCCGAAGCCTTTCGTCTCATCCTCAGCGATGAAGCGGGCGACACCGCGGTAGAAGAGCAAGCCGCAGAGCGTGACGATGAACGGCTGAAGATTCAGGCGGGTCACCAGCAGGCCGTGCAGCAGCCCCAGACTCATGCCCGTGAGCAGGATCACGAGCACGGCGACCGGCGCGGCCCACCGCCATTCCACCAGCAGGATCGACAGGATCACGCCCAGCAGGGCGAACAGGGAGCCGACGGACAGGTCGATGCCTCCGGTGATGATGACGAAGCCCAGGCCGAGGCTGAAGATGCCGTACATGCCGATCAGGCGGGCCATGTTTTGCACGTTAGCCGCCCCCAGGAAGCGCGGGTTCATCACGGCGACCACGATACAGAGGGCCACGAGCAGGACGAAGATTCCGAGCTCTTTTCTCATGTCTTTCCGACAGCGAGACGCAGGATCGCCTCTTCGCTGCACGCCTCGCGAGGAAGTATGCCGGTGATGCGGCCCTCATGCATGACGGCCACGCGGTCACTGATGTGGAGGATCTCCTCCATGTCGCTGCTGATCATGAGGATGGCGACGCCTTCGTCGGCCAGGCGCCGCATCAGCGCGTAGATCTCCGCCTTCGCGCCCACATCGATGCCGCGCGTCGGCTCGTCGAAGATGAGCACTTTCGGAGCGAGCGACAGCCACTTCGCCAGCACGACCTTCTGCTGGTTGCCGCCGCTCAGGTTGCCCGCCCGGGACTCGATGGAAGGCGCTTTG
>JAUJNC010000190.1 GCA_030446525.1 Armatimonadaceae bacterium
GAGAAATGCGCGGTATGGGCTGCATCACCGACGAGCACGACGTTGTCCTTGTGCTTGCGCGTTATCCACGCGGCGTATTGCCCGATTTGAAAGCTGCGCCGGCAGAACTGGTCGTAGCTGTAGGAGCGGAGCGCGCGCAAAACGGCGCGCTCGTTGAAGACCACTTGCAGCCCGTGGCGGTGCAAACGCCAGCCGAGCTCGGCGTCTTCCGCCCCGCGCGTTTCCCCATCGAACAGCCCGCACCGCAGTAGAAACGATTTTTTTACCGAGATGCGGCCGCCCCAGAAGTGTCGAAAGTCGCAGACCTGACCGTCGCGCAGATCGTCCGTATAAATGTAAAGGCCGGGGTTGCGCGTCATGACGTGAAACACAACGCTATCGGCGACCTCCGGGGACGCTTCCAGCTTCCCCAATGCGGCGACGTTTTCCGCCGGGTACGCCGCGTGGGTGCGCAGGTTTTCCTCCAGGAACCGTGGTGTGGCCGCGTCGTCGTCGTCGGCGAAAAGGACGAGCGGGGCCTGCGCGCGCAGCAAGCCCTCGTTACGCGACGCCGCGAGGCCCCGGTTGCGCTCGTTGCGATACCGGACGAGATGATAATTCGGCGCGTATCCTTGCAAGAATTCGTCAGTACCATCCGTCGATGCGTCGTCGATGACGATCACTTCGTACGCCGACAGGGGTACGGTTTGCGCTTCGTACGAAGCCAGCACGCGCTGCAGTATGTCCCGCCGATTGTACGTGGTGATGACGACGCTGATCAGGAGGTTGTTCACGTCGCCGGGGCTGCCGGGTGTGGCGGCGAGTTGCTCCGTTTCGTCGGCGGCGCCGCACAGTGTAGCGACGATGCGCTCGAAGACGCCCGCCCAGTCGCCCGGGCGCGTCTGGCGGAACAGGCGCATGGTCGGGTACCAGGGGCTGTCCTCACGATGGAGCAGCCAGCGCCACTCGGCCATGCGGGGCAGAACCATCCACACCGGCTTGCCCAGAGCGCCGGCCAGGTGCGCGACCGCGGTATCCACGGTGATCACCAGGTCCAGGCCCACGATCGCCGCCGCCGTGTCCGCCCAGTCGCCCAGCTCCTGGTCCAGGCGCACCAGGTTCATCTCCGCGCCCAGTTCGTCCGCCTGCTGGGCCGGCGCGCCCTTTTGCAGGCTGAACAGCCGCATGCCGCCGATGCGCGCCAGGGGGGCGAAATCCGCCAGGCGGCAGGAGCGGTTGCGGTCGTTCACGTGGCCGGGGCTTCCTGCCCAGACGATGCCGACCTTGAAGTCGCCGCCGGCGGCGGCGTTTATGCGCGCCTGCCAGCGCGCCGCCAGGTCCGGCTCGGCCTGAAGATAGGGAACCCCGCCGGGGATCGTGTCCAGCGTCGTGCCGACGATGGCGGGCAGGTTCAGCAGCGGGACCTGAAGATCGAAGGGCGGCCGTGACTGAGCGCCCGCCGTCGATTCCACGAGGAGGTCGAAGCCCTTGGCGCTCTGGAGTATGTGGCCCAGGCCGTCCTGACAGGCGAAGATGATTCGGCTGCCGTCGGCGCACCAGTGCTCCCGGATCAGGGGCAGGTAGCGCACGAACTGGAATGTGTCGCCGAAGCCCTGCTCGGCGTGCACCAGGAGCGTGCGCCCCGCGAGCGGCTCGCCGTCCCAGAGGGGCTCGGTGAACGGGTGGGTTTTCCGCATCGTGGTTTTCAGACCCCACTTGTACCCGGCCCAGCCCCGCTCGTAGTCGCCCTGCGTCAGCTGCACCATCGAAAGGTTGAAGTGCGCCTCGGCGAAGTCGGGAGCGAGGCGCAGCGCCTCCTGGAAAGAGGCCGCCGCCCCGGCCAGGTCGCCCGGCGGCAACAGCGCGGTGCCCAGGTTGTTGTGCGCGGCGGCATAATCCGGCTTGAGCGCGATCGCGCGGCAGTACAGAGCGGTTGCCGCCTCCACATCCCCCTCGGCCTGAAGAACGGTCCCCAGGTTGTTGAGCGCCTCAGGGTAGTCGGGCCGGAACCGCAGCGCCTGCTGGAAGCGGGCCTTCGCGGCGTCCCGGTCGTCCTCCTTGAGCAAGACACCCACGTTGTTGTGCGCTTCGGCGTACCCGGGGTCGAGCGAAAGCGCCTGCTGATACGCCGCCATGGCCCCCGCCCGGTCTTCCAGGCTCTGCAGGGCACTCCCCAGCGTCCCGTAGAACAGCGGCTCGGCGCCTTTGACCACGATGGCCTTCCGTATCCACCCCACTGCCAGGTCGTGCCGGCCCTGCTGATGTTTGGCGACGCCGAGAAGGTGAAGCGCGTCGGCGTGCCGCGGATCGGCGCGCAATACCTGCTGGTACAAGGCCTCGGCCTCACCGAAGCGCCCCTCCTGGTGATGCCGCACCGCCCGAGAAAAAACGTCGGGCGCGGGTGCCTGGGAAGGGGGCCGGGTGGCTTTGCCGGTTTTCCGGTTGTTCTGGAAGGACGGGGAACGGGTACTTTTCTTTTTGCTGCTCATGACGGCGTAACTCCACCCGCAATTCTCGGTGTTTTTGCTGTCCGCCCTCACCCCCGGCCGCTCGGGCGGTGGGGGGGGAGGGGGGGGGGGGGTCGGGCGGGGGGGGTGGGGAGCGGTGGAGGTGGTGGGGGGGCGAGCCTGGGGGAGTGGGGGCCTCGCGCGGGGGGCCCCTCTCCCCAGGATCGGGAAGGGGCCGGGGAAGGAGCCGGGGCCCACGGAGAAGTTTCAGCCGTGCTGATCGAAGAAGCGCGGCTCCTGCTGTTCTGGCGCTTTCCGGGGCGCTCTGCCCAGACGCTTTTCCCGCAGCGCGCTGTTCTCTAAGCGCGGCTATCTTTCCGGCCGAGTTTCCCGGGCTTCGGCGAATGCGAGACCAGCCGCCTGTTCGTGCTGCTGCACCGCTTCGATAAGCGGCAGCAGGGACAGGTCCCGGGTGAGTCGCGGGTGACGTCGCGCCGGGCCAATGCCTGGAGCAGCCGGTCTTTTTCGACAACAGCGCGTCCAGGGCGTCCGCGTCGCCGGCGTCAATCGCGTCCTTTGCGCCGCCGAGACGGTGGCAAACGCCTGCCACAGGCTCGGCGACGCCGGCCTGGGGGTTCATCGGGGTACTCCCTCTTCCCGGCTCATACCGCCGGGGCGAAGTCGCGCCAGACGCCCTGCGCGCCGGCGCCCATCGCCTCGGCCCAGGCCTCGCGCAGGCTCCAGGAAAACCTTTTTCACCTGGTCGAGCGCCGTCAGATCGTCCTGGATGTTGGCATGGGTCAGCCGGTCATGGAGGTAACGGTACAGCTTGTCCAGGCTCAGCGCGATCGGGCCGCCGCGCTCGTCAGGCCCCGGATCAGGCTCGCCGATCAGCGCCTGCGTTTGCCGATAAGCGTGCTTTGCACGTCATAGCGCCTTGGCCGCCATCGCCTCGCGCGCCTGCGCGAAACCAGATACGCCGTCGTAGCACAGCAGGGTCAGGCGGGCGGGACCCGCCGTCACCTGCACGGTATGATACTGCTGATAAGGGTTGGGTGTTGCCATGAGATGATTCTCTTATTTCTTGTTGTTCAGGCCCGACAAACCGGCCACCTGCTGCGATAACTGCGCACTCTGCGCCCGGAAGCGCGATATCTGCGACTCCATCCGCGTGAACTGCGCCTGCATGCGGGCAATGTAGGCGTCCACACGGGCCGTCGCCGCGGTCACCGTCTCCTTGGAGTCGTTGATCCGCTGCGTGAGCATATCCTGGGCCAGCTGATCGCGCCGGTGGATGCGCTCGACGTGTCGGTAAGCTGACCGACCAGGCGTACGGCCCGAGGCGGCCGCGCCGCTGGGCCGAGACCGTGCCGTAGCTGCCCGCCGCCGTGGCTGTGACTTTGATCGCCAGCCCGTTCGCGGCCCCGCCCGCCTGGTTCCCGGTCAGGGTCTGGCCGCTGCCGCCGGCGGTCTCGCCGCCGATGGTCCCGGCGACATCGACGCCGGCATCGCTCCGCGCGACGGTCCCGATGCCGGTGCCGCCCAAGGCCAGATCGGACACGACCGAGAAGCTCTGCGCCGAGCCGTAGCTGTTGGAGCGCAGGCCCAGCCGTCCCCCGTCGTCGAACGCGGTCACCTGCTTGCCGACCTCGCTGCCGTTGATCTTGGCGATCACCTGCGCCAGGGTATCGGCGGGGGCCAGCGTCACCGTTTTCTCCGCCGGGAACAACGTCCCGGAAAAGCGCAGCGTCTCGTTGGTGGAGCGCGCGCCGGGAGCGCTCCCCGCCGTGATCCTGGCCTGTTCCGCGGCCGTGGTTGTCTCGACGGCGTAGGTCCCCTCCTTGGTCGCGGTCCCCGCCGAGACGAAGCGGGCGGCCGTGTCGCTCGCCTGGCTGAAGGTCCCGAACAGCTTGGCGACGCTGTCCGGGTCCTTCTGCACCGCCGCAGCCAGCGCGGCGTTGTCGACGGACAGCGTGCCGCTGGTTTCCAGCTTGATGCCGATGTCGCGCAGGCTCTGGAAACCGGCGGGCAGCCCCGTGGCAGAGCGCGAAAGGGTGGAAGCCAGATCGTCCCCGATCCGCTGCAGCGTCGCATCGCCAAACAGGGCGGGTGTGGCGGATGCGTCCGTGCCCGGCACATAGGTGGACTGGGACTTGATCTTGCCCTTGGCGTCGTTGTAGGCGCTGACGAACTTGCCGACGGCGTCCACGGCCGCCTGCGTGTCGCGGCTGAGGGTCAGCGTGGTCGTGGCGCCCGCGCCCTCCTTGAGCAGGTTCAGCGTGACGCCGGTCAGCGCGTCGCTGACCGTGTTGCCCGCGCGCTGCAGGGTCAACCCGTCCAGGGTGAACTGGGAGTCCCTGGCGCTGGAAAGAACATTGGCGGACGCCGTCCCCCCTTGCGTGACGCCGATCATCGGGAGCAGGCCGTTCGCATCGCCGTCGAAAGAAGGCGCGCCGCTTGCCCCGGTGATCTGCAGACGCTGCGTGGACTTTCCGTTCGCGTCCGCGACGGTGGCGACACGGGCCGACAGCCCGCTGATGCTCAGCCCGTTTATCTTGTCGGCGAGCGTGGAAAGGGTATCGATCGCCGTGTCGTAGGAGACCGTGCCGCCGTTCACGGTGAATGAGCCGAGAAAGTTCGTCCTCAGCGCCATCTCCGTGCCCAGCGCGGTCGTGGACGCGGCGAAGCCGCTCCCCGTGGCGCTGGTCCCGCTGGGGCCGACCGTGGAATGCCGGACGGCGGCTGCGCTGCCGTCGAGCAGCCCGAGCGTCGTCAGCGACGTGCCGCCCTGGACGTTGGCCAGCGAAAGTGAATCCTGCAAACCGGTGGTCTGGCCCGAAAGCGTGAGCCGGTACTGGCCCGCGGCGATCTGGATCACTGAGGCCGACGCGCCCGCGCCCAGGGTGTTGATCTTGGTCGCCAGCGACGAAAGTGAGTCCTCGGCCGTGACGCGGACCGTTTTGCCGTTAATAGTGAAGTCGCCGGAAAGGCCGAGCGCCGCGCTGCCGTCGGCGAAGGTGTTCGAGGCCAGCTTGCGGGCCTGCGCCAGCTGGGTGACCGCCAGGTTCACGGCGCCCGGCGCGGCGCTGGCGCCGGCGGTCGCCGTGGCCACGGACGTATCCCCGGTCGCCGCCTTGACCGACGAGAAGGCCGCGGTCTGCGTCAGCGCGTCCGCCGCGGTCTTCACGGCGAGCAGGCGCGTGTTGATGTCCTGCCACGCCCTCTGCTTGGCGGCGTAGCCGTCCTGCCGCTTCTGCTCGAGCTGGACGGGGCGCATCCGGTATTGCCGGAGCGCGTCGAGCATGGACGCGGTGTCCACGCCCGATCCCAGCCCGCTTATCTGAAAAAGGTTTCCCGGCATCGCTGTGTCTCCTAGGCCTTTTCATCCACCAGGTGCGGCCCGCACCCAGAGGGTGCCCGGCACCCGGAAAGCGCCGCGGTGAGTCGCGTCACCGTCTCGTTCGGGAACTGCTTCAGGACTTCGCCGGATTCGGCGTTGACGAGGCTAATGACCACGAGCTTGGTCTGCTCGTCCACCAAATAACGCGCCTCCATGCCGCGCCCGGCCAGGCGCTCGTTGAGCGCATCGAGCGCCGCGGAAAGCTCGTGCGGCGCGGGGGTTTTCGCGGCGGCCTTTTGCGCAGCCGCTTCCGCGTCAGCCGGCGCCCGGTACGGGGCGGGCGGAACCGATGGGCCGGTGCTTGCCGCGCTGTGAGGTTGTATGTTCATGCGCATCACCTCTTACAAAGAGGCCCCCCGCCCACGGTTTCCCGTGAGCGGGAGGCCGGACCATCTCCTCGGTTGGCCGCTATTAGCCGCGGAGGAGCTGCAGGATGCCCTGCGAGGAGTTGTTGGCCTGCGCGAGCATCGCCTGGCTGGCCTGGGACAGGATCTGGTTCTTGGTGAACGCCACCATCTCGTTGGCCATGTCGGTATCGCGGATCGCGCTCTCCGACGCCGCGATGTTCTCCTTGGCGATCGACAGCGAGTTGACGTTCGACTCCAGCGTGTTCTTCTGGAACGCACCGAGCTTCGCCCGCTGCTCCGACACCTTCTTGATCGCCGCGTCGACCAGCTCGATGGCGCTGCTCGTGGGCGTCGCGCCCGCCGAGTGGGCCTGCGTCACCTGGATGTAGTGGCCGGTGTTGGCGACCGAGACGGTCTGCGCCCCGCCGGTCGGCGTGGTGGCCGTCAGATACGCCAGGCCCAGGCTCTGGACGTCCATGGCGCTGACGGTTTGATTGGACGTCTCGCCCTCGTTCGCCCCGATCTGGAAGGTGAAGCTGGCGTTGCCAACCGTCACCGTGCTCGAGGTCGCGGTCGCGGTCCCGTCGGCCACCGTGCCCTCAAGCAGTTTCTTGCCGTTGAACGTGGTCGTGTTGGCGATGCGCTGGATCGAGTCGATCGCCGAGTTCCACTGCTGCTGATCCGCGTCTTTCGACTCGGCGTTCGTGCCGGTGCTGGCGGCATGCACCGCCAGGTCGCGCATCGAGCGCAGCAGATCGTGGACTTCGGCCAGCGAGCCTTCCGCCGTCTTGACCAGGTTGATCGCGTCGTTGGTGTTGCGGACCGCCTGGTCCAGGCCGGAGATCTGCGCGCGCATCCTCTCCGAGATGACCAGACCGGCCGCGTCGTCCGCGGCGCGGTTGATCCGCAGGCCCGAGGCCAGCTTCTCGATGTTCGACGACATTTTCCGGTCGTTGACGCCGGTGTTCCGGGCCGCGTTCATAGCCAGAACGTTGGTGTTGATACGGGTTGCCATTTACTTTTCCTCCGTGATAGATGCGGTCCCCATCCTGGGGACCGTCGGCGGGTCTCACCGACGCCGCCGAAAGAGGCGTCTCGCCTCGGGTTATTCTCCGCCGCCGTCTGCGCGCGATGCGCGCCCACTTCGGCAGACAAGCAGATTATAGGCGCCGCCCCGGCGCGTCTTTAGCGAAACAAGGCAGAAACAAGGCGGGTTGCCACAAAACCGCAAGAAACACCGGGGTTTACAGGCATCAAGCCAGGAGGAAATGCGGGGTCCTGATGACGTAACCCCGACCTGTGCCTGGGGTGCGGTCACCGAAAGTGGGTAAAAACAAAGCGGACGGGCACAAGAACCGTAGGGAGATCCGTATTTACAGGTATAAAATAAGGAAGAGGTACGAGGAGACGACCATGAGGTTTTGTAAACATGCCCCCTTGCGGCGCGGCTGGGCGGCTTTCGTGACGGCAGCGCTGGTCACCGCGGGCGGCACTGCCGGCGTGGTGGCCCTCGCGCCGACGCCGGCGCAGAGCATCAGCCTGGTGAGTGAGCAGCAGGAGCTGGAAGCCGGCCGGCAGGCCGCCGAGCAGGTGGAACAGAAGTACCGCGTGGTCACCGGCACGCGCGAGGCGCGGCTGGTGGAGCAGATCGGCCGCCGCATGGCCGCCGTTTCCGGCCGGCCCAACCTGCCCTGGAAGTTCCGCGTGATCGAGGAGAAGTCGGTGAACGCGTTCTCCGTCCCCGGCTACGTCTACATCCACACGGGCCTGCTCGATCAGATCGGCGGCGATACCGACGCGCTGGCCGGGGTGATCGCCCACGAGGTCGCCCACACCGACGCACGCCATTCCAAGGAACATATGGAGAAGAGCGCGGTCGCCGGCTTTCTGGGATCGCTCATCCGTGACAGAACGGCGGCGAGTATAGCCAACATAGGCGGCAGCCTGATCTTGCTGAAACACTCGCGCGACGACGAATACGAGTCCGACCGTTTGGCGGTGCGCTACCTGCAGCGGACCGGCCATGACCCCAACGGCATGATCCGGTTCTTCCAGAAGCTGCAGAAGCAGGAAGGCGGGTCCGGCGGCCCGGCGACCTGGTTCCGCACCCACCCCAACAGCGGGGACCGCATCAACCGCATCCGCGGCCTGATCAACAATTCGTGATGCGCGGCGCGGTTGACAAGGCCGGCGCGCTTCGTCTACAATGGGTGCAGACGCTAGCGAAACCAGGAGTTTTTACGGTGACCCTCTTTTTTCGACAGCTTCTTCCGGCGATCGCCGCGGCGACCCTGATCGCCGCCGGGCCCGCCGCCGCACAAAATCAGGCGAAACCGAAGCGGGCCGCGAACCCGATCGCCACGGTTGTGACCGACAAAGGCACGATCCGGATAAAGCTATATCCCGAGGAGGCCCCGAACACGGTCGCCAACTTCGTCATGATGACCAGAAAGTGATACTACAACTGATTGAAATAACACATCAAGGAGCAGCACTTCTAACTCCAGTGAGTCAACCCCACAGGCAAATCAACCGTCTCACCAGACAACACACAAAAAAAAAACACAACACACAAAACCAAAGTAAAGAGGCAGCCTCTCTAGCTGTCCTCATCATC
>JAUJNC010000191.1 GCA_030446525.1 Armatimonadaceae bacterium
CAGCTTCAACGTCCTGCCGGCCCTGCTCGGCGAGTCCCGGACCGGGCGGGACCACCTTGTGGAGCACGCGGGCGTGCTGTCCCTCCGCAAAGGCCCGTGGAAGCTCATCGAGGCGGGGAAGGGCCCCAGAGTTCTCGCCAGCACCGGCGTCGCGTCGGGCCAGGCGCCTCAGGTGCAGCTTTACAACCTCGCGGAGGACCCGGGCGAGACGAAGAACAGGGCGGCGCAGCACCCCGACAAGGTGCAGGAGCTGACGACGCTGCTGCGGAGTATCCGCGCCGCAGGCCGCAGCCGGCCTGCGGAGTGAGGCCTGGCACGGTGTGTAGCGCTTGTTGCAACGGGGTAACTACACAAGCGGCGGCTGTCGCTAACGACACCGCGAGCGTGTAGAAGGTACAAAGGAAAGCGCCCATGTTCCGACGAAAGCCGACTCTGGCACTGGCTGCCGGGCTGCTCGGAGTTGCCGCTGCGAGCTTCACCCCCCTTGCGGGCCGCGTCGCGGTCGCGCAATCGGCCGCGCAGCTTTACGTCCTGCCCGGGGATGCCGTGTTCCCCGAGGGGATCGCGTATCAGGCGTCGACCGGCGACTTTTTCGTGAGCAGCACGACCGACGGCGCCATCTTTCGGGGCAACGTGGGTCAAAGCGTGGCGACCCCGTTCCTGCCCGGCGGCGGCGACGGGCGCACGACCGCCGTCGGCCTGAAGGTGGACGAGCAGAACCGCCTGTTCATCGCGGGCGGCGGGACGGGCCGGCTCTTCGTCTACGACGCGTCTACCGCCCAGCTGATCCGCCGGTTCGATACCGGCGCGAGCCCGACCTTCATCAACGACGTCGCCCTCACCCCCGCCGGCGACGCCTACTTCACGGACTCGATGAGCCCGTTCCTGTACCGCGTCTTCACGAACGCGCAGGGCGAGATCGCGTTCGAGCGCTTCCTCGACTTCACCGGAACCGCCCTGGTATACCGGCCGGGCTTCAACGTGAACGGGATCACCGCCAGCCCCGACGGGCGCTACCTGATCGTGGTGCAGTCGAACACCGGGCAGCTGTTCCGCATCGAGGTCGCCACCCGCGCGGTCACGCAGATCGATCTGGGCGGGGCGACGGTCACCAACGGCGACGGCATCCTGCTCGTGGGGGAGGTCCTGTACGTCGTCCGCAACGCGCAGCAGGTGATCGCCGGCATCCAGCTGAGCGCCGACCTTGGGCGGGGCAAGATCGTCTCAGGCCTGACCGACCCCACGTTCGGGTACCCGACCACGGCCGCCTTCGCCAGCGGGCGCCTGCTGGTCGTCAATTCGCAGTTCAACCGGCGCGGTCCCGGCCTCAGCCCCGTCCTGCCGTTCACCGTCTCCGGTGTTTCGGCCAAGTCGGGGAGGTAGCCCCATCCTGATCGCCATCCTCGCGGGGGGTCAAAGCCGGCGGATGGGCCGGGACAAAGCGCGGCTCGTGCTGGGCGGCGTCTCGCTGCTGGAGCGCACCGCCGGCGCGGCGCGGGAGGTCGCCCCGGACGTGCTGGTCGTCGGCCGGCCGCGGCCCCCGGACTGGCCCCTGGAGGGCGTGCGCTTCGTGGAGGATGAGGTTCCCGGCGTCGGACCGATCGGCGGGCTGCTGACCGCCCTGCGGCAGCACGCGGCGCCCGTGCCGGGCGGCTCCGTGCTCGCCGTCGCCTGCGACATGCCGCGTCTGACGTCCGGGGCGCTGCGCTGGCTGCAGGACGCCGCCTCCGGGCGCCACCTCCGCGACGGGCTGGTCGTGGAAAACGGCGGGCAGGTCGAGCCGCTGTTCGCGATCTATACCGCCGCCTGTCTCCCCCTGGTCGAGCGTCAAATAGCCGCCGGACGTCGCTCCTTGCAGGCGCTCATTGCCGCGGGCCGGTTCGAGCACCTCGGCGCCCCCCCGGAGATCGCCCCGGCGCTCCGGAACGTCAACACCCCGGAAGAATTTGCGCACGTCGACCACCTACTTCAGCGCGTGCTCTAGCAACTCGTAGGCCCGCGTGCGCGCGTCGTGCGGAAAGCTGTGCCCGCCGTCGAAGACGTGGGTTTGCAGCGCGTCACCGGCGCCGTAGAGCCGGTACACCTCTCGCACCATCTCCAGCCCCGGCGGCACCTGGTCCGTGTTGGGGAAGATCCTGTCCTTCAGCGCCACGGACACCAGCAGAGGGCGGGGCGCCGCCAGCGCCAGCCAGTGGTGGAAGTCGACGGGCGCCTGCGCGATCTGCCCCTCGTAGAACCCCAGGCGCGGGATCAGCGCCGTCCGCCGCCACCACCGCTCCGGGGCGGGGTCCGCCCGCAGCAGGGTGACGCCGCAGCTGACGACCCCGGCCCGGATACGGTCGTCGTGGAGCATCGCGAACAGCGTGCCGTAGCCGCCGTGCGAGTGCCCGATGCAGCCGACGCGCGCCCCGTCCACCTCGGGCAGCGACTGCAACAGGTCCACCGCACGCCGCGCGTCGTACGCCATCTTGGCCATCACCGAGCCGTCGGGGTGCGCGGCGAAGAACTGGTCGGCACTGCGGTAATGGGCGTTTTTGTGGCCCGCCTGCCGCTCCCCGAAGCCGATGGCGTCCGGCGCGAGCACGACAAACCCCTGCCGCGCCAGCTCCTCGCCGCAGGCCTGCTCGGGATCCCCTTCCAGGCCCGCCGGCTCCAGTTTCCCCTGGGGCACGGTCTGGTGCAGCGCGATGACCGCCGGGCGCGGCGTCGCGGCTCCCGAAGGTACGAGCAGCCACGCGTAGCCCCACTCTTCGTCGGTCAGGGTGTAGCGCAGGCGGCGCAGGCTGTAGGAGGGCGCACGCCGCTGTTCATACGGCCCCGCCAGCACCTCCCAGCGCAGCCGGGCCGGCGGCCGGTCCGTCAGCGTGCCCAGCAGGTCGCGGGTCGCCTGCTGCCACCCCGCGCGCCGCTGGCGCCAGTCGTTCGGCGTCGCGCCGTCCTGCGCCCGCGGCGCCAGGTCCTGCCGGCCCGCCTGTTCTCACCGGTGATCGGCCTAGCCGGGTGGCGCGCCTTCCAGGCGTCGAAGTCCCAGCCGCCCGCGGGCCAGTACCAGAGATAGGACATGGCAGTCCCTTCGGCGCGGTGCCCTACGGTTTCGGCGGGATACGGCAGCGCAGGAGCTGGTCCCCGGAGGCCGCGTAGAACCAGCCGCCCAGCGCCGCTTTGCCCGCCGACAGCGGCAGGTCGCCGCGCGCCCACTCGTCCACCCGCCATTGTCCGTCCGCGTAGCGCAGGGACAGCGCCGACGACCCGGCGAGCGCGGCCACGCGGCCGTCCGGGAGCGTCTGCAGCCCCGCGCGGGTGACGCCCCCTTGGGCGAGCGTCGTCGTGCCGGCGACCGCGCGCTTGGCGGGATCCCAGGCGAAGACCTGCTTGTCCGCTGACCCGTAAACCAGTCCGTCGCCGCCGAGCGCCAGGTTGGAAAGGATGCCGGCGCCGCCAATCGGCACGCCCTGCCAGACCACCTGCCGCTTGTCGGTGTCCCACAGAAACAGCACGGCCTCTTTGGCGATGGCTTTGGCGCCGGACCCGCCCTCGATCGAGGTGCCCACGAGCAGCAGGTTCCCCGGCAGCGCGCAGACCGAGGCGATGGACTGCTTGGGGATCGGGGTCGGCACGTGCTCCACTTCGTCCGTCGCCGGGTCGTACCAGGACAGCGCGCCGCCGTGATAGCCGTAGGCGGGCACGCAGGCGATGTAGACCTTCCCGTCCGCGCCCAGCGCGATATCGTACGGCCGGTTCTGGTTCGGGGCGGTGCTGCCGTAGAACGCCGGGTTGTTGTCCCGCCCGGTTCCCGGCTTGAAGGGCTTGGACGGGTCGTAGATCTGCAAGGTCGCGCCGGTGTAGGAGGCGATGAAGAGCTTTTCGTGCGCGGCCAGCATCGAGTACGCCTCCGCGCCCGGGATCAGCCCCAGGGTGACGAGCTTCCCGTCCGCCGGGTCGAAGCGCAGCAGGTATTCGGGAAGGACGGAGCTGCCGTAGAGCTTGCCGTCCGGGCCCGCCGCCACGCGGAAGATGGGCAGGTCGCGCCCCGGATACGTGCCGGGATCCCTCGCCTCGCGCCCGTCCTTGAGCCGCTGGCGTGGCATCGCGGCAGGCAGCTCCGGGACCGCCGTCGCCGCGCCGTCCTGCAGCCGGTAACGCGCGCCGAAGTACGTCGCATAGGCGTTGCCGTCCGCGCCGCGCACCACCGTGCCGAAGCCGGGTTTGCGGTCTTTCTCCGGTATCAGACTGCGCAGCTCCTTGGTCGTCGGGTTGAAGGCGACCAGGTTCGCCTTTTCCGAGCCGGTGGCGCAGTAGACCCACCCGTCCGGGGCGGCGCACAGGGTCCGGTTGTACTTCTCCTCGGGGTCCATCCTGCCGAGATCGGTCGCTTTGCCGGTTTGGGGGTCGAGGCGCAGGAGCTTGGCGCCCGGGTAGGTGCAGCCGTAGAGCTTGCCGTCGGGGCCGAGGGACAACTGCCACACATAGGTTTCGCCGGGGATGGCCTGGCCCAGGTCCTCGAGCTGATCCGTTTTGGGATCCAGGCGCAGGACATGCCCCTCGAAGTAGGTGCCGATGTAAAGGCGCCCGTCCGGGCCGTTCTCCATGGCCCACGCGCCGCCCTCCGGGTGCCTCCATACCTTGTACTTGCCGCTGTCCGGCTCGAAGGCGACCAGGTCCAGGCTGGACAGATACGTGTAGCAGATGTACAGGCGCTCGGTGCCGCCCGGACCCGGCCCCACCAGCTTGCTCATCGAGCCGCCCTTGCCCACGAACGTGCCCAGCTTCTCCCAGGCGGCCGGGGCGGCCTTCGCCTCCGGGGGCGCGGCGACGAGGGCCACGAGCAGCAGCGCGGTCAGATACATCCACCAAAGGTCTTGCCTCACCGGGTATCCTCCTTCACCACGTCGTCATGCACGTGACAGACCACGTCGCCGATGTAGTCGGCGTCCTCTTCGGTGTAGAGCGCGCCGAGCGGCAGGGCGACGAAGCGGTGGATCAGCGCCTCGGTGCGGGGGAAATCCTCCTTGCGGTAGCCCGGCGCCGGCCACGGGCCGAGTCCGGCGAACGGCGCCGCCGCCGGCGCGTGCGCATCACCGGTCTGGCAGTACGGGCGCGCGTAGTGGCAGTAGGTCCCGGTCATCTGGTTGCAGTTGACATTATGCGCGTTGAGGCGCTCGCGGAACGGCGCGACCTGCTCCTCGCGGGGCAGGCGCAGGTAGATCTCGAACCTGGTCACCGTCCGGGTCGGGGACGCGCCGCAAGGCGAACCCGGGCAGGCCGGAGATCCTGGCCACGATGCGCGCCTGCAGATTCCGGCAGTGCGCGCGCAGGCGCGGGAGCTTGCGCAGCTGCGCCAGGGCCACCGCGGCGGTCAGCTCGTTCATCCGGTACTGGCCGCCGCAGAAGGCCGGCACCTGCGGCTCGATGAACTGGGTGTGATACGGCCGCACCATCCCCAGATCGTGCATCCGCACGGCCCGCTCATACAGGACGGGGTCGTCGGTCACCACCATGCCGCCTTCGCCGCTGGTGATGCTCTTCTGGTACTGGAAGCTGAACGTGCCGACGGGCCCCATCGCCCCGACGTGGCGACCCCGGTAGTACGCGCCGGGGCTTTCGGCGCAGTCTTCCAGCAGGGCGATCCCGGCCGCCTGGGCCTCGCGCAGCAGCGGCTCCATGTCGGCGGCGATGCCCTGGAAGTGCACGACGAGCGCCGCCCGGGTGCGCGGGCCGGCCAGGCGCGCGATCTCGCCCGGCGCCAGGCAGAAGGTGTCGTCGATTTCGGCGAGGACGGGCCGTGCGCCGACGCGGACCACGGCAGTGAAGCACGAAACCCAGCTCCAGGCGGGCACGATCACCTCGTCGCCCGGCCCGATCCCGAGCGCACCGAGCGCCACCTCCAGGGCGGCCGTGCCGCTGGTGACCGCGAGCGCGAAGCGCGCGCCGACCATCTCCCGGAACTCGCGCTCCAGGGTCGCGGCCATCGGCGGCCAGTCCGGGTTCCTGCCGGAGTAGCGGAAAAGCTCCCTGCTCCGCAGCACGTCGAGCACCAGCTCTTCCTCTTCCTTGCCGATCCAGGCCATGCCCAGCCCCATCGGCGGGCGCGGGCGCAGCGGCGGGGCCGCCGCCTTGGGACGAGCTTCGGAGACGATCATCATTTTCCCTCCTTGCTGACTCATCATTCCTGCATAGAAAAGAGAGCAGGCACCTCCAGCCGGTCGCCCGGTCCTACGTTCACCAGCCACACATCCTGGCCGACCTGCAGCGGATGCCCCGCGGGAACCGGTCCCGCAAGCCGGATCTTCCCCCCGCCCACCTCGCGTACCCGGCCCAAAGGCGAGAAATCCTCGCCGCAGAGGGCGACGCCGCGGTACACGGGCGCGAGCGGCAGCGCCGTGTTGGTGCCCAGTTCCTGCGCGCCCACCGAGGTCAGCCGCGCGCGGCCCACGAGCAGGTCGTCCCCGGTCGTGAGCACCAGCTCGTCGCCGTCCCGCCTGGCGGCCACCACGGGGTGGGCGGTGCGGCGCAGGTCGTTCACCCAGTGCACGACGCGCCCGGCCAGCGCCTCCGGGGCGAGATCGGGCGCCGGGGTCGCCAGGCGGATGCGCACGGTGTTCTTTGACGGATCGACGGCCACCACGCGCCCGGCCGGCGGCGCGGGCGCCGTGTGACGCCGTCCCGCCAGGTCCAGGTAGCTCCCCCCCGCGAAGAACACGCGCCGCACGCGGCCACCCTCGCCCAGGGTCACCACGGCGGCGCGCGCGTCCGTCGTCAGCTTGTGGTCGGCCAGGGTCTTGGTCGAGCCGGCCGCGTCGTAGAGGAGCAGGTCCGTCTCCCCGCCCGCGCGCCGCACGGCCAGGGCGACGCCCGTGCCGCTGTCCAGCGCGAGCGTCCGGACGTCCTCCACGAACGGCCCGTCCCGGTAGGGCTCGATCACGCTGACAAAGCGGCTGGACAGGTCTTCGCCCGCCCGGCGCGCGATGACGTACGTGACCGGCTGCGGGTACTTGACCGGCGAAACGCGCGCCTCGGCGAGCAGGACCTGCTGGCCGGGCTGGGGGAGCACCCGGACGCGCAGACGGGCGCCCGGGTCCTTCTCGTGGCTCCACTCACCGACCCAATCGCCGCCCTGGTGACGCCGCACGCCGCTCAGGTGCTGAAACCCCGAACCGAGGTATCCGGAGTAGCCGCCCCCGTAGCCCTGGGCGCCCAGGACCGGGTCATCGTAGATCTCCCCCGGGGCGACGTTCTCGCCGGCCAGGGTCCCCGGCGCGGGGCCGCCCCACGAGCCGCCCCGCGCCTGGAACGTCCCCGGCGGTCCGTGGAGGCTGTAGTCGTGCTGGCCGCCGCCGTCGGGCGCGACGACGTCCAGGAAGTAGCTGCGCTCGTTGGCCGCGTCCACCATGAGCTGGCAGCGCCGGTACGGCCGGCCCTGCGGGTAGGTGCCCGGCGCGTCCACGTCGTGGACGCGGGCGAACGGGCTGTCCGCGACGAGTTGGACCACGCCGGCCTGGTTGCCG
>JAUJNC010000192.1 GCA_030446525.1 Armatimonadaceae bacterium
AGACCACGTCGTAGGGCAGCATCTCCAGCATGGCGAGCGCCTCTTTGCCGCTGGCGACCACGTCCACGCGGCAGCCGAGCTTCTCCAGCATGCGCCGCGCCAGTTTCTGATTCACCGCGTTGTCTTCGGCGACCAGGACCCGGACGCGCGTGTCGCCCGGGCGGGGCGGGGTCCGCGCCGGATCGGCCCGGTCAGGCCGCGTCTCGGACGCGGCCGTGTCCCCCGACCGTGACACGCCCAGGGCGGTGGCCAGGGCCTCCAGAAGCTGCGCCTGGTGGACGGGCTTCGTCAGGTAGATGGCGAACCCCACCTTCACCATCCGCGCCGCGTCGCTTAGCTGCCCCAGCGAGGTCAGCATCACGAGCACCGTATCCCGCAGCGCCGGATCCGCCTTGATGGCCCGGCCCAGCATCTCGCCGTCCATGCCGGGCATCTGGTGGTCCAGGACGGCGACGCGGAACGGATCGCCGCCGGCGACGCCCTCGCGCAGCAGGGCGAGCGCCTCCACGGCGGAAGCGCAGCCGACCCCGCACGCCCAGCCCGGAAACCTGTTCGTGCAGGACGCGGCGGTTTATCCTCGTTGTCGTCCGCGATCAGCTGCCGCAACCCCGCCGAGTCCGTTTCCGGCGCGGGAGCGGCGGAGCGCCCGGTCGTCGAGGGGCAGGCGCAGGGTAGACCAGAAGGTCGAGCCGGCGCCGGGCAGGCCTGGTGACGCCGATGCTTCCCCCATGAGGCTCCGCGCCGGCTGATGGCAGGCCCCACGCCCGGTGCCGCCATAGCGCCGGGTCGTGAGCGTCAGCCTGGGTGAACTTTTTCGAAGATCCGGTCGATCTTGTCTTCGGAATGCCAATGCCCGTGTCTTCGACCGCGATCCACAGGTGCGCGTCGTGGTCCGTCCTTTCCACGAACTCGACGTTGATCAGGACGTGCCCTTTGTGCGTGAACTTGATAGCGTTGCCCGCCAGGTTGGTGAGCACCTGCGGATCCGCCCGGCGTCGCCGACCAGGTGGCGCGGCGCGTCCACGGGGTAGCGCACGATCAGGGTGAGGCGCTTCTCCTGGGCGCGGGGGCCAGCATGTCCGCCACCTGCTCGACCACCGTCCGCAGGTCGAAGCGCACGGGCTCGATGCTCATTTCGCCGGCTTCGACCTTGGAGAAGTCCAGGATGTCGTTGATGATAGTGAGCAGCGACTCGGCCGAGTCGCGCGCCGTCTCCGCCATTCGCGCTGCTCCGGGGTCAGGCCGGTGTCCAGCAGCAGGCCGGTCATCCCGATCACGCCGTTCAGGGGCGTGCGGACCTCGTGGCTCATGCTGGCTGAACTCCGACGAGCCGCGACGCCCTGCTCGGCCTCGTGCAGGGCGCCCGCCGCTCTCGGCCTGCCGCCGCAGGCTCCCGCCTCCGCCTGCTGGCGCGCCGCCCGCAGCGAGGCGATCAGCAGGAAGACGAGCACGACCGCGCTCAGCCGCACAATACCCCCGGCCCCCAGGACGGCTGATCGACCGAAGGTAAAAAGATGTACTCGATGAGCAGGGAGGACGGGTGGCTGGCGCAGCCCGGGTCAGGCCGCCCCACCAGGCGCTGACCACGATGGCGGTAAAGAAGAGCACGCTGGCGTGCGGCTGGATCAACGGCCAGAGCAGGCGCCGTCAGCAGCATCGCGGCAAGCACCGAAAACGCCCCGACGGCGTACCGCATGGGTTGCGGTACTTTTGGCTTTCAGCACGGCTTTCCGACGCGCGGTCGCCGCTAATCGTTCTGGCGGAACGACAGCACGTACTTGACCAGGGCGCGCGCGGGTCCGTGGCTCGATGCGCAGCTTCACCATCGCGCGCTCCAGCGTGTGTTTGACGGCCGAGTCCCGTCACCTCTTTTGGATTCCGCCGTCAGCGCGCGGGCGACCTGGTGGATGGTGGATGGTGACCTCTCGATAACCGTTTTCGCGCTCGGTCACCAGCCTCTCGATGACCGTTTCGTCGCGCTCGGTCAGATCGCGGCCGCCCGCGTCGCCAGCCGCTCGATGGCGGCGCCGCATGGCTGCCGCCGTGGTCTGCTCTTCGTCGGAACGGCGCCTGCGCCCGGCTCGGCCACCAGGCTCCTGGGGCGTGCAGCCCTTGTTCCATTCGCTGGCGCCCGTGAACCTCCCGGGGAGGCCAGGTCCTCGTGCGCGGTAAGCAGGACGACCTTGATGCGCGGGTCCTGAGCCACGACCCGCTCCGTCGCCTGGGCGCCGTTCAGATGCGGCATGTTGAGGTCCATCACGACGACATCCGGGCACAGCTTCTGCGCCGAACCGACCGCCTGCCGTCCGTCCTCCGCTTCACCGACGACCTCGAAGTCGGCCTCGCGTGCCATCTGGTTCGCGAGCAGGCGCCACACGGGGTAGTGTCGTCCGCGATCAGGATCCTGATGCTGGGCATCATGTGTCTCGACACCACATCATAAGCCGCCGGGCATCCGGCACCTGCTTATTGGCAAGGGATGTTGGCACGTATTATCCCCAAAAGTTTGGGGTATGAACCCCGTCAGCCAGGCAGCGGTGTTCTATCGCCCCTTCTGCAGGGCCCGCACCTGTTCGTCCCGCCTTCAGTGCCTTTTAAGCCGGAGGCTCCTTTTGACGCGCGGCCTCGGAACGGGGCGGCGGCTTCGCTGCCGTTTTCGGGACGCGCCTTGCGCGCGCCGCGGCTCGGAGGTTGATCCGCTGCCGGATCGCCTCCATCGGCGCCCGGTGTTTGTTCTGCAGGACGAAGGGAACCATGATCCCCGCCGCGACCAGAAGCAGCGCCACCACCCAGACGACGGGGCGTGCGGCCCATGCCGAAACGGTCGCCAGGACGCCCGCCCCCGGCGGCGGCTCGTTTCCTTTGCCGCCGCCGGGGCGCTTCCGCCGGAGCGGGCGCCGCCGCCCGGAACGCCTCGGCGAGTTCCCCGGCGAGCCGTACCGTTTCGCCGGGTCTTTCTCCAGCGCGCGCCGGAGGACCCTCTGCACCTCGACCGGCATCTCGGGCAGCGGCCGGGGGCTTCATGAACCGTCTGGTACAGCACGGACACGACGCTGTCCCCCGCGAAGGGGCGCGTCCCGCCAGCAGCATCTCGTAGAGCAGCACGCCCACCGCCCAGACGTCCGAGGACGCGCTCACCTGGCCGCGCACCTGCTCCGGCGCCATATACGACGGTGAGCGGTCGATCGTGGCGTTCTGCTTCTTTATGTACTCTGCCGCCTGGCTGCCGAGGCGTAAATCCATGACCTTGACGTGACCACCCGGCAGCAGCATGACGTTGGACGGCTTGATGTCGCGGTGCACCACGCCGCGGGCGTGGGCCGCATCCAGCGCGGCGGCCACCTGATCCAGAATGCGGGACGCTTCGGCCAGAGACAGCGGCCCTTCGTCCATGCGCTCCCGCAGGGTGACGCCCTCCAGGTACTCCATCACCAGGAAGTGTTGCCCGTCCTGCTCCCCCACGTCGTGGATGGTGACGATGTTGGGGTGCGACAGGCGGGCGACCGCGCGCGCCTCGCGCTTGAGCCGCGCAATCAAGCGCTCCCGCGCCTCGGGCGACGGATGGGACAGCGACAAACCGACCTTGAGCGCCACTTTCCGCTCGACGCGCGTGTCTACGGCCTCATAGACGATGGACATGGCGCCGCGCCCCGCCTCGCGCACCAGCCGGTAATTCCCCAGCTTCTCGCCCACTTTCTCTTCTACAGTTTCCACCTCACGTACCTATCGCCGTTGACGACACCAGGAACAAGCAGGTTGCTTTGGCAAGCGCCCGCGGCCGTCTTCGCATCCTGCCGGGCCTCAAGACAACACGCGTGCACGGCTATTCTAACCCATTCCCCCAAGACAAAGCAATATTACTAAAGGTTCCCAACAAGTTCCTCCCTCGGCCCTTGTCCCGCCCTCACCCCCGGCCCCCTTCCCCAACCTCGTGGGTCCCTTTCCCACTCGGGGGAGAGGGGGGGTTTGGGAGAGGGGGGCCTGTGGCGCTGCCAACCCTGGCGTCGCCGACAGCCGCCGCGGGCGCCGCGCGGCTTGGCTCCGGTTCCGCCTCCGTGCGAAGCCGGGGCCGCCCCCATGACAGGCACCCCTCTCCCAGAATTGGGAGAGGGGCCGGGGGTGAGGGCGGGGCCAAGAGCCGAGGGCGGACCAAAGACCCTGCCGGAATCGCCGGAACGGGACTTTTGCGCCTTGTCCCGTCGGACACAACGGGGGATAATGGGGACATCGACCTTTGATGGGATGAGCACAGCCAGGAAGATCACCAGGGAGATCACAAAGGGGAGAGTCCAGGAGATCACCTTTTCCCATCTTTTCACACGATCTGCAGAATGCCAAACATATCGAAGACGTGCAGCGCGGGCCGACGGGGAAACCCCTCGTCGGCCCGCCGCACGCGGACTCCCGGTCAAAGGCCGGGACAGAGCGCGAAGGCGCCAAACCCTATCTGGAAGGATAAGGAAACACACAACATGTCTGTTCGTTCTCTGCTGCGATGGGTTCCGGTTCTCCTGCTGCTGGTGTTCGGCACCGGCGCATGGGCCCAGACCGTAACCACGGACAAATCCGACTACGCGCCGGGCGAAACGGCGCAGATCACCGGCTCCGGCTTCCACGCCAACGAGACGGTCACCCTCGAGGTCGAACACATCGACAGCACCCCCGGAGGCGGCGCCGGCCATGAAGCGTGGACCGTCACCACCAACGCGAGCGGCAGCTTCACCTCGAGCTGGTACGTCCACCCAGACGACTCGCTGGGCAGCACCTTCAAGCTGACCGCCGACTGCGCCCACGGCCTCCACGCCGAGACGACCTTTACCGACAACTTGAAAATCGACAGCGTTAGTCCAAGCTCAGGCCCCACGTCAGGCGGAACGTTAGTCACCATAAAGGGTGGGGGATATGGTACGAGCGGGGAACCTTACAAGGTAACTTTCGGCACGGCGGCTTCGGTTACAGCTACGCGCGTTGATGGCGAAACCCTTACGGCA
The DNA here is from genome assembly GCA_030446525.1 of Armatimonadaceae bacterium. The sequence continues at coordinate 4,992 of JAUJNC010000192.1, forward strand.
ACTACTCCGGCACACGCAGCAGCAACTGTCGATGTAAAGGTAAGCGACAAGGACGGAAAAAGTACGGCAACGAAGACAGGTGGCTTTACCTACACCAGCACCAGCACCAATGCAGCCCCGGTAGCGAACAACGACAGCTACAGCGTCAACGAGGACAACACCCTCACCGTTCCGGCTGCGGGTGTTGCGGGTGTATTGGCCAATGACACTGATGCGGATGGCAATTCGCTTACGGCCATCAAGGTCTCGGGTCCTGCCAACGGCACCCTGACCCTCAACGCCAACGGCTCCTTCACCTACACCCCGGGTGCCAACTACCGCGGCACGGACAGCTTCACCTACAAGGCCAACGACGGCACCCTCGACAGCAACACGGCCACGGTCACCATCACTGTCAACCCGGTCAACGATGCGCCGACGGCGAACGCAGGGGGTCCATACTCGGGCAATGAAGGCAGCCAGATCACCTTCACCGGGTCCGGCTCGGACATGGATGCGGGTGACACGCTTACCTATAGCTGGAACTTCGGCGATGGCTCGCCTGCAACTGCGTTCAGTTCCAGCCCGAGCGCGGCCCGCGCCTACGCCGATAACGGCACCTACACCGCCACGCTAACGGTCAAAGATAGTGCTGGCGCAACAGGCACCAGCAGCGCCACCGTTACCGTCGCCAACGTGACCCCGACGGCTGCCATCAACGGCGCTCCGGCCAGCAGCCCGGAGGGCACGGCCATCAGTCTGACCAGCACGGTCACTGATCCCGGCACGGCGGACACGCATTCCTACGCCTGGTCGGTGACCAAGAACGGCAACGCCTTTGCTTCGGGTTCGGGTGCCAGTTACAGCTTCACGCCGGACGACAACGGCACGTATGTGGTCACGCTCACCGTAACCGATGATGATGGTGGCACCGGCACCACCACTAAAACCATCGACGTTACCAACGTCGCCCCGACCGTGGTCATCAACGGCGCTCCGGCCAGCAGCCCGGAGGGTAGGGTGATCAACCTGACCAGCTCGGTCACAGATCCAAGTTCGGCGGACACGGCGGCAGGCTTCGATTATGCCTGGTCGGTGACCAAGAACGGGACGACGTACGCTTCGGGAACCACGGCCGGATTCAACTTCTCTCCCGACGACAACGGCACCTACGTGGTGACGCTGAGGGTCACGGACAAAGATCGCGGCGCGGGCACGGACAGCAAGACCATCACGGTCACCAACGTGGCGCCGACGGCGACCTTCATGGCTCCGTCTGCGGTGAATGAGGGCAGCAACATCAGCCTGTCGCTGACCAACCCGTCCGACCCCTCGTCGGCCGACACCACAGCGGGGTTCACGTATGCCTTCGACGGCGGCAGCGGCTATGGCGCGTGGGGTTCCAGCAGCACCGCCACCTTCCCGACGAGCGATAACGGCAGCCGCACGCTCCAGGGCAAGATCCGTGACAAAGACGGCGGGGTGACCGAGTACACTGCCACGGTAACCGTCGCCAACGTGGCGCCGACCGTGACAATCACCGGCCCCGCGTCCGGCTATGTGGCAGCCGTCAACACCGCCGTGAACCTCACGGGCACGTTCACGGATCCGGGCACGGCGGATACCCACACGACGCCGGGTACCCAGTGGAGCTTCAGCGGCGATGTGTATGGGAATCCCGATCCCGTTCCGGGAACTGTGACGGAAACCAACGGCAGTGGGTCCGTGAGCGGCAGTAAGTCGTTCACCGCTGCCGGGGTGTACGCGATCAGGCTTACCGTCACCGATGACGACAACGGCAGCGGCAGCACCAATACCATCCGTACCGATGGCACCGACCTGCCTGCCTTCGTCGTGATCTATGACCCGAGCGCCGGGTTTGTGACCGGCGGCGGCTGGATCAACTCGCCCGCGGGGGCATACGCCGCCGATCCGTACCTGACCGGAAAAGCGTCCTTCGGGTTTGTCTCGCGCTATCAGAGGGGGGCGACCGTGCCCACCGGCAACACGGAGTTCCAGTTCAAGGCTGGCAACCTGATGTTCAAGAGCGCCTCCTATGAGTGGCTGGTGGTCTCCGGCGCCCGGGCGCAGTTCAAGGGCCAGGGCACGATCAACGGCGCGGGCGGCTACCGCTTCATGCTGACCGCCATCGACGGCCAGATCAACGGTGGCGGCGGGTCGGACAAGTTCCGCATCAAGATCTGGGTCATCAATGCGAACGGCTCCGACGGCCGCACGGTCTACGACAACCAGATGGGGGCCGATGACAACGCCACGCCGAGCACCGTCATCGGGGGCGGCAGCATCGTGATCCACGCGAACTAGGGGGCCTGGCCCGCCCTCAGGCCCCGCCCTCACCCCCCGGCCCCCTCTCCCAATTCTGGGAGAGGGGGAGTTTGGGAGAGGGGTGCCTGTGGAACTGCCAACCCCGGCTTCGCGCAGCCCCAGGCTCTCTTCTCTGCCGACTGGAGCAAAATCCGCAGGTGGCGCGGGCCGCATCCGGAACCGTGCGTTGCTGCTGCCGTAGCCGGTTGCTGGGTGTAGCCTTCTCTAGCAAGAGCCTGCTGCACGGGACGCTAATACGGCTGGTGGCTCCCTGTCACACGATGGGGTTTGTCCACTCCCTGTATAATGGCAGTGAGGCGCGACGCGGTGCGCCCCACTGCCACAAGGAGGGAAGATCATGACCGTACGCCAGCCCCGCTACAGCAAAGAGGAGTTCGCCCGACGCGGCGAGGAGATTTACAACCGGGACATCCGCCCGCAGGTTGAGGCGGAGAATAAAGGCAAGATCGTCGCCATTGACATCGAGACGGGAGCGTATGAGATGGCGGAGGACACCGTCACCGCTTCGGAACGCCTCTTCCAGCGTATCCCCGACGCGCAAATCTGGTTTGTCCGCATCGGACACCGCGCCGTTCACCGCATCGGCCTGCGCTCTTTGTCGGAGGCGTGATGATCACCGGGGTTGTCAACGCCGACCGTGAAGCCGTGATTCGCCTGCGTGTCTATGGAGCCAACGGGCAAGAGCAGGAGTTTGAAGCGGTGATAGATACGGGCTTTACTGGTTCCCTCACGCTGCCTTCCGCGACGATAGTGGCACTGAGCTTTGCCTTTGCAGGGCGCCAGCAGGTGATACTTGGCGACGGCGGCGTCGAACTCGTCGAGGTTTACACCGGAACCGTGGAGTGGGACGGTCAGCGGCGCCTCATCGAGATAGACGCCGCCGACACCGACCCGCTCGTCGGAATGTCGCTGATATACGGCTACGAGCTGAACGTCCAAGCCGTAGACGGCGGTATGGTGACACTCAAGCGCCTTGCTGCCCCGTAGTCTTTGGCCGGGGAACTTTACCTCGGCCCCTGTCCCGCCCTCACCCCCTGCCCCTTCCCCAACTCGGTGGGGCCCTTTCCCACCTCGG
>JAUJNC010000193.1 GCA_030446525.1 Armatimonadaceae bacterium
ACTTCTACGTAGATCACGTTGTCGCGTGCGAGCTGCCGGAACAGGTCGGCGGTGACAAGGCGCAGCTCCTCCTCGGATTGCATCCGCGCTACGCCTTCGGGCGCGCGCGTGAGAAAGTCCGCCAGGCTCGCGCACTTCGCCGGCGCGATGAAATCCCGCTCGTACTCCGCGCGGCCAATGCGTGGGTCGATCCGGGAAACCACCTCGTAGCTGAGTGAGCAGTCGAGATGCAGGTGCAGCTCCACCTTTGGCAATAGGGCTGTATCCATCGGGTCCTTCGTGTCCGTCGCAGCCGCCGCCTGGGCCGCGGGGATATCCCTTCCGGTCATCGTGCCGCCGTGCCGTCGATCCCCTGTGGATTGTCGCCTGCACCGCTGTCGCCTGCGCGAAGCTGTTCGTAATCGGCGGGCGTGTCGATGTCGATGGCGCCGGCGGGGAAGGGGATGCCGACGACGTCGTCCTCATGCCCCTTGATGACCCGCTTCGCCCCCTCCGCCCCTTGGAGGGCCGCAAGCTCGCCGAACAGGGCCCGGTCGAACAGGCACGGCACCCCCAGAGCGCCTCCGTACTCCGACGCGATGATCGGTCTGCCGGTGGCATGGCGCGCCTCCACCAGGGCGTCGATGGTCCGGGCGGAAACGAAGGGCTGATCGCAAAGCAGAACCACGGCGGCCTCCACCCCGGAGATCGTGGCCTCCAGCGCCCGCAATCCGGCGCGAAGGGAGGCGCCCATGCCGTCTTCCCAGTGCGGGTTGTGAGCGACGTGAACCGGGAGGCCGCGCACCTCGGGTTCCAGCTGCTCTGCCCACGCCCCGAGCACCACAACGACCGGGCGGCAAACCGAATCGAGGGCCACCTGGGCCGCGTGTCGCAGAAGGGTGCGGCCCCGGTACGGGAGCAGCTGCTTGGGCCGGCCCAGGCGGGTCGACGCCCCGGCCGCGAGGATCACCAGGCCGACAGCCCGCAAACCGCCCTCGCTTTCTCCCGGCTCTGGCCGCCGAATTCACCCCCTGGCTGACCGTCGTCCGCCTCCGGTCCGGCCGCGCCGGACCGGTGGATCGGCCCTTTCCGTTCCCGCAGAAGGCCGCCGGGGCGGTCCGCAAGGACGGCCTGGATCTCGGCGACCACGGCCAGGGCGATGCCCTCGGGCGTGTCGGCCCCGATGTCCAATCCGACCGGCGCGTAGAGCTTGTGCAGGTGTTCGTCCGTCCACGTCGCTCCCTGATCCTTCAGATCCTGGAGCAGCCGCCGGGTCCGGCTCCTGGATCCCAGAACCCCCAGGTAGCGCGCGGGCGACGGCAGCAGGGCTTTCAGCAGCTTGAGATCATGAAGGTAGTTGTGCGTCATGACCAGCGCCACGGTCTCGTCACCCACCCGGACGCGCTCGCGGGCGGCGTCCGGGAGCGAGACGACCAGGTCATCCGCTTCGGGGAACCGTGCGGATGTCGCGTAGGCGGGCCGGCCGTCGACCACGGTGACGTGCCATCCCAGCTCCTTGGCCAGGCGCACGACCGGGATGGCGTCATGGCCCGCGCCGAAGACGACGAGCGGGACGGGCGGCTCGACCACCTCGATAAACACCTCCGCCCGGCCGGTGGCGAGTACATACACCCTGCTTTCTGAGCGGCGGCTCGCGAGCGCGTCCCGGGCGTCCTCCTGTACCATCTCCCGGAGGCCGGCGTCCGCAAGGTCGTCGATCACGCCGCCGTCCGGGTGCAGCAGGAGGCGGCCGCCGGCCTCCGCCCCGATCGGGCCTTCCCCGCCCAGCACCGTGGCCACGACACCGCGCTCCCGGCGGCGGAGGCATGCCTCGAAGAAACCGATGAGGTCCGGCCGGGTGTCCTTCGGGCGCGCCAGGCGCTCGAACAGGACGTGGATCACGCCGCGGCAGCCCAGGCCGACGCCGAAGACGATGTCGTCGTCATCGGTCGTGTCGTAGGACACCACGGCAGGTCCCGCCTCGGTGAGCCGCCACGCCCTTTCGACGACGTCGCTTTCCAGGCACCCGCCGCTTACGGAACCCGCGCGCCAGCCCTCCTCGGTCACGAGCATGCGGGCGCCGGGCCGCCGATAGGCGGAGCCTTGAACCTTGACGACGGTGGCGAGGACGGCCGCCTTGCCGGAGCGCTCGGCCTCCCGCGCGGCGTCCACCACCGCTTGCAGCTCTTTCATGAGACAGTTCGCTACGAGCCCTGGACCAGCGCCGCGTCCAGGGTGATCTCCGTGCCCGCCAGGGCCTTGGAGACCGGGCAGTTTTCCTTGGCCGCCTGGGCCTGTTGCCGGAAGGTCGCCTCGTCGATCCCCGGGACTTCGGCCTGCGTGTGAAGGTCGATGCGGGTGATGGCGAAACCCTGGCCGACCGGGCCGAAATGCACATCGGCCGTGGTGTGGATGCGGGTCGGCGGGAAGCCCTCCTGCCCCAGCTGCGCCGACAATGCCATCGAGAAACAGCCGGCATGGGCGGCGCCGATCAGCTCTTCCGGGTTGGTGCCCGTACCCTCTTCCATGCGCGAGCGGAAGCTGTACGGCCCCTCGAAAGCGCCGCTGCCCAGTTTCATCGTGCCCTGACCTTCGCGAAGGTCGCCGCTCCATTGTGCTTCCGCGTGTCGGATAGCCATATCTTCTTGCCCCTTTCCATGTACTAAATTCCCGCGGGCGCGGGGGCCGCGTCGGGATGCTTCGTCAGATGTCCCCGCCGGCACGGGCACGCCCAGGCCGAGGGCCAGGGCTGCCGGCCCGTACGACTCCAGCCGATCCACCGCCGTTTCCAGCCCGTCACCCATCGTGTTCCTTTCTCCGAAACGGTCGGATCGTGCGGGAGGGCGAGCCCTGCCCCTACAGCAGTTTGTCGGGCGTGATGGGCAGGTCCCGAACGCGCTTGCCGGTCGCGTGGAAGACGGCGTTGGCGATCGCCGCCGCCGCGGGGCCCTGGGCGGCCTCGCCGGCGCCGAGCGGCGGCTCGTCCGGACGATCCCGCAGCACGACATCGACGACGGGCGCCTCGGGGAAGCGCAGGATCGGGTACGTGTCCCAATCGCGGCTCGTGACCCGCCGGCGGTCGAAGGCGACCTGCTCCTTCAGTGTCCAGCTCGCCGACTGGATGACACCCCCCTCGATCTGATTGCGCAGCCCGTCCGGGTTCACGACCTGCCCGGCATCCACCGCCGCGACGGCCCGCACGACCCGGACCTGGCCGGCAGGCGTACCGACCTCGACCTCGGCGCAGACGGCGCAGTAGGCCGCATGGTTCTTGTAGCGCGCAAAGCCGATCCCGCGCCCGCGGCCACGCGGCAGCTCGCCCGCGCCCCACCCGATCGCACTCGCCGCCGCTTCGAGGACGGCGCGCCCGCGCCCGTCCTTCAGGTGGCGCAGGCGGAACGCGAGCGGATCCGCCCCGGCCGCCTGCGCCAGCTCGTCCAGGAACGACTCCAGGGCGAAGACGTTGGCGTACGCCCCCAGGCTGCGCAGGGCGGAGACGCGCAGCGGCCCCCGGAACGAGCGCGCGACGATGCGCTGGTTGGGCAGGGCGTAGAGCGGCTCGGCGTTGCGGTACCCGCCCGCCGAATTGCCCGCGGAGGGCAGCTCCCGCGGCTCGGCCAGGTGGCGCGCCGCCAGCAGCGCACCCGCATCCCCGCCCGGCCGCGTGCTGTGCGCGTCGGTCCACACCGCATAATCCCACGCCACGACGTTCCCCGCCGCGTCCAGACCGCCGCGGATGTCGATCATCATCGCCGACCCGTACGGCTCCCACCCGTGCTCGTCCTCGCGCATCCACTGCACCCGGACCGGCCTGTCCGGCACGGCCCGCGCGAGCAGCGCCGCGTCGGCGGCGACGTCGTCGGCGCCGTTGTGTCCGTAACAGCCCGCGCCCGGGACGCTGATCACCCGGATCTTCTCGGGCGGCATCGCCAGCAGGTCCGCCAGCGACCGGCGCAGGGGGAACACGCCCTGGCTGTGCGTCCACACCGCGAGGGAGCCGTCTCGCAGCTCGGCTAAGGCGCAGGACGGGCCGAGCGACGCGTGCATCAGGTAGGGCCGGGTGTAGGTCGCCGCCAGGCGCACGTCCGCGTCGCGCAGCGCCGCTTCGGCGTCCCCCTCGTCCCGGACGACCCGGTCCTGGGTGGGCGACTCACGCAAACGCCTGTTCCAATCCCGGAAATCCGGTAGATCCTCTCCTTCGGACCAGAGCGCCCCCTGCCGGAGGCGTTCCGCGGCGCGTATCGCCTGCTCTTCACGCTCTGCCGCCACGGCCACGAAGCTGCCGTCGCGCACCACCTTCACGACGCCGGGCAGGGCGCGGACCTCGGTCTCGGGGATCGACCGCAGCCGCGCGCCGTAGCTCGGGGGGCGTACGATGCGCCCGTGCAGCATGCCGGGGGGCCGCAGGTCGTGCACGTAGACGGGGCCGCCCGTCACGATGTCCGGAAGGTCCAGGCGCGGGACGGACTTCCCCACGAGCCGGTACTGTTCCGGCCTCTTCACCGGCGCCGCGCCCGAAGCGTTGCGCTCTATGCGCTTGCCGCCGAGCAGCTCGCCGTAGGGCACACCGGCCGCGCCGCCTCGGACGCTTACGCGCCCGTCGCGCGCCTCTAAACGCCCGGCGGGCTCCCCGAGCCGCTCCGCGGCAAGCCCGATCAGGACCTGACGCGCTTCCGCCGCGGCGCCGCGGGAGCGCCCGGCCGCTCTCTTCGATCGAGAAGCTCCCGGCGGTGTAGCTCGTCGGGCGTCAAGCCCGTATCGGCCAGGACCATCCGCACGCGCTCGATCGCGACGTCCAGCCCGTCCGCCGCGATCTGCGCCAGCGCGGTCTTGATCCCTTGCCCCAGGCTCGGTCTTGCCGGTGAAGACGGTGACCGTCTCGTCGGCGTTGATCCGGATCCACGAATCGATGCGGGCTTGCCCCTTCGGGCCGCCCGGCGCTTTGGTGTTGCCGGCACCCTGCGTGGCCTGCGCGCAGTCCGGCGCCGGGGACAGCAGGCTAAAGCCGACGACCAGAGTGCCCGTCTTCATGAAAAACTCCCGCCGTGATGACACCGGGCTTGTCATCGCGCCCTCTCCCGGGCGGCCCGCTGCACGGCGCGCAGGATCCGCGCGTGCGTCCCGCAGCGGCACAGCACGCGCTGCCTCTCTCGGATCTCGGCCTCGGACGGGTCCGGTTCGCGGTCCAGAGCGCCTTCGCGCGCACGATCATCCCGTTGATGCAGAAGCCGCACTGCGCCGCCTGCTCGGCGATAAAGGCCTTCTGGATGGGTGCGGCTCTGCTTCGTGCCCAGCCCCTCCAGCGTCGTTATGGCGCGCCCCTCGGCCTCGGAGGCGGGAAGGCGGCAGGTCGGAACGGCCTCGCCGTCCACCAGGGCCATGCACGACCCGCACTGCTCCAGGCCGCAGCCGAACTTCGGCCCGTTCAGGAGGAGGTCATTGCGCAAAAACGTACAGCAGCGGGGTCTCCGGTTCGACCTCGACCGTATGGGACCGCCCGTTGACGTTCAGCGTGATCGCCTGTGGCATCGCATATCTATTGTACCGGTTTTCCCCGCCGTTTGCAGCCGCTTGCCGAACGTGATGGGCGGTCCTCTCCTTGGTGAACCTGTCCTGGCGCCGGAGGGTTGGGGTTGGCGTTCAGTTCTCACCGGGTAGTCTGCGCCTGGGCGAGCGCTCGTGCGGCTTCGTCGGGCCGCATCTGCACGTCGTAGAGCGGCGCGTTCGTCTGGAAGAGCACTCCGGCGCGCAGCAGCCCGGCGTCGATGGGCGTGAACTTCGAGTCGGCGATCAGGCGCGCGGCGCGGGCGCGGGCGTCGGGGTCGTCGCCGCAAAAGAAGACGGCCAGTCCCGGCGCCGCGCCGCCGTCGGCGACCTGGGACATGACGCCCGCCCGCATCATGTTGTAAGCCTTCACGACGCGCGTTTGGGGCAGCATCGCCGCGAGGTATTCGCTTTCGCTGCGCCCGCCGAGGTCGATCTGGCCGTCGCGCTGCGGGTAGTAATTGGCGGCGCTGAGCAGGATTTTGCCCGCCAGAGCCTCGGCGGGCAGTTGCGCCAGTTGGCCGAACAGGACCGCTTCGAGCACGACGTCTCCGAACGCCGCCGCTTCCCGCGGCGTGCCGACTTGAGCGTTGTTGGCCTGTCGCGCGAGTTCGCGCAAAGCGTCGGGACGACGCGAACTAAAGAAGATCGCGTGCCCGGCCTGCGCCCACAAACGTCCCAGCGCCGCCGATGTTGCCCGGCTCCGATGATGCCGATGTTCATGCGGCCTCCGTCTTTCACAGCGCGCCGACGTATTCGCGAAAGCCCATGATTTTCCTGTTCCCGACGGGGAACACCATGGCGTTGTAACCCCGGTAAGAGCCCCGCCGCGCCGGTGCCCCGTGAGTCGGAGTGCGGTTTGGAAACGTCGACCGTCTTCGCCCTGCCTTCACACCTTCCGTGAAGCAACTACCCGTCTTGCTGTGCTGCGCCCAAGTTGTCATCGGTTCGGCGTATCTTGCTGGCGCCGATCAGGATGGTGGAGACGTGCGTAGGCACTTTTCCTGCCCTCGGCTTCATGCCGCCGGGCGTTGAAAACGCCCGGCATCGTTCTGTTTAGCTCGTCGAACCCGTGGGCGCCGCCTTTTCGGTCCGCTTGGCCGTCCACGCGCCCTTGCCCGGCGCGGTGCCCCCCTCGGACTCCATCGTGCCCTGGATGCTGTCGCCGCTCACCCGGCCGGTCATCCGCATGGTCCTCTTCTGGCCCTGACCCTGGCTTGTCAGGGTAAAGCGGATCTGGTCACCCGACAGCTTGCCGTTGCTGACGGCGAGCGTCTGGTCGCCCATCCGGAGGCTGCCGCTCACGTTCTGGAACTGCTGCTTGAGCTGCAGGGTCTGGTTCTGCTGGCCCGCCGCGCCCGGCAGGGTGACCTGCCAGGTGCCGGCCACCTGGGCCGGGACCCTCCAGAAGTACACGCTGCGCCCGCCCGGCTCGGCCGTCTGGTCCGGCTTCCACTCGCCCATGTCGAAGGCGTGTGACACGATGCGCGTGCCCGGCCGCAGCTGGAGCAGCTTGGGGCGCAGTTTCACGTTGAGCTGGGGCAGCAGGTACAGCGTGATCACGTCGGCGTCCTTGAAGTCCATGGCGAACAGGTCCTGCTGCAGGAACTTGACCCGATCCGTCACCTTCGCCGTCTGGGCGTTCTGATTGCTCTCCTTGATGCGCTGCGGGTCGATGTCCACGCCGATGCCGCGGGCGCCGTACTTCTGGGCGGCGGCGATCACGATGCGCCCGTCGCCGCAGCCCAGGTCGTAGACCATCTCGCCTTTTTTCACGTCGGCCAGCTTGAGCATGCCGTCCACCGTCTCCTCGGGCGTGGGCACGAAGATCACGTCGGGTTCGCGTTTGGGGGCCTGCTGGGCCTGGGCAGCGGGTTTCTCGGTCTGTGCCGGGGCGGCCAGGGCGGGGGCCAGCCCGGCGCGCCCGCTGATCCAGGGGACCGAGGCGCCCAGGAGCGCCAACCCGAACGCGCCGAGCTTTTGTCGTTTGTTCATGATGTTGTCCTTTCTCCTTCTACTTGCGGAGCCGGCGCCGGACCGGCTACAGCCCGCCTGTCCTGCAAGGGCCGGCGCCCTGAATGGCGGCGAGCAGCGCCTCTTCGTCCCACGGGCCGTCGTGGAGCACGCCGTTTATAAAGAACGTCGGCGTCCGCTGGACGCCGTTTCTTCTGCCGCTCTTGACGTCTGCATGCACCCGGGGGGCGTTCACGTGTTCCGACATGTCGCGCAGGAAGCGGATGGTGTCGAGCTTCAAGGCCACCGCGTACTCGACCAGATCGCCGTCCCCTAACGCCTGCTGGTGTTCGAAGAGCGTGTCGTGCATCTCCCAGAACCGGCCCTGCGCCCCGGCCACCTCCGCCGCCTCCGCCGCGTGCTGGGCGTGCGGGTGTTTGTCTCGGAGCGGGAAGTTGCGGAAGGCGAAGCAGAGCCGCTCCCCGAGCTGCTCCTGGATCGCCTTGACGACGAGATACGCCTGGCCGCAGTGCCGGCACTCGTAGTCGCCGTATTCCAGCAAGGTGAGGGGCGCGCCTTTCCGCCCCCGCGCATGATCTCGCTCACTCACGGGCGGGTCAAGTTCGGCCACTTCCGCATCTCCAAGGGTTGTCGCACACGGCAGTCTCTTTTTGGACCGCAATCAGGCAGGGGAGGCGTTGCGTCAACCTTTCGGAACCACCTTGGGTCCATGCTCAGTTTGGCCTAAACATCGCCTTTTTGTCGCCCGCCGTTGGTTCGGGCTTGGGCCGGCAAAAAGGCCAGGCGTTTCCTGATCTTTTTGCCGGCGTGCCGCCTCAACTTTTGTTCAGGTAGGGAACTGCCCGCATGTTGGCGAAAGAACAACCGCTTGTTGCCAGTTACAGCGCCTATCAACCGACCGAAGGCCTACCATGCCGGAAACCCTGAGCCCGCCTGCATCAAAGGCGACGATGCCCCCATTTTCACTGAGCAATGACACCCGATGAAAATAATCCTTGACAAAGTGGGGGATCTGTTGTAACGTTGGAAGCAACTCGAAACGATTCGACAAGCAGGCGGAGCGGCACATGGGGTTTGTGCGTTAACAAGCGTCAAAGGTGACGGGCTGCCTGACAATAAGGACGCGCTGTAGCGTCAAGGTAAATGTAACAGGAGGTGTGTTATGAATCGGTGCCGTAACCGTTCTCCCCGTGGCATGACAACCGGCGGCTTTACGCTTATTGAGCTTCTCGTAGTCATCGCTATTATAGCTATCCTCGCCGCCATCCTCTTTCCCGTCTTCGCTCAGGCCCGTGAAAAAGCGCGGCAGACTGCCTGCCTGTCCAACACCAAGCAGATAGGTAATGCGCTACTGATGTACAATCAGGATTACGATGAGGTTCTGCCGCCTGCCGGGAATGCAGGTACTGTCCAGCCGAATCGTTTTCAGCATTATCTTCATCCTTACCTGAAGAGCTTGCAGGTATGGGTTTGTCCCAGCGAGACCCGTACCGGGTTGTCGGAGGACGGAGTAAATCAAACGCAGTTCATTCCTCAAGCCACCGCTTCGGGCTTTCCGACCAGTAGTGGGGGCTACGGGGTCAACCACAACCTGGTTTCCTATCGCTTTAATGAATCCTCGGTATCTTTAGCCCAACTTGAGGATGCTGCTGGCACGTTTCTATTGTGCGATGGCGCGACACTGAAAACGGGTACGGATACCGGGCCGGATAAGGACAAGCCAGAAAACTGGAACAAGCACTCGCTGCGCTATGCCGTTCTGTGGTTCTGGCCGCCCGGTATTTTCAGCAAGACCAGGCCGAGACCTGATGATAACGGCGGTATCGAAAGGGCCTGGTACAGTAATCCGGGTAATGGCCAGTATTTGCGGCGTCCTGTGCCTCGTCATAACGGGGGCCTCAACATCATTTATGTTGATGGCCACTCGAAGTGGTCAAAGATCGAGTCGTTCCTGGGAATACCGAGCAACGGCGTAGACCCGGTTCCCAGCCTTAAGGGCTGGCCCTATGGTCATCCTAGAGGGTGTTATGAACTTTTCTGCCTCATCTGCTGTTAGCAGCTAGCATTTT
>JAUJNC010000194.1 GCA_030446525.1 Armatimonadaceae bacterium
CGGCGCCTTCGCGCTCTCCGCCCTGGCGCTGCTGCTTTTCGCCTCGGTCGGGCTCGGCGCGCTTTCCTACTACAACCTTGCCGTCGGGGCGATCTTCTGGCAATACCTGCTGCTGCGCCTGTTCGCGCTCGCCCTCGTGTGCGCCCTGACGATCACGCTTTCCCTGTTCCTGACGCCGGGCGCGACCGTCACGGTCTCCCTGCTGCTGGCGGCGGGCGGGGCGACCTTCTCGCAGGCGGTCCTGCTGCTGGGCGGCACGGCGGGCCGCACCGCACAGGCCATCCTGCGCGGGAGCTACTACGTCCTGCCGCACCTCGACCTGTTCGACCTTTCCCGCAAGGTGTCCTACGGCTGGAAGCCGGTGGCGGCGTGGGCGGTCTGGGCGCTGTTCGCCTACGCCGCGTCCTATACGGCGCTGCTGCTCGCGCTCGGGGTGTGGCGGTTCAAACGGCAGGCGGTGTGACCATGTGGAGGAACCTCTTTGCCGTTGTTGCGGCGGCCGGCGTGATGACGGCCGGCGGGGCGATCTCCGGCCGGGTGCGGCCGGTCGTGGCGCAGACGGGCGGCCTTCCCCCGGCGCAGCAGGGCAAGCTGGAAGAGGCAGCGTCGGCGTCGCTCCTCGGGCAGTTCCGCTCTTCGATGGCCGACTTCCTGTGGCTGAAGGCGGACAAGTACCTGCATAACGGGGTCGACCTGCGCGGGTTGACAGCGCGGGAAGGCAAAAGCCACGACGTGGCGCGCGCAAACTCCGCCGCCGGCGAGCACGACTGCGGCCACCACGACGAAACCACGGTGATCCCGGAAGGGGAGCGGGACTGGCGCGGCGTGTTCGGTGACCTGGAACGCGAGATAAAGCCGTACCAGGACATGCGCAACCACCGGCACCGGGACCCCGAGGAGGCGCTGCCGCTGTTCCGGCTCATGACCTGGAGCAACCCGCGCTTCGTGCCCGGCTACGTCATCGGGGCGTCCCTGATCGCGCGCGAGCGCTCCAAAGTGCCGGAGGCGGTCTCCTTTCTGAAGGAAGGCGCGAAAAACAACCCCCACAGTATCGAGATCCAGAACGCCCTGGGGATGATGCTGACCGCGCGACAGCGTTGGTGGGACGAGGCGGTCCCGTACCTGAAGCGGGCCATCCAGATCGGCGCGGCGCGCGACCCCCGAACCCTGACCGAGGACGAAAGCGAGGCGTACCGGGACGCCTTCCGCTGGCTGGTGCTGAACCGGCGCGAGGCGGGGCGGCCGGCGGAGGCGCGCGCGGCGGCCCTGGCGGGCCTGCACGCCTTCCCCGGCGACGTGGTCTGCCGCAATCACCTGCGCGGCAAGCGACAAGCGCCGCCGTTGACGTCCCACGCCCATTGAGGGAGAATCCGTACGCTATGCAGCCGATCGAACCGAAGTTGCCTGCCCCCACGGCGGCAAGGGACACGTGCGTGCGGCAGGACCGTTTCCTGGCAGGGCTCTTGTTCCTCGGCGTCTTTGCCGTGTACGGGGGGACTCTGTGTCGCACTATCTACACGGGCGACGACGGCGACTTCATCACGGCGATGGCGACGTTCGGCACGCCCCACCCCACGGGCTATCCGCTGTACTGTCTGCTGGGGCGCCTGTTCCTTGAGATCGTTCCCTTCGGCAACCCGGCGCTCCGGGTCAACCTGATGACCGCCCTGTTCGGGGCGGCATCCGTGGCCGTTTTCTTCCGCTTCCTGGCGCTCCTGGTCCCGCAGCGGTTCTGGGCGGCGGCCGCGGCGCTCCTGCTCGCCTTCACGCCGACGCTGTGGCAGCAGAGCCTGAGCTGTGAGGTCTACTCGCTCACCTGCCTGTTCCTGTCCGCGCTGCTGTACCTGGCCACGCTCTGGCTTTCCCGGCCCGATGACGTGCGCCTGCTGCGCGGGCTCGCCTTCACCTACGGCCTCGCGCTCACCAATCACCTGAGCATGGCCCTGTTCCTCCCCGGAGTTTTGCTCCTGGTGTTTGCCGGGCGACGGTCACTATGGCGGGAGGGAAAGACTCTGGCGTCGCTCGTGGCTCTTTTGCTCCTGCCGCTCGCGCTGTACGCCTACCTGCCGCTGGCTGCCCGGTGCGGCGCGCCCGTTAACTGGGGCGATCCTTCCACGCCCGCGGCGTTCCTGGGCCATGTCACCGGCGCCATGTTCCGCGACGAGATGTTCTCCTCGGCGGGCGTGATGTGGGAACAGGCCCGCGCCTACGGCGGTTACCTGGTGAACGAGTTCGGGCTCTGGCTCCTATGGCTCGTCCCGGTCGGCGCCGTGGCGCTGTGGCGGCGGCAGCGCGGGCTCTGCCTGCTGCTGCTCTACATCTGGGCCGCCAACGTCGTTTATGCGATCAGCTACGACATCTTCGACATCTATGTTTACTACCTGCCGTCCTACATGGCGGCGGCGGCGCTGCTGGCGGCGGGCGCGCCGGCGGCGCTGGGCTGGGCGTGGGATCGCCTCCGGTTGACGGCCGAGGCGCGGGCGCGTTACGCGCGCCTGGCGGCCCTGGCCGCGCTGACCGCCCCCGTCCTGCAGATGTCGCTCCACTACGCCGCGATCGACAAGAGCGGTAACTTCCTCGAGGACGACTTCTCCGCCAACATCCTCCGGTCCTCCCCCGCCGGGGCGCTCGTCGTCACCAGCTCGACCGTCCCTTTCACGCTCTGGTACCGCCGCTTCGTGCTCGGCGAACGGCCGGATCTGGTGCCGATCCACCGCGCCATGGCGCGGGGGCTGTTCGGCTACAACGCCTGGTACTGCAAGCACCTGCCACGCATGTACCCGGACGTGGCCGGCACCGGGAGCGCGACCCCGGATCAGGCGGCCCGCGGCGAGTTCCTCCTGCAGATGATGCGGCGGGCCGTTGCGCGGGACATACCCGTCATCGTCATCGCCGACGCGCGCTACGACGACACCAGGACGGCGGACGGCCACCTCTCCTTTAACGAACAGGTGGCCGCTTCGTTCGACCGCGTCCCCTGGGGGGTGGGGGAGCGGCTTTACTCGAAGGGGCAGGCGCCGCCGCCCGGGGTGATCGTGGCGGAGAACGAGCGCCTGTGGCGTTCCTTTGTCACGCGCGGCCTGTACACCACCTGGGCGAAGGCCGACCCGATGCAGGGACACATACCGCGCCGGTACGCCGAGGCGAGCCTTTCGCTGGGCGCCCTCGCGGAAGAAGCGGGGCGCTACCACGTCGCGAAAGCGGCGTACGAGCGGTCGCTGCGCCTGTACCACATACCCGCCGCGTACGCCGGCCTGGCGCGGTGTTCTTCGATGATAGCGAGGTGGAAACGGCAATGGTGAAGACGATTCCCGCCGCGCCCGTCCGGGCGGAGGGACGGGGGCTTTCTCGAGGCGCGGTTGTAAGTGTTGTCGTGGTCTGCACGCTGCTCGCGTTCGCGCTGCGCGTCTTTTTGGCCGCGCGGAGCGGGCTGTGGCGCGACGAGGCTTTGTTCTTGTTCATCGTTCGCTCCCCGTCCGCGGGCGCGATGCTGGAGTTTCTGCGGCTGCACGAATCGCATCCCCCCCTGTTCTATCTGCTCATGCGCGTGTGGCTGAACGTGTTCGGGGATTCCGAAACCGCCGCCCTGGCGCTTCCCGTCCTGCTGGGCGCGCTCCTCATCCCGGTCATCTACCTTGTGGGCGCGCGCGTTTTTTCCCCGACGGCCGGTCTCGTGGCCGCCCTGCTCGCCGCGCTGTCCGGCGCGCTTGCCGAGAACGCCGCCCTGGTGCGCCCCTACTCTTTGCTGCCACTGCTCTGCCTCCTGTCGGTGTTTTTCCTGTGGGAAAGCCTGAACCGGGAGGGCGCGCCGGCGGACCGGCTGCGCCCGTGGCTGGCGTACGGGTGCGCCACGCTCGCCCTGCTTTACACCCACAACTGGTCCTGGCTGGTGCTGGGCGCGCAGTGGGCGGTGGTTGTACTCTGCTGGAAGCGACGCCCCGCGGGGGAGCGTATCGGCTGGCGCGGGCGCGTCCTGCGCGAATGGGCTTGTGTTCAAGCCATGGTGTTGACGGCGTACGCGCCGTGGCTCCCGTCTCTGATCTATCAGGCCCAGCACGCGGGCCACGGCCTCGCCAAACTGCCCAGGGTTTTTCCGTCGCTGTCGCAGTTCGCCACCATCCTGGTGCCGCTCCCCTACGACTATGCCGGGTTCGTGTGCCTCGCCTTGATCGCTTTTCTCGCCGGGCGGGCGGCGATCTCCTTGCGCCGAGGCCGCCCGGGGGCCGCCGCGAACCCGGACGCGGGGGACACCCGGCGGCGGACGACGGCCCTTCTTTTGTTCCTGGGCGTCCCGTGCCTCGCGTTCGCGGCGGCGCTCGCGCTCAACGCCCGCTCCCTCTTGCTTCTGCCGCGCTGCCTGACGATGCTCGCCCCCTGCGCGCTCCTCGTCTTCGCCTACGCCGTCGCCTCGCTGCCGGGCCGCCCCGTGGTGCGCCTGCTGGCGGTCACGGTCACGGCGATGGGCTTTGTCTACGTCTCGCTCCTTTTGCTCACGCAAGTCAAGTCGAACGCCCGTGAGCTGGCGGGGGCCGTGGCGGCCAAGGCCCGGCCGAGCGACCTCATCGTGATAACGCCCGAACAACTGGCGTCCTCGTTCAACTTCTATTACAAAGCAGGCAACCCACAGATCAACTTCCCGCACGAAGGGCGTCAGGAAGCCACGACGTTCGACGACTGGGTTTCGCGCTGCGCGGATCGGCAGGCGCTGGCGCGCGTGAAGCAGCGGCTGGCGCAGGCGCGGCGCGAGAACCAGCGCGTCTGGCTCATCCTGGCCAGCGGCCTGTACCTCAAGGGCGTGCCCGATGATGACGAGATGCTGCCGAGAAGCTGGCTGACGACGAACGTGATCGGCGTGGTACGCTCCAGCCAGCTTCTCGAACACCTGATACGCCTGTACGGTCCCCCCGACAGGGGCGCGGTTCCCGGCGACCGGCGTGACGGCGAAGAGATCCTGACCGCACTCCTTTTCGAGCCCGGCCCGTCCGAAAAGGCCCGCCCGGCAGGATCACGAGGGGGCGACGGCGAAAAAGCCGGTGGACGCTCCGCCGATGCGTTACCCGCTCTCCGGGAGATGCCCGATGGTTCAGACTGAACACCAGCCGCTGCGCCGGCCGCTGGACGCCCGCAGACCGTTCTGCTTGTTCTTCCTGTCGGGTGTCTGCACCCTGGTGTATCAGATCGTCTGGCTGCGGCTCGCCTTCGCCGCCTTCGGGGTCGTCACGCCCGTCCTGTCCGTGGGGATCTCCGTGTTCAAGCTCGGGCGGGCGATCGGCACGTGGGCGGCGGGCAGGTGGGGGGAGCCGCTCACCAAACGGACGCGCGTTTCGCCGTCTTCTACTACGGCCTGGCCGAGCTCCTGATCGGGCTGGGGGCTTTTGTGGTCCCGCGCGCCTTCGCCTGGGGCCAGGCCTATCTGGCCGGGTTCGGCTCCGCGGACTCGAGCCGCTATCTCCTGCTGTCCTCCCTCGTTATCGCCGGGGCGCTCCTGCCCTGGTGCGTCCCTCATGGGGGCGACCCTGCCCTAATGCTCGCCTTTTCCGGGAAAGGGGGTCCGGGGCGCAAAGCGGCTTCAGCTTTCTTTACCTGGCCAACGTCCTCGGCGCCCCGTTCGGCGCCCTCAGCACGGCGGCGGCTCTGGTGGAGCCCTCGGCTTCCGCAACACGCTGCTGGTCGCGGCCTGCGCGAACGGGGCCATCGCCGTGGTCGCCTGGGCGCTGGGCAGCCGCCACCGCCGGGGGCGGGAGCCGAGCCCCTGGCACGCCCGGCGCGCGTCGGGGCAGGGGATCCGCCGACGAGCCCGGCTTTCGTTTGCGCGGTTCTGTTCACCACCGGCTGCGCCTCCATGGGCCTGGAAGTGGTCTGGACGCGCGCCTTCACGCCCGTGCTGGAAACGACCATCTACGCGTTCGCCCGGCTGCTGGCGGTCTACCTGCTGGCCACGTGGGTCGGCCTCGCCTGTACCGGGCGGATCTGGCGCGCGGCCGCCCGCACGCGACCGCGAACCTGCTGAGCGCCCTCGCCCTCTTCTCCCTGCTCCCCGTCGTCGTCAGCGACCCGCGTCAGCACGCCGGCGCGGGCCTCCTGCTGGCGAGCATCTTCCCCTGCTGCGCGGCTCTGGGCTACCTGACGCCCAAACTCATCGACCAGTACTCGTCGGGCTCTCCGCGGAAGGCCGGGAACGCGTACGCGCTGAACATCGTCGGCTGCATCGTCGGCCCCCTGCTTGCCGGGTATGTGCTGCTGCCGCTGGTAGGCGTCCGGTTCGCCATGGCCCTTCTCGCCGTGCCCTTCCTCGTGTTTTACGGCGCGTGCTATGCGGCGCCCGGACGCGGCGCCAATGCGGGTCGGGCGTTGGGTGCGGCCGCCGTGGTTTTGCTGGGCATCGCCACCTTCGTCAGCAGGAGTTACGAAGACGGCCGATTCTACGGCGACAACGTCGTCCGTCGCGACCACACGGCGACTGTGATCGCTTACGGCCAGGGCATGCACAAGCGCATGCTCGTCAACGGCGTCGGGATAACCTCCCTCACCCCGATCACCAAGGTGATGGCCCACCTGCCCCTCGCCCTGCACGAGCAAAAGCCGGCGTCGGCGCTTGCCATCTGTTTCGGGATGGGCACCACGTTCCGCTCGTTGATGAGCTGGGACATGCGGGTGACGGCGGTCGAGCTGGTGCCCAGCGTCGTCGAGGTGTTCCCGTTCTACTTCGGCGACGCCGGCGCCCTGCTCCGAAGCCCGAACGCGCGCATCGTGATCGATGACGGGCGGCGGTTCCTGAGCCGGACCGGCGACACGTTCGACGTGGTCACGATCGACCCGCCCCCGCCGGTGGAAGCGGCGGGCTCCAGCCTGCTGTACTCGCAGGAGTTTTACCAGGCGCTCAAAGAGCGCCTGAAGCCGGGGGGCATCGTGCACCAGTGGTTCCCGGGCTGGCCGGGACCGGACAGCCGGAGGATGCTGCAGGCGGTCCTCCGGTCCGTCAGCAACGAGTTCCCCCACGTCAAGGTCTTTCACTCCGTCGAGGGCTGGGGCTGGCACATCCTGGCTTCCCTGACGCCGATGCGCACCCCCTCGGCCGCCGAAATGACGGCGCGGCTGCCCGAGCGTGCGAAGGCCGACCTCGTGGAATGGTTCGGGGGCCGCGATGTGCGGGAAGTGGCCGCACGGATCCTGCAGCGAGAAACGGACGTCCGGCGGCTGATGAGCGCCGACGAGCGGCTCGTCATCACCGACGACCGGCCCTACAACGAGTACTTCTTCCTACGCCGGCACTGGCCCGGGTTGCTGACCGGCAACACGGCGCAATGATCCCGAGAAGCGACAGGGAACGGGGTTTATTGGGACCAGAAGGATCTCCTTAACAAGCAGGCCTGACAGTCAAAAGTCCCCTTGACCTTACGCAGAAGCCCAGGCACGTTCAGAGCGGGTGTTGCGTCGGGATCACGAGATCTGTCTGGCGCTTGATCGCGTTCCAGTCAATAAGGGCCACCCACACCTTCTCTTCTAGAGAGTAGCGCACCAGCCCATCCACCTCCAGATCCTCACTGTAGAACGTCAGCGACTGACCGTCTTGCAGCGCAATCTGTTGGCGGGCTAAATCCTCCGCGGTCCCGATACAGTTCAAACGCAGGCGGCCCTGCGCATCCGCATTATGAAAATCCGCGAAAACTCTCGGCTTGTCCATTCGCTTGCTCCGATGCTCAATTCGGCAATGCCGGATTGGTAAGGGTGGGCGTCAGAAGACGGCTCGCCTGTTCGGGAGTTAAGCCGGTTAAGGTGGCATGATAAAGGCTTCTTCCGGAGGTCCGAATCACGTCACCGCCCGCCCTTCGCACTTGGCCGACAGTGGTGACCCCAACTTGCCCATGGGGGATCGCCGCCGCCAGTTCTGCCACGGTTACTCCAACCGCACTCTCCACCGATACACCCGTCACGCCGCTAGGGTGAGTTCCCGTAGCGCGTTGAATGTCTTCCGGGCGGTTACGCCCACCTCGAACCACCAGGGCCTCATCGGCAATCTCCTCCACGTTTACCGGATTCTCCTGATTCTTCCGTCCGACCCTGGGCTACATGCCCGGCTCAGGCGCTGACTTCATTGTATCAGAAACCATCCTCGGTAGGAAGCCCTATCCTCTTTCCTCTTTTATCTTGCTCTCCATTTTTGCGGGAAGCCCGCCTGTTGATATTCATGCGGCA
>JAUJNC010000195.1 GCA_030446525.1 Armatimonadaceae bacterium
CCACGGTGATGCCTTCGGGCAGGCAGATGATGTCCGGCTTCTCCGCCGCCGCCGTGCCGCCATCCCTCATGGGCTTGCCGCCGCTTGAGCCACGCCTCGAAGGGCGCGCGATCGGCGGGGGGCAGCTTTTTGCGCGTTCCTTCGATCCAGGCGCGCTCGGGCCAGGCCGGCCACACCTCGGGCGAGGGCGCCACCACGTACCGGCCCGGCGCGGACCAGTACTGGACGACGGCGCGGCGCTCGTCCTGCGTGAACAGCGGGGCGGGGACGGCCGCCGCGCCGGTCTTGGGCCCGGCGCAGCCGACGATAAGCAGGGCGGAGAGGGAAAAAAGGAGGGATCGTTGCATAGGGCCGGATCGGTTACTCCCCTGCCAGCACGCCCCGCCGGAAGTGTTCGTCCGGGCGCGTGTGGATGCGCTCCACGTCCGCGGGCGTCAGAAAGCGCGGGCCGCCCAGGGCGAAGGCGCCCACCAGGGCGCGGGCGACCTTCACCGCCATGGCCGTGATGCGCTCCACCTCGTCGGCGGTCTTGCCCAGGGCGAACAGGCCGTGGTTGCGCAGAAGCACGACCTTGGGCGGCTCGCCCCAGGCCTGCGTATGTTCGCGGATGGCCGCCCTTGAGGCCCGCGCGAGCGGCGGGCCCGGGTCCACGTACGGCACCAGGCAGGGCGCCGGGCCGCAGACCACGATCTCGTCGGGGAACAGCCGGCCCGCCAGCGCCTCCTCGGCCCGCTCCGAGCACAGGATCGAAAGCAGCGGCGTCGGGTGCGTGTGCCCGACCACGCGGGCCCGGCCGTCGGTCAGGCAGACCGCATGGAGCGCCGCCTCGACGGACGGCATCTGGGTGTCGCCTGCCCGGGCGCGCGCGGCCATCAGGTGGTTTTTTATCTCGTCGTCCGTGAGCCGCTCCCGCTCCAGGAGCGCCAGCGCCCGCCCGGTGTCCATCAGCACGAACTGGTCGCGGCGCATCGTGCCCAGAGAGGAGCCGCTCGCCTTGAGCCAGAACGTCGCCGCGCCGTCGTCCGCCGCCGCCGAAACGTTGCCCTCGCCCAGGATCGCGCAGTCCTGCGCCGGGTCGCCCAGCCAGTGGGCCAGGGCGTGGAGCCGCGTCAAGACCGCGTCCGTGTCCGCGCTCATGCGCCCAGCCCTCCGCCGCCGGCGCGGGCCGGCGTCTTTTCCCGCAGGAGCCGCAGCTCCCGCAGCGACGCGTCTTCGCGCAGGGACGACAGGGGGTCGGCGGGACGCCCGATCTCCTCCCGCGCCCCGGCGAGCAGCGAACGCACGTCCGTCTCGTAGGCGTCCCGCAGGACGGCGTGCGACCCGAGCACGTCCCCGGCCTGCTGCCGCTCGGCGAGCGCGGCCCGGTCCACCAGCAGGGCCTTGGCGTACGCGGTCTGCACGTTCAGCACGGACAGCACCATCGCCTCGAGTTTGGGCTCGACGTTGTGGCTCTGGTCGAGCATGTAGGCGACGGGCGCGGCGGTCCTGCCGTCATTGCCGTTGATCAGCTCGTGGAAGATCAGGAACAGCTGGAACGGGTTCGCGCTGCCCACGATCAGGTCGTCGTCGGCGTAGCGCCGGTCGTTGAAGTGGAAGCCGCCCAGGCGCCCCTCGTCGAGGAGCGTGGCGACGATGAACTCGATGTTGGTGCCCTGCGCGTGGTGTCCGGTGTCCACGAGGACCTTCGCCCTGGGCCCCAGGTGGAGGCAGAGGGCGTAGGCCGTTCCCCAATCCGGCAGGTCGGTGTGGTAAAAGGCGGGTTCGAAGAACTTATACTCCACGAGCATCTCCGCGCCGTCCGGCAGCGCGGCATACCCCTCGGCGAGCGCCTCCTTGAGCCGGCCACGGCGCGCCCGGATGTCGTCCTGCCCGGGGTAGTTCGTCCCGTCCGCCAGCCACACCACCACGCAGGGCGACCCGACGATGCCGGCGATCTGGGCGCACTCCTTCAGGTGCTCCGCGGCCCGCCGGCGCACCGACGCGTCCGGGTGGCACACGGACCCCAGCATGTAGTCCCGTTCCTGGAAGAGGTTGGGGTTGATGGCCCCCAGCCGCACGCCCTGCCCCTCGGCGAAGCGGGCCAGGCTGGCCCAATCCATCCCCTGCGGCGGCAGGTCCCAGGGGATGTGCAGGGCGACGGATGGGCACGCCCCGGTCAGGCGGTGGACCGCGGCCGCGTCCTCGATCTTCTCGAAGATGTCGCGCGCCGCGCCCGGCTCGGGGAACACCTGGAAGCGCGTCCCGGCGTTGCCGAAGCCCCAGACGGCGAGCTCGATGGGAAGCGCCCGCAGCGCCGCCCGCACTTCAGCGTCGGTAAGCTTCATGGCGCGATACCCCTCCGTTGCAGGTTGTGGTACGATATCTTGACACTCTCGAGCGGCGGGCCGCTCGCAGCGGTCCTGCTCCACGATGTAATACTCTCCCGCTGGGCGACCTCGGCGGCTGCGAAGATCGCGTCGAAGTCCATGACGCCCTCCCCACCTCGGCGAAGGTCGGGTTCTCGCCCGGCGTCATGTCCTTCAGGTGGATCAGGGGACCCGGCCCGCCACTTGCGCAGGTGAGGCCGCCGGGTCCTCGCCCCCTTCTTCACCCAGTAGGTGTCCATTTCGATCTTGACCGCTCGGGGTCCGTCATCTCCATCAGGACGTCGTAGGCGTACTCGCCGCTCGGGAGCCGCGTGAACTCGAAGGCGTGGTTGTGGTAGGCGAGCTGCAGGCCGAGTCCTTTCAGGTAGCTGCCCGCGGAGTTCAGCGAATCGGCGACCCGGCGGTACCCCGCCTCGTCGCGCCGCTCGGCGGGCAGCGACGGGCAGACCACGTACCGGTTGCCCAGCGCGAGGTTGTAATCGGCGACCTCCTGGAGGCTGCCCTCCAGCGCCCCCAGCGCGACGTGCGACCCGGCGACCCCGAGGCCCGTGTCGTCCAGGAGGGGCTCGCCTCCGGCGCCTGCAGGCCGCCGTAGCCGGCAAGCTCGACGGCCTGGTAGCCGATCTGGGCGACCTCCTGCGCACGGTCCGGACGAAGTCCTTGGCGGCGTCGTCGCGCACCGTGTACATCTGCAGGGCAACGGGAAGGGTGGGCATGGCGGTACCTCTTCGAAGCGGGTTGTGTTTTCCGCGGCTACATTTCGCCCGGCGCGGGGCGAAATCCTACCCGGCACGCGAAAGTCCGCGCATCTCGCGGCCGAACCTCCGGAGTTCCGTACGCCGAACGGGCCGTCCAGGTTCCCTATCGCCGGCGACCTCTTCGCCCCGCGTCACGCCTTTTCCTCCCCGTTGCGGTACAATAAAAAACCGATGCACCGAAGAACAAGCGGCAAGCCCGGCGAGACCTGCGCCGTCGCCCCCGCGGCTGGAGGTCCGCCGGGCCGATCTCGCGGGTTTCCGCCGCGTGGGGCTGGCCGCTCCAGGCGGGGGTCGGCGCGCTGTTTGTGCTGACCCTGCTGCTGTGCGTGGCGTTTCTGCCCGTCGCGCTCTACACGTTCTGGGTGCTCTTCGGGGTTGTCGCCCAGGCCTGCTCGGGGTCCCGGACGGCCGGGGCTGGCCGGTGCGCGCGCGTTCCTTTCCGGGATCTGTCCGCCTCGGGCCTCGCGTACCTGATCCAGGACCGCATCGCCCTGCTGGGCGGCGCCCGCGCGCGCCGGGTGCTCCGGGAAAAGGCGCACGGGATCCTGGGCGCCGGGCTGCCGCAGACCGGTCATTTCGTGCAGCTCCATTCCGCCGGCGCGTGGCGGCGCGCCGGCCACCCGGATGTGGACGACATCGGCTGGCTTTTCCTGGACCCGGAGCGGCTCCTCTTCGTCGGGGATGTCCAGCAGGTGACGATGCCGCGCGCACTGGTGGCCGGCGTCCGGCGCGGCCCGGACCTCTCCTCCGTCGGCCTGGGCGGGCCCTGGGTCGACCTCACGCTGCGCTTCCCCGACGGGGCCGGCGGGCGGCTGCGCCTGCTGTCCCGCGACGCCGACCGGCTGTCCGCCACCGGCGACAGCGCCCGCACTCTGGGGCGGGCGCTGAACGCGTGGCTCAGCGCGCCGCCGGCGTGAACCAATCCGCGCCCTGGCGCGCGATCTCCGGCGGGACCGTGTGGGGGCCGTCGAACTCCTCGTAGCGCACGCGGTAACCGGCGCGCTTGAGCTGCGGCACGATCCGGCGGCTGCAGCGGTCGATCGGGAGCACGCGGTCCCCGGTGCCGTGCGAGACAAAGACCTGCGGCGTGCCTCGCTGCCCGGCCGGCGCCATGAAGCCGGGCGAGAAGGCGAGGATGTGGGTGAACAGGTCGCCGTTGGTGATGCCCAGCGAGAGCGCATAGGAGGCGCCGTCGGAGAAGCCCCCGACCGCGACGCGCGCGGGGTCCACGGCATAGCGGCCGAACACCTGCGCCAGCGCCCGGTCGACGAAGGCTACGTCGGGGCCGTACTCGCCCAGGATGACGTCCCAGGTCTGCCGGCGCGCGTCCGGCGCGAGCAGGATCAGCCCGGCCGCGTCGGCGAGCTGCCGGAGCGGGGCCAGGCCGTGGTCCGCGTTGCCGCCCGCCCCGTGCAGCATCAGCGCCAGCGGCGCGGGGCGGTCCGCCCGGTACCCGGCCGGCACGTAGACGAGCCCGTCGCGCTTGCCGTCGAGCCCCAGCTTTTGCTGCCCGCGGGCCGCCCCGGTGCCCCCTTCTGCGTGCGCCTTCGCCGGGCGCGCCAGCAAGCGCCCCTCCTCGGCCGCTTTCCCGCCCGGCTCCTGCTTTCCGTTTTCCGCCATCGATGCACTCTCCCTCGTCCCCTCGGTGCGGCACGCCGACACTGCCGCGGCGATGCCCCCCGCCCCGATGCCCAGCAGGCGCCGCCGCGTCAGTTGTGGACCGGTGCCGGTGGTCCGCTTCACCCGGGTGCCCTCCGTTGTCCTGTTTTTACCCGGTTTCCACGGCGGAACACCCCCGCAACAGACTGACCACCACACCCCTCGTCGGCAAAGCCGCGCCACGGGGCGAAGCGCCACCGTGGATAACGTCGCGCTGAAGCGAGGGGCGCGCATCGTTCCCAAAACGTAAAAGTCCGGCCCTATCACTCTTGGCGGAGACAAGGGCCGGACGGCTACGCAATGAACCAGCAATAGGGCTGTCGGAAGGCTTGGTTCCTGATCAGAATCAGCGGGCGGCTACGGTGGCACGCTCGGAGGGTAAAGCCGCTGACTGAAACGAGCACGCAGGCCACCGACCGCCCTTCGCGCACAAAGTCGTGCCTGTCCGACCGGCAAATTCCGGGCGCCCCACTAGGAAAGATCGGCGGGAGGTACGCGGCCGCCGGGAACCAGGTCGAAGAGTTTGGCCAGGCGCGTCCGGTCCAGGACGCACCGGACGGCGGGCTGGCAGTCCCGCAGCACCACCTGGCCCCCGCGCTCCCACAGCGCGCCCCGCAGGCGCACCAGGGCCGCCAGCCCGGACGAGTCCAGGTAGGACACCGCCGACAGGTCCAGCACGAGGCGCCGCGGCCCGGACGCGCCCAGAAAGGACGCCAGCGCGCTTTCCAGGCGCGGGTGCGTGTGCCAATCCAGCTCGCCCCGCACGCGCACCACGGGCTCGCCCGCCGCGCCCGCGTGCGCTTCCACGGCGAACTCCACGGGTATATCCTCGTTGTTCATGTGTCTCCCTTCTCCCCCGATTCCGGCGCCCGCAGGCGGGCGTGCTCCGCTACGTATACGGCGTCGCGGCGGAAAAATTACAGAAAAAGGCGTGTGCACGTTTCGTGCCGGGCGGGTCGCCGAGGCGCTGCACCACCTCCCGGCGCCGGTGGCTGCGTTCCTTGCCTGGTTTTGTTATACTATTGGCGTGAGGGCCGCGAAGCCGCACTTCGCGGCGCCCGGCTCCGCAGGAGGTGCCCACAGTGGAAGCGCTGCTTGAGGCGCGGGAGGCGTCCCCCGCCCTGTCCCCGGGCTGCCCTCGCTCGACGACCTGCTCGCACGCTCGTCGAGCGCGAAGGCTCCGACCTGCACCTGCGCGCGCGGGCGAGCCGCCCGTCATCCGCGTCCACGGTCATCTGCACCGTCTGGACCTGCCCCATGACGCCCGCCGACACCGAGGCGCTGATGTACTCCATCATGAACCCGGAGCGCCGCCACCGCTTCGAGGAGGAGATGGAGTTGACCCGTCCCACGAGATCGAGGGGGTCGCCCGGTTCCGCGTCAACGTGCTGCGCCAGCGCGGGTGCGTCGGCGGCGTGCTGCGCGTGATCCCGCCCGCTGCAAGACCATCGACGAGATGGGCCTGCCGCCCATCCCAAGGGATCGGGCCATGCCTCCCGCGCGGGCTGGTGCTGGTGACCGGCCCGACCGGCAGCGGCAAATCCACCACGCTGGCCTGTGTATCGACCACATCAACACGCACCGGCGTTGCCACGTGATCACCATCGAGGACCCGATCGAGTTCGCACCAGGACAAGCAGTGCGCGATCGAGCAGCGTGGTTCCGGGCGAGGATACGCACACCTTCTCCGACGCCCTCAAACACGTGATGCGGCAGGCGCCCGACGTGATCCCAGGCGAGGATGCGCGACCTGGCGACGATCTCGCTCGGTGATCACCGCGGCCGAGACCGGCCACCTGGTCTTCGCCACGCTGCACACCACGGACGCGCCGCAGACGGTCGACCGCATCATCGACGTGTTCCCGCCGGAGCAGCAGGAGCAGATACGTGGGCGCAACGCCGTCACGCTGCAGGCGGTGGTCTCGCAGACGCCGTTCCCGCTCTCGCCGACCGGCCCGGCCGCGTGCCCGCCTTCGAGATCATGATCGCCACCCCGGCTATCCGCGCGCTGATCCGCGAGGCCAAGACGCACCAGATCTACTCGATGATCGAGACCGGCTCCGACCGGGGCATGATCCTCGCTCGACCAGTACCTGCTGGGCATGCTCCGCAAGAAGATTGGTGACGTGGAGCACGCCCGGGCCGTTGTTTCGAACTCGAACTTCCTGCAGGAGCGCGCCGCGCGGCAGGGCGTCACCCTGGCCCGCCGCGAGCGCCGCCTGAACGTTGATGGAAGGACCAAGATCCATGAGAAGATGTTTGTGGGGCAACCTGCCGCGGCGGCGGCCGCGGCGGCCGCCCTGACGGGCTTGTCGCAGCGGGCCGGCGAGGCGTTCGGTCTCTCGGCCGCCGCGGCGGCCGCCACCGGGACCGCGGTCCCGAGCGTGACCGCGGCATGATGGAACGGCTGCGCCTCCACCGTGCGTGAGGTATTGAGCAAGATCGATGGCGTTACCGATGTGAAACATCTTTGCCGCTCCAGGAGGCGCGGGTCACCTACGACCCGTCCCGGACCGGCCCCGAAGCGCTCGCCAAGGCGCTGACGGACGCCACTACTCCAGGCCACGACTTCACCGCCGTCGCGGAAGCCGTCGTAATAGCCGCCCTGGAGGAGGACAACGATGCCCTATGATATCCACCAACCTGCTCGCCGGCGTGATCAAGTTCGACGGGTCGGACCTGGTCCTCAAGGCCGATTCGCCCCCGCTGTTCCGCGTCTACGGGGACCTGCACCCCATCAAGGCCGAGCCGCTAACCCACAGACTCCGTGGCCGCGCTGATCGAGACGCTGCTCACCCCGCTGCAGAGCGGCGATATCTTCCACCGCGACCTGGTTCGACTTCTCGTACGAGATGCCCGGCGTTTCGCGCTTCCGGGTCAACGTCTTCCAGCAGCGGGCAACATGCTGGCCGGTGGCCTGCGCGATCCCGTTCCACATCAGCACGATGGAGGAGATCGGCCTCCCCCGTCTGCCGCGAGTTCTGCGAGCCGCCCGCGCGGTCTGGTGCTGGTGACCGGCCCGACCGGCTGCGGCAAATCGACGTCGCTGGCCGCGATGTCAACCACATCAACCAGCCGCTCCGAGCACATCGTCACCATCGAGGACCCCGTGGAGTTCGTGCGGCGAGGACGACCAGTCGCTGATCAACCAGCGCGAGCCTCGGCAGCGACACGCACCTTCAGCCAGGCGCTCAAGCACGTGCTGCGCCAGGACCCGGACGTGATCCTGGTGGGCGAGATGCGCGACCTGGAGACGATCTCGCTCGCGATCACCGCGGCCGAGACCGGCCACCTGGTCTTCGCCACGCTGCACACCACGGACGCCGTGCAGACCGTGGACCGCATCATCGACGTCTTCTTCCCCACGCACCAGCAGCAGCAGATACGGGTCCACTTCGCCGTGAACCTGGTCGGCGTCATCTCGCAGGCGCTGCTGCGGCGCGCCGACGGCAAGGGGCGTGTGGCCGCCTTCGAGACCCTGCGGCCGTCTCCTCGGTGCGCAACCAGATCCGCGAGGGCAAGACCTTCACCACCTCCACGATCCAGACGGGACCAAACAGGGCATGATCTCGCCTGACCAGAGCCTGGCCCAACTCGCCGTGACCGGCATGGTGACGAAAGAGGCGGCGCGCGAGAAGGCGTCGATCCCCACCATGTTCGAGCAGTTCCTCGGCCACTTCGAAGCCGAGAGGATGGGCGCCACGGGCGCGGCGGGGGCTGCGAAAGGCAACGGAACGGGACAGGCCCCGCCACCGGCGCATTAACAACGTCACCTCTGTTTCCGACACACAGCAACTTGTGGAAGTTGCTGTGTGTCTATTTGCATGGCGTTGCTTGACACGTACTGGGGTCCGTGCTAAACTGTGCCCATTCTATTTGGCACGATCCCGATCAACTCGTTCTCAGACGCAACCAGAAGACTGCTTGGCAAGCGCAAGGGTAGGAAATCCTATGAGCTACACGGACAGAACCGCTCCGTCGAACGGAAAATTTGTTGTGTTTGTTGGTGTAGTTGGCGCAATAGTCGGCATTCTTTCTGGCGTGATCGACGTCGGCAATTGGTACCAGGAGATCACCGGCAGAAAAACACCCGCGCAAACCACCGCGTCACTTTTCGAAAGAGCGCAGCAGTATTACTCTGAGGACGACCGTCCTAGGGCTGCCGAAGGCGCAAAGACCGTTATCGCACTTGAACCCAACCACAAAGAAGCCCATAAGCTTCTTGCCGGGTGCTACCTTAAAGATGGCAACCTTTCCGGTGCCGCTACCGAGTGCAAAACGGCAACCCACATCGACCCGGATGATATGACGGCTCAATATGGACTTGCCACCGCGCTCCGAGGTCTTGGTTCTTACGCGGAGGCAAGGGATGCATACCGCGTGATCTTGAAACACCCAAGAAGCACGCCGGCCCAACGTGAAGAAGCTGGCAAGTATTTGAGGGAGTTAGGCGGCTGAGAGCGCGAGATGAAGCTTCGTCGCCGGGCAAGTCACATCCTCGCGTTCGCTGTCGTTGCCCTGCTATTGCCCACACGGACGGGTAGAGCACAATCCCCGCTTGAAGACGCTATACGGATCGAGAATAACCGATGGAGTGCGTCTCGTCCGCTGGCTACGGTAGTCCGTAGCTCCCTCAGTTCCCGCGGCGGCTTCGTGCGGTCCCGAGTCACGGTAAGGGCACCGACAGCACCTGCGGCCCAGCGGGCGGCTAAGCGCGTCGCCTACGCTAAGGCGGCAAGAACGGTCGCCGCTCCCGTGAAAGATATTGAAGCGTTGACGGCGAACCTTGCGGCAGTAAAAGCCGAGCTGAAAACCATCAGGACCGAGGTTCTCAGCGAAAAGAAGACCCAAAACGGCTATTCCGTTGAGGTCGAGTTCTCCGGAAGCACCGCCGATCTCACCCAGGATCTCCGTACTGTCGCCACTTCTAATTTCCGCCTCGTTGCGTTGCTGCCGGAAACAGTAGACGGCGCGCGCGTCACATCACCAAAGGTGGAGACCGCGCTGGTCGGTTCGCTGGCGAGGCAGCGGTTCCGCGTCTACGACTGGAATTTTGTGGCGAAGCAGAGACCGTTGGCAAGTCTTGTATCGGCGATCCTCTCCGACAATTACAACGCCGCCACCCAACTCGGCACGCGGTTTCTCGCGAACGTCATCGTCGCGGGGCGTGTGGAGGCCAAATTCTCACAGGACAACGGAGGAATTATCTCCTACCTAGCGAACGCCAACCTGCGGGTTATCAAGGTGGACACGGGGCAAATCCTGACCGCCAAAGAGTTCAGCGAAAAGGGCTTCGGTCAGGACCGGGCGCAGGCGGCGCGCAAGGCGCTCGACGCGCTGGCCGAAACCGTTGCCAAAGAACTGCCTGCCGATCTAGTCACCCGCTTTGACGAGTTCCCCGTAACCGTGCAGATCGCCCTGAACAAGCCGGAGCAGGCGAAGGAAGTAGAAGCGTTCCTGCGCGGTTTGACAGGGGTGACGGACGTGCAGCGGGTGCAAACGCCGAGCGGCGCAACTTTCCGCGTGACCAGCCGCGACAAGCCCGCCGCGCTGGGCGCGCAGATAGCGCGGAGCCAGGATTATCAGGTGGTTGAATACGGGCGTGAAAGTCACTAGCCTCAACACCGTCCGCTCATAGCAAGGGAGAAGAAAATGGCATCCCAGACGTTAAACGAGTTGATCCAGCGAGCGGAAACACTTACGCCGGAAGAGCAGATGTATCTTGTCGCCCATCTGGTGGAAAAGGCGCGTCAAGCCTATCAGGCATCCCGGCCGCGCCGTTCGTGGCGCGAGATTCGCGGCACCGCGCCGTATCCGCTGTTCGGTGAAGACGCCCAGGCCTGGGTGTCGCGCACGCGACGCGAGGACGATGAATACCGCGAACAGAAGCAAAGACGCGCGTCATGAAGATCACCGACGCGCTACAAAACGTGTCGCGGCTGTTTCTGGACACTGCCCCGGTCATCTACTACGTCGAGAACAATCCGAGCTACTTCGCCCGTGCCGCAAGCATCTTTGACCGCGTGGATGACGGCACATTAACGGCAATAACATCGCCCGTGACGTTAGCCGAGTGTCTGGTTGCCCCCTATCGCTTAGGGTTGACAACGTTGCAGCAGGATTTCTTTGACCTCATCGTTAACGGCAACAACACAGTCTTCGTGTCGGTCGACCAGGATACGGCGCGGCAGGCAGCGGAGTTGCGGGCGCGCTACAACCTGACGCTAACGGACGCCTTGCAAATTGCAACAGCACTGAGGGCAGCTTGCGAAGCGTTTCTGACCAACGACTCGGCCCTGAAGCGTGTGACCGAACTGCGTGTGCTGGCACTGGACGAGTTGGAGTAGTGATAACCTCGACCCGCAGGTGCTCCAAGGCGGGCTGGTTGCGGAGCCTGCGGGCGAAAGAAAT
>JAUJNC010000001.1 GCA_030446525.1 Armatimonadaceae bacterium
GAGCTTGGGCACATCCAGCAGGGTTGCCCCGTGCCAGACAACGAGCGTCAAGGCGTGCAGGAGAAAGGAGCGCGTCTGGACGAGATTTTCCGTGCCCATCGCCTGGTCGATGACCGAGAGGAGCTGGGCCACCACCCGCTCAGGCGCGTCCCCGGAGCGGGACGGGTTAAAGGCCGGGATCGCTTCGCGGTCGCTCGGGTCAATCGTCACCACGTGCTTTGGCGGGATATGTGCTGCCGCACAGGCCCCCCTGATCCGCCGCACCGTCGGCCGGTCCGGGTCGATCACCACGAGCGAGCACTTCCGCTTGAGCATCTCGGAGATCACCACGAAGTTAAAGTAGCTCTTCCCCCCGCCGCTCGCCCCGAAGACGAGGGTGTGCCGGTCCAGGTGCTCGTCAGGGACACAGACAGCCCGCCCCGCGCGGTTTTTCCCGATGACGATCACGGGCGGCCG
Organism: Armatimonadaceae bacterium; assembly: GCA_030446525.1. The sequence goes on from JAUJNC010000001.1 coordinate 457, forward strand.
GCCCGGTCCCGACCGAAGGGACAGGTCGTGCGGGGGAGGGAGCGATGACGAACGAAAGGCAGAGCCTTGAGTGAGGAAGAGCGAGTAAGACCGAAAGACCGGAAAAGAGGGAGGAAGTCACACCATGACAACCCCCCGCCCGAACCGCGGGCAGGGGTGTGCCGGGGGTTCACCCGGAATTCCGTACCGATACACCCTGCAAACACCTCTCGGGAAACCCCTTATCTACCTGGTAAATTTGCTGTGGAACTTGATTATACCACGGGTTAGGCCCACGACAGGAGCCGGCTGATGACCCGCCGCAGGGTGTGCGATCGCTGCCAGAGCCCGGCACCCCCATCCCGGACCGCCAGACAATCACTGGGGGGCCGAGTATCCTCCCCTGGGTGCAGCCGGCAGCACCCCGTGGCACCGCCAGCGTGTACGGCACCGCCCGACAGCGGGGGCGCTGCGCTAGCGGGGGCGGCGCCCCTCCAGCTGCCGTACCACCGGCGTGACATGCCCGGTTAGGTGCGGCAGGTCGTACTCGGCCAGCACCGCGAAGAAGCGGTTCAGGCAGTCGTGGGCGGCAGAGACATCGCCCGTGTCCGCCAGCGCCCCCGCCCACAGCGACAGCTCCAGCGCCGCCCGGTGCGCGCTCACCTCGGGCGGGCACGGCTCCGGCAAGAGCGGCAGCGCCTCCTCGGCCCGCCCCGCCTGCACCAGCAGGGCCGCGTGGATGTGCCGGCCCAGCTTGCTCTGCTCCTCGTTCTCCGCCAACCCGCGCGCCTCCCCGATCAGCGCGAACGCCGCGTCCAGGTCCCCCATATGCCCGGCGTACTCGGCCAGGTCCCGGCACAGGTTGGACCGGCCGGGGGTGCCCATGGCCACGTCCAGCCAGCTGTGGATCAGGCCGAAGGCTTGCCGGTGGGCCCGGCGCTTCACCTCCCGGTCCGCGCTCCTCCTCCCGTGCGCCACGGCGTGGGCGGCGCAGTTGACGGCGCAGAACCAGAAGTCCTCGGGCCGGCGCTCCGCCGGCCGCAGCAGCCCCAGGGTCCGGAAGGCGTAGCGGCCCGCCTCAGCGCTGCGGCCGCGCCAGACCAGCCACTCCGCGTGCAGCGTGTAGGTGCGCGCCAGGAGCTCCCGCGCCGACTCCCGGCGCGCCGCCAGCGGCCACAGCTGCGACTCCAGCGTGAGCAGCGCCAGGTCCCCCGGCATCACTTCGCCGCGGGCGACCCGCTCGCCGACCTGCGCCAGCCGGTGCTCGTAGTCCTCCAGCGCGTCAGGCGTACGGCGCAGCGGCGCCGCCAGCACCAGGCGCCGATTCGCGAGCGCCGTCCGCTCCTCGGGTCGCGCCTCCAGCAGGTCGAAGAGCGGGCCGAGCAGCTCTTCGGGCGGCGCACACCGGGAGTGTTCCCAGCGGCTGACCTGGCTCGGGTGCACCCGCAGCGCTCCCGCCACCTGCCGGGCGGTGATCCCCCGCCGGGTCCGGAGCGCCCACCACAGGTCGCCGGCACCGGGCATCCACCCGGCGATCTCCTCGTCGTCACCTGCCCGGCCTACGACCGCATCGTGGAAGCGCCGCGCTCCGCGCGGGGCGGCGACCAGCGCGGCGGCGTGCCGGCGCTGCGCCGCGGAGGCGCCGAGGGCGGCGAGCACCCGGTCCAGCTTATCCAGCCGGGGCTGGAAGCCCCCGCCTTCCCAGCGGCGCAGGGTGGACGGGGCGACCCGGCCGGCCCTGGCGAGCCGCTCCACCGACCACCCCCGTGCCGTGCGCAAATCCCGGATGTAGGTCCCGATGCCCTGCTCCATGCGCTCTCCTGCCTCTCCCGAAAAAGTATCGTGCACTTTTGCGCAATTCGCCTTCCGCGCCCCCGCGACCTGCTATCCTAAAGGCCAGTATCGTGCACAGGGCGCTGACGCTCTGGGGGATCCTTTGAGCGCAGCGCGTGGGCATCGTGAGATCGGTTACCCGAGCCTCCCTGGCCGTCTTCACGGGGCGGTGTCGCCCCCTGACGCTACGGCGGTGCGTTCCAAACGGCGCACCACTGTGCCGAGGGTGGTGAGCGTTCCCCGCACCGTGAAGGTGCCGGGAGACGTGCCAGAAACGCGGCGCCCGGCGTGCAACGTGGGCAGAAAGGCGGATGACATGCGCACCTCCCTCCCGGCGGTGGCCAAGATCGCTGCCGCACTTGTTCTGTGTGGTTTTGCGAGTGTCCGGCCCGCGCTCGCCGACACCATCGCCGAGACCGAGCCCAATGACTACCTGGCCACGGCCAACCAGTTGCTCGGCTTCGGCAACGAGCTGGTGGCGCTCGGCGAATCCAACTACCTCAGTGACGTTGACACCTTCAGCTTCCTGGTGACCGCCCCCGGCGGCGTGCGGATCGACGCCCTGGGCTCGGCGTTCGGCGGCGGCCTGACCCTGCCCAACCCCGTCCTGTTCGCACTGGCTCCCGGCGGCCCCACCGGCCAAGGCACCATCATCGCATTCGACCTGGGCGAGATCGGTGGCAACGCCCGGCTGAACCTGACCCTGGAGCCGGGGCTCTACTATGCGGCGGCGGCATCCGGTACCAGCGCCCTTGGGAGCTACCGGCTGGAGGTGCGCGGCGTGGGCGGCGTGGTCGAGGGGACCGCCATCCCCGAGTCGGGAACCGGGGCGCTCCTGGCCGGGGGCCTCCTGCCGCTGGCCGGGGCGGCAGTGCGGCGGCCCCGTAGGGCGTAAGTGTCCGTTTAAATTTGTAGGAAAAGCATCCTATCTTTTAGTTGACAGATTGATCGTTTACTTGTTATAATGCGCGAACTGCTGCCGTTGCTGCATCCGAAATGCGCTTCGAAGTCAGGAGTGCTGACCTCGAAGCGCACTTTGCTGTGCAGAGCGTAGGGAGAGTCCTCATGTTAACCATCCGTTCCCCGTTCCGCGCCTCGTGGCTGCTGACGCTGCTCGCTTTTATCGGTATTGCTGCTTGCGCGCCCGCTTCCGCTCAGACCCGCTACACATTCACAGACCTTAGCGCGCTCCTAGGAACTCCATATAGTCAGAGCCAAGCTACTGCTATCAACGACAACGGCCAAGTTGTGGGCTGGTCGTTTGACTTTTTGGGCCTTCATAACTTTACTTGGACAGAGAGTGGCGGAGTTCAGGAGCTGGACACCCCTCCGGGTTTTATTCCCAGTCCTGTATCAGGATCAGGCATCAACAACGCCGGCCAAGTGGTTGGCGTATTAGACAGTTCTTTGAGCAGTCGTGCGTTCATATGGACGCAAAGCACGGGAATGCAGTACCTGGGTCCACCTACCGGTGTTGGGCTGATCCGCACTACCGACATCAATAACAGTGGCCGGGTAGTGGGTAGGGAGGGGGTAGCGGGCGGTTTTAGTCGTGCTTATGTGTGGACGCAGAGTGGCGGAATGCAGTATCTAAATCCACTTCCGAATGGCTTGTCTAGTTCTGCAATGAGCATTAACGACAGTGGTTACGTGGTGGGCGATTCGCTTTTTTCTCCATCTGTCAACCGGGCTTGTATTTGGATGCAAAGCGGCGGGGTGCAGGATTTAGGCACCCTCCCAAACCACATGTCTAGTAGTGCTCAGAGCATCAATTCCAGTAATCAGATAGTGGGCTGGTCGAGTTCGAGAACAGATCCGTTCCCAAATCAGTATCGCGCTTTCCTTCGGACACAGAATGGCGAAATGCACGACTTGGGTACGCTCCCTGGACAAACAGCCAGCTTGGCACGGAGCATCAACGACAACGGTCTAGTGGTTGGCGACTCATACACTGGTGCGGACTCAGGCTCAGCTTCTCGTGCTTTTGTGTGGACGCCAAGCGATGGAATGAAAGATCTAAATGATCTCATTCCTGCGGGTTCAGATTGGGTTTTAAGTTCAGCCCTAGCGATCAACAACCGAGGGCAAATAGTAGGATCGGGTTTTCACAGTGGCAGGCGGCGCGCCTTCTTACTGACGCCAGTTCCGCTTAGTATCACCTCTTTTACTCTGTCCCCGAACCTAGTCAATGCGCCTGGGGAGTCAGTATCAGCGGAGGTTTTTACGTCAGAACCTGTCGCCGAAGTTACGATCACATGTGATCCTGCAAATGTAGATGGTCCCGCCCCTTTGTTTAGACTCGCTCGTCAGGGTAACCGATGGACGGCGAGTATCCCGACGCAATTTTTGCTGCGCGCAAGAATCAACCCGTTGCCGTTGATTGCGGTAGCCAGGCGGCAGGACGGCGCGACGGCTCAAGCCGTAGCGACGTTAGGGATACGTCAAGACCTACCCGCCTTAGCGCTCAGCTTAACAAGCAACAAGAATGCGGTTGCTCGAAATGAAGCGGCCACTCTTGACTGCACCATCCGCAATCCTTCCAGAAGCCTGGCTGACTTCGTACGGCTGGAGATCGCTGTCCCTAACGGCCTTGAGGTACGTTCTTATCCGGGCTTGACCTACAACGCGGCAACGCGACGCCTGACATGGGCTGGTTCTCTCGCGGCTCAAGGAAGCTTTCAGAGTTTCCGCAGCTTTAGATTTTCGGTTCAAGTCAATAGAAATACGCCCCGGAACACGCTGCTACAGTTCGATGCCACGGTGACTTGCGCGGGTTTCCAGTCCGCTTCACAGCCCACGACCTTACGGGTAATCTCAGGGCTCGTTCCCGTCGGCGTGGATGTAGACGCAACGGACGGCTTCGGTCTTCTTTTTGGAGACGTCGACATATTGGGAGAGTTTGGCACGCCTCCCTTGCACGCCATCCTTGAACCAAGACCAGAAGCTGTTGGATTGTTTGGAGGTACACGACGACTAAGCATTTGGCTCGGCGTCGACACCTATACAACTGGTCAGGCGACTGCGTCGCCCGGTCCAGGGGCATCTGGGGTTCTTGCGCGGATAGGTCTTATTGCTCCGAGTGTAAGTCCGTCCTACAACGCGATTTTCCCTGCCGTGAACGACTCAGTAGTAATGACGGTTAGCTTCACTGAACGAGCCGCCATGATGACATTCTTTGAAACGATTGTGACCGCAGCAGGTTTTCGTGTCGGTCCCGACAAGCTGGCTGAAGTTGCGGATGACGTCAGGGGGATTTCCGGGATCTACAATGCGGCACAAAAGTTTAAACCTCTGCCAAAGAATTCATATGAACTTTCAAGGGCTGTCGCTTCGGCAAGCTCTGACCTTATCCACATGGATGGTGCAGACCTTCAAGCTTTGGAAAATATCTTGCAGCGTCTCACAGGCGTGGACTTGGATAGGGCAAGGCTCGTTAGAATACTCGAGGCAGTTGGGCAAGTTAAAGCGTTGTTGGAGACGATTAGTGACTTAACCGTCCTCAACATTCAGACTATAGGGGAGCCAATGGTCGTTCGCTTCATAGCATCGCCTTTAAGGAGGTTACCATGATGCGCTTTACTAAAACGCGGGCTCTTGGTTTCGCTTGCGCCTTATGCCTTGTGCTCTGTAGCAGCGGTGCTGCTCGTAGCCAGAGTTTCTCGATTAGTACCGATAGTAATCTGTCTGGGGACGTGTACTCGTACGAGTTCACCGTAAACTATGGGCAGGCGGGCGCAGGGCAGCCCCTAATCGACGATATCTGGACGTGGTCATTCTTTTTGGAACCAGACACCTCCGAGCCGACAGATATTATGTCTCCAACAGGATGGTTGCATACCTATAAACCGGGCACGGGCGAGCTCGTCTGGTACACAGAGGGGCCAAATGGCTGGGCAAGCGGAGACTTCGGAAACCGCGTCATAAGGGTTGGTGAGTCGCTCAGTGGTTTCCGGTTCAGGACGCCTCTGGAGCCCGGATTATCACTAGCTTTTGCATACGATACGCAATTTAACTTCGATGCCAATGCTGCGATTCTGCCTACCACACTAGCCATACCCGAACCGGGCACTTGGGCCTTGATAGGCTGCGGCGCGTTTAACCTGGGATTAATGGCGCTACGCCGCTGCTACGCGCTCCGCCACTGATGCTTGTGGCGCGGTCACAACGGCGGGCAGGGCGCTTGTCCTTGCACGGCATCGGCTAGAAGCGGCGCGCGGTTATGGGCGGATGTTTCGCCACCGGTCGGCAGCGACGAACCGCGCCAGGTGTCTGACGTCGGTTGTGGCGACCACAGCTCGGCATCGAGCAGCATGACATCCGTGGTAGGGGGCAGGGTTCTTTAGCCGGTTCAGCATGTCCAGCACAACTGGGCCGACAGCACCGACGAAGCATAGAAGGTTGTGTTTAACGACCTCTTTTCGGTCGGCCAGCTAACCCGGCTGCCAGCCGGTGAGGGCGCGGGCGAGGCAGCGCGCCAAGCGCCTGATCGGAACTCCTCCCACGCAGCCAGCTAGGTCAGATCGCTTGCTAGGACTTACCGTGTTTGTTTGAGCAGCATCTCTGGTTGTTGCACCTGTTCCAGCCACCTGCCTATTCGGAAGCCCTCCCACGCTGCAAATCGCCCTGCGCCGACCGGAGAAAGCGGCTTGCCCGTCGGGGCGGGCGGCGCTGGAAACGGCCGTCGCCAAGCGGCTGGAGCCAACTCACCTGTTGGATATCCTGCGCGACACGGGACACTGGCTGCACGGCACGCGCTTCTTCGGCCCGATCTCCGGACATGACGCCAAACACGACGAATCCCCTTACACTACCTGGCGACGGTCTTCTGCAAGTTAGTAGTCCAAAAATGACTCGGGACAACCAGTGAACCCCAGAGGTGTATAGCTACTTTGGTTGCCAGGAGATATGCTGAGCTTGGGGTCTCAGCTTTTTATGTTCCTGAACTATTATTGGCGCGGCATTCTTCCATGCGTTGAATCAATTCCTGCTTGATCACTTCCGCCGCCTGTTTGGTCATGCCGGGTATGGCCACTACATTTTTGTAAACGCCGATTGCGGCAAAACGATCTGGATCATCACGTAAGGCTGATTGCTTATCCTGAGAGACGTTCTCTGCAAACACAGTAAAAATACCGCACAGGCGATCGCTCAGATCTTGGTTGACGTGTACGTTCTGGAGGGTCGCGTACGGCACGTGACCCTCTTTGACGTTGAGCACCCCTTCTTTTACGTAGAGGAAGTCAGGATCCAAGCTAAAATGGAAGTTGGCCCTCACCGCGTAGTACCACGCCGCATAGAGGACTAAGAGGAGAAGATACAGGGAGATAGCCAGATTAAGCCAATGAGCGGTCATCGGCCAATCAAGGATAATGAAAACCACAAAGATGACGAATGTAATATTCATCCGCACCAAGAACGAGCGCCTTGCTCCGAGTGCACGTAGTATCTGTTTGAGAATCCAGATGGACTGGACCGTATAGGTCTTCTCGCTGATGGGAGCGGTACTAACTTGCGAGCTGTACATCATCTTGGTGTGGGGTACCTCCCTTTATTACCCGCTGGCGGACAATATCCAGCAAGTGGCTGCGGAGAGAGTCAGCCACCTGCTTATCTACCCCATCGATATGCGCATGCTGACCCGATGAGCTGGTAGCCGTGGACAGGTGAATGTCGTAAAGACCAAAGAGCCTATCCAGAACGTCCTGGTCTACGTTCACGTCCTGAATTCGTTCGTACGGAAAGACGATCTCTTTAGGGGTAATGGGGTTCTTCTTTATGACAACGTACTGGTCGGTAAGATCGTAGTAGTAGAAGGCAAAGTACCAAACCTGGTAGAGGTAGGTCAGTACCGCTACCGCGCAGATGGCGACAAGGAAGAACGGAAGGGTGGAGCTGACGATTCCAATAGCGGCGTCTCGGATTGCTTCATCCGCAAAGAGCGTGGGGGTAAGGAAGAGGACAAAGATTACTATCGCCAGCAACAGACCGAGAAGACTGCCGATCGTCTTTTTCCAGATCTTGCGGGGATGGAGCGGGTATTTTTCCCGAGTAGGGCTTGAGTTGATTTTCATATTTTCTGGCAATGATATCGTACCGATGTTAGTCTAGCATACTTGCTCAGTTCGGGTACACATGTTAATCTGTATCAATATAGAGAGTTCGATACTCCTCCCAAGTGGCCAAGGGGAGAGCCGCATGCGGCTAGCCTAGCTGTGCTGTCCGCTCCGCTCTGCACCCATCCCACAGACGGGGAGCGGGCAAGCTCTACTGGGCGGTGAGTAGATAGCGGGATTAGCCTTGCAGAAGGGTGGCCAAAAGGTGCAGTTTTCAGCTACTTTCTATCCTCATCCTCGCCGATCACGCTGGCAAATGTGTACGGTTTTGCGTAGTGGCCCAAAATGAAGCAATCGTTGTCAGGTGGAGCTAGTGGGTCATTCGCCACGGGAATCGCCTTTGGCTGCGCCTACAAGCTCTCGGGATCTCTTCGGGGATCGTCCCTCCAAGATCTTGGAATGAATGGCTATGCGCATGACGAATGACCCACTAGGTTGCCCTCTCTGCTCGGTGGCAGTGATTTACCTCCCGAGCCGTGATCTCCTCTCTGGAGCATGTGTGATCCTTTGCAGGGTCTCACGTATTTCCCTTTTGTACATCTCTTTCTTTGTCGTGTCGGCTTTCCGAACTTCGCTTTCCGAACTGTCCAAGGAGAAGGAGCTATTCGCGTGCCGAAGTGAACTCTTCGGCACGCGAACTGCTGCAGCCGGGGCTGGTTCCTCCCCGCTCCCCCTCGGGGCGTCCCGACCGGACACGGCAAGACGGAAGTAGAGCCTGCCCCGACAGGACCGGCGCGCGGCCGGCGTCGGAAGCGGCCGGTCCCGCTCGTCGAGCACCTGGATCACCCCCTTCTTGACGAGCCCCTCGATGGCGCGGCTGATCGCTTCGCTCCCGAGCCCCGCCTTCTGCTTGAACTGGGCTTGCGTTATCCAGTCTTTCTCCTTGCGCCGGCGCGGGTCGCCGCCGACCGACCAGCCCAGGGTCTGGCGCACGACCACACAGAGCACCTTCCACTCCGCGCCCGAGAGCTGGGGAAGCAGCTCGTCCAAGAGCGCGTTCGGCACGGGCGTGCTGCAGGCAAACGGCGAGGGTTCCTTTGGCATCGGCCCCTCGCTACACGCTGCCGCTCAGCGGCGGCAGGTCATCCCCGGGCGTATCCGCCGCAGGTGAACCGCCCCCACCAGCGGGCACATCGCTGCCTGCACCGTTCAGTTCCTGCATGGCCCGCTCCAGGCGCAGGGCGGGTGGCTCTTCGTAGTCCTTCTCGATGGCCGACAGGAGGAAGCGCGCCGGGCTCTTGGCCCTGCGATACGGCAGCCACGAGAGCTGGCGCTCGACGCGCTCCAGGGGGTGGCGCGACAGGAGCAGGTCCGCCTCCTCCCGCGCGATCCCCAGACCGAGGAGCCGCCGGCGCGCCACCGCTTCCGGCCCGTCCCCTTCCTCCTTCCAGCCCATCTGCTCGGCGATCAGCCGCTCCACCTCGGCGCGGGGGTGGGCGTACGCCGCCCGCGAGTGGGCGTATACCGCCTCCCGGCCGGCCGCTCGGCGCCCTTCTTGTTGGCTCGGTGGATCGGCCGCCGCTTCCCGCACGCCGACGACCAACGGCGAGGGCACGTAGGCGATGAGGCCGCTCTCGCGCCGCAGCTCGGTGACCAGGGGCCTGCCCTGCCACGTGCTGCCCGTCAGCCGCCCCAGGCGCGAGCGCACCGCGGCCTCGGGCACCCGCATCGCGGCGGACAACTCTGGCAGGCTCGGGCGGCACCAGCCGTTGGAGGTGACGAAGGTAAGCAGCAGCAGCAGATCCTTGCAAGACTCCGGGGGCAGCGCCTGCCACAGCCCCGAGGTGCGCAGCGCCGGGGTGAGGAGCACGCGCGCGCCGGGCCGGAAGTACCCCCCGGCGGTCTCCTCCAGCCGCAGCCGCTCGATCACGAACGGGTGGGTCTCCTCCCCTGTCACACGCTGGTTGTTGGTGCTCTGGCTCATGGTCCTTCTTGCGGGGTGCGGCGGCGCACCGCTCGTTGCGCCGCCACGAGGTTAGCGGGTAAGCTCTTCTGGTTCACCGGCCTGGGGGTGCGGCACCGACCTGCCCCCGGACCCGGGTGGGCGGGGAAGGGCCGCCGGTTCCCCTGTCACGGGGCGGCGGCCTTCGCCGTCTCGTCGCCCCCGGTGATGAGATGCGCCAGCGCGATGTCACTCGAAAGCGCCCGGAGCGAGCGGCGGAGCTCTCGCCTGTCGGCGGGCGACAGGTCCGCCCAGCAGAGGCGGCCGAGCTGGCGGCGGAGCAGGCGGGCCGCCTGGCAGCACTGCAGCACCTGCCGGCGGCAGGTCACGGCTCGGGGCACGTCCGCTGGCTTCACGGGTAGCATGCTACCGATGCACGCGGATGCGCACGCTCACCGAGCGGCAGTATGGCGGCCTGGCGGTGCCACCCCGCACCGGCCGGGGAGTGACTAGCCCTTTCCCTCGCCGGCGATCAGAGAGGGGGAAGCGCTCCGAGAGCCGCCCGAAGTAGGGCTCGTCCAGCTCCCCCCGCCCGCTGCGGCTTTTTTGCACGCCGATGCCCTGAGCCACCAGCAGGTCGAGCAGGGTGTCCCCGCCGATCAGGCGCACCGGCACGATCCGCTGCTCCGCCCGGGCGGCCTGCTCGGCCACGCGGGAGAAGGTCGAGACAGTGACGAGCAGCGCCTGGTGGGCACCCGAGCGCAGGCACACGCCGCGCAGCTCATCGACGGAGCGCAGCTGCACGGGCAGCGCACCGAACTGCTTGACCTGGACCAGGGTACGGAGCCTGCCGGAAACACCGGTTTCCAGCTCGGCCTCGATGTCCCAGCCGCGGCCCTGGTTGGGTCCTTTCCGGCCTACGCGTGCGGCGGGGCACACGCGGCTGTAGCCCTGGGCAGCGAGCAGGTGGGTCACCACCTGCAGATAGGCGCGGTAGGAGAGGGAGAGCAGCCGCTCCCGGAGCTGGCGCTTTAGGGCGGTATTGTCAGGCATCGGGGCAGCGGTGGAACGTATCGTGGGGGTGGTCGGCATGGCGGGAGTTACGGCTTATGAGGTTTTGAGGGTGAATCCTGCGGCTTGGGAGGCGGGTCGTGGGGGCTGCTCCACTCGCCCGGCCGGACGTGCCGCCACTCGGGCTTGAGGGTGTCGTCGGCAGTGTAGGCCTGGGGCGGCAGGCACCCGGCGCAGCCGCACAGCGCGCAGGTGGAGGGGGTCGGATACGAGCCGTCCAGCGAGACGAGCTCGCGCGGGTCCAGCCTCCTGCCCAGCCGCTGCTCCAGCGCTTTGGTCAGCTTCCACAACAGCGCGAACGAGGGGCTCGTCTCCCCCGCCAGCAGGCGGCTGACCGCCGAGTGAGACACACCGGCATCCCGGGCCAGGCGGGTGACACCCTGGACCGAGTACCAGGGCACGTGCAGCATCACCCCTTCGAGGCGGTGCTGGACCGGGCACCCCTGCGGGGGAGCGCCCACGGGCGAGGATGATCGGGGTGGCGGCTCCATGGACCTCCTGCTTACGGATCGTTGCCGCTAGCGTACCTCCGCGGGCGGGAAGCCTGCGTGATCCCGTGCACCCGGGCACGGCTGGTGGCAACGCTTTGCCGGTATGAGAGGATGAATGCCAGATCACTCAACCAGCCAACCGGGAGCACCCATGCAGCTGCCCACCCCCAACCAGCAAGAGGTCCAGGAGTTCCGGGATTTGTACCGCTCCCGCTTTGGTGTAGAGTTGAGCGAGGAAGAAGCCCTCGACCAGTGCACGAGGCTGATCCAATACGTATTCCTCACCCGCCATGCGCTACCTTATCTACGCCAGGAAGAGCAGCGAGAGCGAAGACAAGCAGGCCCAGTCCATTGAGGACCAGCTCCATGAGCTGCGAACCCTGGCACAGCAGAGGAACCTGCAGGTTGTCGGCGAACTCACCGAAGCCCGCTCCGCCAAAGCGCCGGGCGGGCGGCCCGTCTTCGCCGAGCTCGTCGCGCGCATCAACGCCGGCCAGGCCGACGCCCTCCTGTGCTGGCACGTCAACCGGCTCTTCCGCAACCCGGTGGACTTCGGCACCGTCTCCTGGATGCTGCAGACCGGCACGCTCCAGGAGATCCACACCCCCCACCAGGTGCACCGCTGCGGCGACAACGTGCTGCTTCTCTCGGTGGAGAACGGCATGGCCAACCAGTACATCCTGGACCTCAAAAAAGCCGTGGTGCGCGGGCTCAACTCCAAGGTCGCCAAGGGCTGGTTCCCCCACAGGGCGCCCGAAGGCTACCGCAACGTGGACGGCATCATCGAGAAGGACCCCGAGCGGTTCCCATTGGTCCGCCAGATCTTCGATATGGTGCTCTCGGAGGGGCACAGCATCCCCCGGGTCCTCTCGATCATCCGGGACTGGGGCTACACCACCAAAAAGCACAAGCGCACCGGCGGCACGCCGATCACGCGCGCCTCGCTCTACAACATCCTGGGCAACATCTTCTACGCCGGCTACTTCGTGCGGGCCGGCGAGACCTTCCAAGGGGCGCACGAGCCGATGCTCACGCTCTCGGAGTTCTTCCGGGTGCAGAAGTTCCTCAAGCGCCAGGGGCGGCGCCAGCGGCGGCACGCCTTCGCCTTCACCGGCCTGGTCACCTGCGGGGGGTGCGGCTGCGCCGTGGTCGGCGAGACCAAGCAAAAGCGGCTGGCGGACGGCTCGCTTCGGCTCTACACCTACTACAGCTGCAGCAACGCCAAAGGGGGCTGCGCGCGCAAGGTGATCCGCGAGGAGATGATCGTCGAGCAGATCACCCGCGTCCTGGATGCCCTGTCGGTGCCGGAAGCGTTTCTGGCTTTCACGCAGAAAGCTCTCAGCCGCTGGAAGAGCGAGCAGCTGCAGGCGCAGGAAGAAGCCAAGCAGCTGCAGGCGCAGGCGATCTCGGCGTTGGATGCGAAGATGGCCAAACTCCTGGACCTGAAGCTGGACGACCTGCTGACGGATGCCGAGTTCCGGGAGCAGAAGAGCCGTTTGAGTGCCGAGCTGATGCAGGCGCGGATGGAGCAGCAGGTGGGCCACGAGGTGAGCGACGCTCTTTTCGAGAACGTGGAGAACGCCGTCACCCTGCTGCACTACGGCAAGGCGTACTTCGAGGGGGGCACGGTCGAGATGCAGAACCTGATCACCCGTATCATCGGGGCCAGGTACGTGCTCACGGGAGGGAACCTTGCCGTCGAACTAAACCCCGTCTTTGGACGCGTCTGCGAACTAAAAAAGAGCCTGATAGTTGGCTCTGACAGCCCCAAAGAGGGCGATGACGGCTTAGGTTGTCTAACTTGGTGGAGCTTACTGGAAGCTATTCGAAACGAGTTGTACGCTTCAGGAGCCCACATCCAGAATTTGCAACAGCTTTTCGTTCAGAAGGGCTAGAGACAGTGAACAACCCCTGCCACGCTTCACGGTGCTACACAAAAAAGTTGCCGCAGTCAGACATTGACTGCGGCACACTAAAGCGAAAAATCTGATCGTTTTTTGCACTTTCTCTATTACCTCCAAAGTGCAAGCAGCATATTGCAGTACACAACAATAGATTCAGGTACCAGTGACCTGGCTGCTTTAGCATAGGGATGTGGGTCGTTCCAAGAGAAGTGATTCTTACGAAGGGAGACCCATCGCCTAGCGACGGTACCATCTTCCCGCTGGATGTCGAAGGATTTCATCAAGCGTGGTGCTTCGGGAAGCAGCAGGCCCATTCCTCGGGCTACCTTGTGCAGTTTGGCCAGTTCTGTAGGGAACTGACTTTCTGATAGCGGATTCCGCCAGATGGGCGCAGGCAAAGGAGAAGGTCCGCCGAAGCCTTCAGTCATATCGTTAAGTTCTTCGACCGTGTAAATCTCTTCCCAGTTCAGGGCCTGGGGATCTGTCTGATCCCATACTTTAAAAGTTTCATCATCATTCCAGACAATAGCAATAGTCAGCTCGCATGATACGCTATTCTTACCGCTTAAGTCATTCAGGTTATGGTGCTTGAGAAATACCGCGACTTCGCCGTTGTTGTAGATAGTTTCCATTGATTTCTCCCTCAGGCTACCACCCTTGCTTAAAGCACTATTGCTTGTTAGTTGGTGGTAAACCAGGCCAAGCCTTCCGTATCATAGGGAAGCCTGGCCTGGTCCTGAGGGGATCAACGTCGGTTATTATACAGATCGTAGAGAATGCGTCAACTCTCTTCCTTAAAAGGTCCTCTCAGTGAGAGTATACGGACTAAGAAAGCCCGTCCTCCTTGGCTTTCGCCTGATCTGCCTGGAGGTGGGGCAGTGCGTACTTAGTGAGGAACACGTACTGGATGAGCCGGGTTGCCTGGTCAAGCGCCTCATCATCGGTAAGCTCGATACCGAAGCGCATGAGATACAGACACTTAAACTCTGCCACCTCGGCGGCGTTGGGGGTGGGTAAATTCATGGGCATTGCTGCCGCTTACGGGTAGATGCCCGTAATTGTCAAGTATTTTTGCTTATTGACATAATTTGTTCAAAGCACTAGCGTTGCTAGTGCTTTGAACTACCACTGATACCTAAGGGGGCTAAAGCCCCCTTAGGTATCATATGCTTCACGCTTATAGTGGGGTTTTTATGGTCTCTATTAGAAGAGCATTCAACTACGAAGATACAACCTGTTGACAAGCAATTAGATTATTTGGTATACAAGTTATACGTACCCGGCGTTATGCGCCGGGTCTTTTTTGTGTCTCAACATCAAGCAGGGGTAGCTCTCTCGTGAGATCCCGCACCTGAACGTAGCGCGGCGGGTTACGGTAGCCGGGGAGCACCGTGTCCACAAAGAAGTTGTTAAGATCATACACGAGCCGACGATTAGCCTTGAAGGAGATCGCGTACGGGAAACGGGGGCCGAAAGCGGTGAGGTGCACCGGCAAGCCGATTCCCCGCACCTTCTCCACCGCGTACGTCAAGTCAGCATCCCCTGTCATAATCGCTGCCTCCTGGTATTTTCCCTGGGTAGCCTCGAACACCATGTCCACAGCGAGCCGAACGTCCACCCCCTTCTCCTTGCCACCTCCCGAGAAGTGCCCCTCGTAGAAGACGACCTTCGCCACGTTCTTGGCACTGTCAAAGAACATCTTCTGGGCCCGAACAGTGAGCTGGTCTGCGGCCGGTCGGCTCGGGTCTTCACGCATGTAGGTGCCGTAGAACATCACCCGATCAAACGGAAGGTCACGTTCAACCAGAGCCAAGAATACCCCGAAGTCGAAGTACTCACCGGCCTTCAGTAGGTCAGTTACCCCGCCATAGAGGTTGGAGCCGTCAACGAAGAGGGCACGCTTCAGGAGCTAGAGCTACAGATATGGCCGCAGTATAGCAAAGATATCTACTGCCCTCATAATTTGTTGCATTGACCTAGTGCTTTCACGCACCGCTCGTTGCCGACACTCCATCTCTCCCCTACCCTGTGGGCATGAACCTCACCGAGTACTACACCTACACTGGGCCAGCTCGCCCAGCAGGCAGTCTCCCAGAGAGTAGCATCCGGGGAGCACCCGAACCGCCCGCCGCTCGGCTACACCCTCGCAGGGATGAAGGATGCTGAGGTTGCGCCACTCATTCGCCGGATGTTCTACGCCGCCCTCACCTACAACACCTCGATCCGCAGGCTTCAGCGGCAGGCAGATCGTATTGGCTTGCGATCTCGTACGGATAAGCCCCTCGGACCATCAGCACTGTGGGGGATATTGACGAACCCGTACTACTGCGGCAAGGTGCGGTACCAAGGAGCGGTTCTTCCGGGGACCCAGGAGCCGATCGTTAGTGAGAAAGTGTTTGAGCTTGTCCTGCACGTGCTGAGCAGGCGCAACAAGAGCGTCAGGAGAGCAGCTATTTAGCCTGCCGTGGATACTGGACTCGAACCGTCCTAACCTGAGAATACACCAAAGATCGCCGGTTTGGGGCAACAAAAAACCGGCCTGTTCGCCGTGCTAACCTGTTTTTGTTCAATTGGTGGGAAATACTGGAAGCTATTCGAACCGAACTGTATGCTTCGGGAGCCCACATCCAGAATTTGCAGCAGCTTTTCGTTCAGAAAAGGTACACGCAGTGAACAATCTCTGCCACCTTTCGCAATGATATATAAAAATGAGTCCGGCAGTAGTAGCCACCGAACTCATATGAACCACAGGAATATTCCCTACTAACATAGCCGACCCCTACCTGGCTTTTGCCCGCGCAAGGTACGCCGCTTGACGCCGTCGCCCCTCTTCCCGATACCACTCTACCGAGAATGACTCGCCGTACGTACTAGCGAACTCATCCCGCCAACGTTGGTTCCGCTCCTCGCGATCTGCCACCCCAGGCAGCATCCCTCCGAAGAATAGGGCCTGCCCTTCAAAGTACCGAGCACCCTCGCGCTCGAAGATGCCATATTGCGGACCTTCAGGCCGGAAGACTCCGAATCGATCATACTCATCGTGCATCCCGAGCTGCATCAGCCACTCGTCAGGACGGATGTCACTCACTACGTCACCCTCGTTGTAACCGACACTGCGAATGAATTGGTCAACCAAGAAGTCGACCAGAGACGGTGTGCCGCAGCACCACCGCTCAAGAATAGACCGCAGCACGACGAGCTTGACGCGAGCATCTCCAGAAAAAGTGTCAAAGACACAGTCACGAAGCTCCAGGTACCCGTCTCGCAGACTGGCTGCCTCTACGGTATTATCCATCGTTGCACCCTCCTCAGGAGGCAGTATAGTCACAGGGACGGCGGAACTCAACCTGGCCGCTTGTCTAGGAAGTCTTTTTCGCCGCTTCCCCTATGGGGAGGTTGGTTCTTCGGCACAAAATGGTACCTCTCCCCGTCGAGGATGCCCCCTCGTGGAGAAGTGATAGGTGGGAATACTACGAAAGCCCGTCCTCCTTGGTTTTCGCCTGTTCTGCCTGGAGGTGGGGCAGTGCGTACTGGGTGAGGAACACATACTGGATAAGCCGGGTTGCCTGGTCGAGCGCCTCATCATCGGTGAGCTCGATACCGAATCGCTTGAGATACAGACACTTAAACTCTGCCACCTCATCGGCGTTGGGGGTGGGTAAATTCATGGGCATTGCTGCCAGTTACGGGTAGATGCCCAAGTATGCCCTTTAAATCAGGAGATTTGCCCAAACCTTACCTCATCCGGCCAAGTTAGGCATTGGGAATTCCTCTTAAAAAAGCTCTACCATGTCTAACGAGTCAATTACATAAGGCAGCGAGCAATAACTGATGCAGCATAATACACCAGTCCTAAGTATTCATTAGATCGTCAGCAAGCAAAGTTAGTAGATGCACTCTTTCATTTTCAAAGTTTGTAACTCTATTCTCTAGATCAGAATACCAGCGCTTGTTTACTTCCGTGTTGCCATCACCACCAGTAACGTGACGAGCAATATTATAAATAGTTGAAATATAGCGACCAATGGCTGATCTTATCTTCTTGTTTTTTACTAGAAGTTGAGCCTCAGCACCTGTCGTTTCGATATCAATTAGAATTTTCTTATATTCTGCCTTAGGTGTATTTGCAGTTAAGGGAATACTACGAGTTAAATGGCGGGTTAATTTTGCAAATACTAGAAGTTTATTATTCCTCAACCATTGGCGCTGCTCAATTTTCTCGTTTACCTTGGGTCCGATGTATGCACCAACTAATCCTGACAGCAAGGCAATAAGGACTGTTTGTAGAGAATCCATGGAATATAGATTTAGGTTTCTAAAAACAGCCTAACATCTATCCTAAGACTTCACCGTGAAAAATCTATTGCCCTTAGGTGCTTCCGAGCACCGCTCGTTGCTCGTAACTCCTACACCCTCTACCCTGTAGGAATGACCCTCACTGAGTACTACGCGTACACCGGGCAGCTCGCCCAGCAGGTAGTTTCCCAGAGAGTAGCATCCGGAGAGCACCCGAACCGTCCACCGCTCGGCTACACCCCCGAGGGTACCGTGGACAGAGTAATGAAGCCTCTCATTCGCCGGATGTTCTACGCCGCCCTCACCTACAACACCTCGATCCGCAGGCTTCAAAAGGAGGCAGATCGTATTGGTTTGCGATCTCGTACGGGTAAGCCCCTCGGGCCATCAGCACTGTGGGGGATGCTGACGAACCCGTACTACTGCGGCAAGGTGCGGTACCGAGGAGCGGTTCTTCCGGGGACTCAGGAGCCGATCGTTAGCGAGAAGGTGTTTGAGCTGGTCCAGCACGTGCTGAGCAGACGGAACAAGAGCGTCAGGAAGGCAAGTGTTCAGCCTGTCGTGGATACTGGACTCGAACCGTCCTAACCTGAGGAAACACCAAAGATCGCCGGTTTTTGAGCAACAAAAAACCGGCCTGTTCGCCGTGCTAACCTGTTTTTGTTCAATTGGTGGAGTTTACTGGACGCTATTCGAACCGAGCTGCACGCTTCCGGAGCCCACATCCAGAACTTACAGCAGCTTTTCGTTCAGAAGGGCCAGGTATAGTGAACGAGGGTAGAAGGTTAGTTCGTACCGACCCTGCTACGTTCCCGGACCTGTGCGGAGCTACCGTACGGGCACGCTTATCGTCACCGTTACTCCTTCGCTGAAGGCATGCTCTAGCAGGTGAACAGGAGAAATGGGTCGCCCTGGTAGGCCTCTAGAGGACAGCGAAGAAGTTGATTTGGGCAACAGAGCAAGGACAGCCCTGTTTTGGAGGAGTCTTAGCAGTAGAATGTAGTATGGAGGAGTAGAACAACTTCCTGAGAAAGGCAGTTTGACATGGTTATCACGGCAGTGTTTACGGCGCTTTTTTTATTTACAGCTTGGAACATGCTTAGCATGGCATCTGAAGCCAGAAAGTATGCCGAATCCAAGAGTGGCAAACCGCTACGTGGCTATATCGGACAGATTATCGTAGGTGTCCCACGTACCACCGCCCTCCTTGCTGGTATCTCATTCCTTCGGCTCTTGCTGGAGGGAAAGCTAGACATCACATTAGCCCTGATGCACATTTTCGCAGTCAGTACGGTGACGTTAGTCACCGTAGGGTTGATGGCTCCAGATTACAGAAGAGATAAAATGGAGTAATCACAACGCCACGATAAGCTGGCGTGAAATAGTGGCTGAGACGAGAGTCGTGTCAGGTGTTCGGGACGGGAAGGTAACTGTACGGACGACGCTTGCTTTATCAGTCATTTCAGCGGCTCTAGCTGACCGATAGCACACCGGAACCCGTCCGCGTCTGGTCGCCCGGCGAGGCAGCAAAGCAGCGCCTGCAGATAGCACAGACCGCGGGCGAAGACGCTCACGGCCCGCCGGCCGTGCTTCTTTACCGGCAGCGGCTCCGTCTCATCCAGATACCGCCCCATCTTCAGACACCAGCACAGGCCCAGTGCCAGGAACCCGAACCAGCCCGACAGACGCCGCTCCTTCTCCAGGCGGCAACTCTCCAGAGCGAAGCCGCGCCCCTTGAGCGCCTGGAACAGCGTCTCTATCTTCCATCTCAGGCGGTAATCGGCAAGCAAGTCGCCTTTCTCGTTGCTGATGACGATCAAGTACTCCGTGCCGTGCAGGTGCCTGCCGCCCACGTAGACCGGCAATCCCCACAACTGCATCTTCTGGGAACGGCAGCGATTGGCACGCGCAAACCACTGCCGCGCCTTTCGCTCCTGCCCCTTCTGGTCTGACAGATACTCGCCTGCTTTGATGCGGATGCGAAAGGGGATCTGCTGCTTCTGCAGCCAGCCGATCCACTCCCAGCCGATGAACTCCCGATCCGCGGTAAGGAAGCGCAGGCGCTCCCTGCCAAAGCGCGTGACGAACCGCGACAGCAACTCGATCCGCTCCGCCGTATCGCTTGCGCCGCACTGGGGCATCACCGTCCAGAGAAGCGGCACCGCACAGCCATGGGTGACGACGGCCAATACCAGCAGGTTAACCGTGGTATCTCCGCGTTTCCATTCCGTACGATCTATCGCCAGGATCCACTTGGTTCGCGGCAGCAGGACGGCGATGGCATGGGTCCATGCCTCGGGCGACATGCCCGCATGATCCAGGCAGCGGCGCATCTGCTGGCGATTGGCTTCCGGGTTCTGCTCTCCGGGCATGAGTTGTGCCACGTGATGCAGGCTGATCTTGCGCCCCGCGAGCAGCGCCACCAGGGCGCGGGCGAAGAACTCGGCGAACGGCAGGTGCAGTTCGTGCAGCTTTTGTGTCAGAGTTTCGGTAGAATAGTCTTGGGCCATTTTTGAGGCTTTCGCGTTTTGTGGTGATTCACGATATCCTCAGAATGGCCTTTCTGCCAGTTAATGTCCGCCTGCTAGAATAACTCTATGCCTGCATGCCGTCCGTACAGTTCGGGAAGGTACCTTTCCGTCCTCTTCTTTTTTATCGTGTGTACTAGTTCACCGTTACGGTAAGGCGGTCGTAAAGGATATGAACCTCCTCGGGCCCCCGCCTGGGGTTTCGGTCCAGGATGCACGTCGTGCCGGCCGTCGTACCCAACCGGCCAGTGACTTCATCCGGAACCTTCCGGAGTGTGGTTTTACGGCGGAAGGAAAAAAGAGCGAGACCAAAGGTCACGCTCCATCAGACACGCTACGGCGACCGCGTTACCACGATCCACCGGATGAGCCGCCATCCCCACCACTGCTTCCACTACTACTACCACTCGATGATCCGCTATCACTTCCGCCATGCCAGTGCCCGCTGTCAGTCGATCCGCTACCACTTCTCGATGAATTGTTGCCACTGTGGTTGCGGAAGGCCCATATCAGGAGCCAGAGAATTAAACCACCCAAGACGGCTTTCCCAAGATAGGTAAGAACCGTGAATCCGGGCGAATCAATCCGCTCGCGGCGAACGAATGCATCGAATCCGTTGGCCATGTGGATAATCCCCGTCTTGGGATCATTCTTTACAGCGTTCCAAAGGAAGGGCTGCGTGAACCCACCTTGTTCTCCATACTCAAGAACTCGCTCAGTCCGAAGCTTTGGAGCCGGAAGTAACCGGTACTTACGATCCCCCGGACCGTAGCTCATGAGAAAGATTGCAGAACTCCGATTGAAATCAGAGTCACGAGCCCAGGCCCCGAGGAGCGCGGTAACGACCCGACGTGCATCCTCATCCGTTGAGAACCTACTCCTGGTGGGTAATGCCTGCACGATTACCGTGTAGGTAGGGTACTTAAGACTTTCAGCATTAGCCTGGATTTCCTGAATTCCTGACCGCCCGATAAGCGGAGGGTTGAAGTACCCAGGAATGACATACACGTACTGCCCCTTGCGGACGTCTGGCGCTTGGAGTGTTTGTGCGAATAGTGGATGTGAAAGTACCAAGAGAACCACCAGAAGCCCTGGTCTGATCATGTAGCCAACTCCTTGTGGGGAATTCCCAGGCTGTATTCTATCAGATTGAGATGCTTTCTCTCTCAATTTGAATCGAAGGCTCAGTCCGGTGAAGTAACCATGTGCCTACGGCGCCAGACCAACTCCATACCGGCGTTCGTGAACCCCTACTCAGGACCCACCGAACTGGATAACCCTGGCCGGTGCGGAACTACCGTTCGGGCACGCTCAGGGTCACCGTCACGCCTTCACTGTAGGCGTACCACAGGCAGGTGTACAGCAGGAACGGGTCATCATCGAAGGCCTCCAGCCGCAGCGGGGCGACGTCGCCATCCGCTTTAGCCCCCTCGATTGTCTGGACGATGTGGGGGGCCTTACGGCGGGCGAAGTCGAGGTGTTCCGGGGTGATCTTCTGCATGGGGTCAAAGCGGCTACGGGTGGTAATAAATGAGGGTGCTTTCGACAGCTCAAGGGACTACTTTACACAATGCGGGAAGCGGGGACAAGAGGGCAAAGCCCCGGAAACGCGTTCCCAATGCCCGACGATCCGCCAGGCTAGCTCCAACGGGAGCGCCGCCGCCGGCGCACCCGGGTGCCGCCCGGCACCGCTGGTTGGTCGCCCCCCTACCCCCTGCTACACTGGCCTACGAACGGGCGGGATCATCCGAGCCGCCCGTACCTTGAACCACGTGGAGGCACCTCGTGTTTCCCGACTACCTCGCGCACACGCCTGCGCCCCGACCCGCCGCCCGGGGGCGGCTCCTGAAAACCCACGCCTGCAGCGTCTCCTTCCCCGACGGCACCGACGGCACAGCCACTTACGAGCGGCTCGGACCAGCTTACCACCGCTTCGACTTCCGCTACGGCGACGGCTCAGCCATGCCCCGGCAGCACCTTACCAGACCCCTGGGAAACCGGCCTGCTGACATCGAAGCCAAGGCCCGGGAGCTGGCGGGTGTCTGCTTCCGGGAGGCCATCGAGGTAGAGCGCCG
Source organism: Armatimonadaceae bacterium (assembly GCA_030446525.1). Next base: position 22,629 of record JAUJNC010000001.1, read on the forward strand.
CGACTACTTCGCCCGGGCCACGGAGCCCGCCGACGGCTCGCGGAAAAAAGACCCGAGCAAGTACCGAATGCCGGCGGGCCGGGCAAAGGAGATCGGCGGCAAGTACGCGCTGTGCCTGCCCTTCCCCTCTGGCCGTCGCTACGTGCGGCTGAGCCCTGCCCTGGACTGCTTCGAGGAGGCAGCCGCCCTCTGGAGACAGCGCCGGGACGGCCGCTGTGTGGTCGCCTGCGCCAACCGCCTCGACCGCTGCTGGGAGCTGCCCAAGTACAACCCCCTCCTCACCGAGGGGCACCCCAGAAGGGAGGACGCCCGTGCCTGACCCGAGACCGATCGTCGCCCCGCCGTTCATCGGCTACCCGACGTTAGAATCCTGGTTGGAGGTCGTGGACGCCACACGGCCCGTGCTGGCGCTCCGGGTGGCGGAGCCTTCCCCCCAGAGCGGGGGCCTGCACGTCGAGGACCTGACCGTCCACTGCCAGCAGGTCGGCCCCGACTACGCGGTCCACTATTGTAGGCTGCGGGCCGCCTCCGTCACGCTCTGCTGCGGCGAGCCCTTCGACGCCGACTGGCAAGACCGGAACGCCGCCTGGCAGAGCCTCTGGCAGTGCGTGAAGGAAGTCTTGGAAACGGCGGGGGTGAGCGTCTGCACCGCCACCATCGCCCGCCCCAAGAACCTGATCCTCCTGGAGGGTCTCTCGCAGCGCATCACCTACAACCGAGACGCGAAGCGCTACCAGCTGCGCTAAAACCCAGCCGGGAGGTATCCACTTCCCGGCTTTTTCGTATCAGGTTGACCTGCGGTGCTCGGGTATGCCACCGCGCAAGCCAGGGGCGATCGTTCCCTTGTTCGCCGGGTCGAGCTCTTCCCGTCAGGCAAGCTGGATGAGCCGGATACAGTATCGTGTAGAACTCGCGGCTGGAGAGGGCGAGCGCCACATCCCGCTAATCCGGCGAGGGAATTACATACAAGAGCAGGCCGCCCAGCACCATCAGGATCGCTTTCGCTTCTTCCTCCGAGCCGCCGAGCTGTTCCGTGCGGTCGTGACTGACAGCAGCTAAACGCGCGTACATCTCGTCGGTCGCTTTCGTCATCGCTTCGACCCAGTCCGTCGCCGATTTGCTGCCCAGAATCTTCTTGACCCGCATCTTGCGTGTGATATCCCCTCCATTCCCGTGCTGCTTGTTCTCCTCTGGCGTAAACGCATCGTCGGGCGCGTAGTGCGCCAGGATCTGCATCCACAGCTCGCGGCCCGAATGTGCCGCCTGTCGAACACGGTCTGGATTGCTGGAATCAAGAGCAAACCACGCGCCGCGCCACATGGCAACAAACCGTGGGTGGGCCGAACCCAGCCGGTCTTCGATGCTGGCAGCCTGCTCACCCAACGCAATGTTGCTGTGCTGAGTAGAGGCTGCCCTTGATCCGTCCCGACCTCCGCGGAGAGTGTCCGTCGCCACTGATACCAGGGTAGCAGTCGTCCAGGTGGGCAGGGCTACATCCCAGAGCCGTGGGTGCGAGCTATACGCCGAAAAGCCACGCATGTGCTTGAGGGCCTCGCGGAAGTAATCGTCGTAGCTGCGTGCCACCCCGCCGATCTTGGACAGGAGCGTTTCCATGCCGGCGATCGCTTCTGCCTGGGGACGCTGCACATTGATGGACGCCAGATCGGCGATGATGCGGCTGATCCCTAAGTTAGCGGTACTCAACTGCGAAGCGAGCGGGGCAGACAAACTCTCGACCCCCCGCATCGCCGTTACACTCGCAAGCTGGCTGCTCAAGAACGCGTTCATGCTCTTCTGGCTCATCCCGAGGAGCGAGTCCAACTGCTCTCGGCTGCGGAGAAACGCCTCGGAGCCTGCCGCACGGTTACCCATCAAGGCAGAGTTATCGAATGCGATACCCCTCACAGGTTCTATGCTCCTCGCGTGGGCGGTGGCGCTCCTAAGGGCTGTGGAAAGTTGCGAGGCTGCATCGACCGCCTTCATCAGCTGGGCCATGCCGGGTGGCTCAACGATCTTCCTAGCCAAGTCGGAGTACTGGCTTGCCGGTGTAAGTGACGGGACCAGACGCACTGCCTGTGCAAGGCGGACCTGTTGCGTAAGTGATCTCCTGGCAGAGGCGGCCACTCTCTCTGCCCGCTCGCGTAACTGTCCCTGGATGCGCTCAGCCTCTTGCTTGCCGGCAGCGGTTAGGCTCCAGTGGTTCCCGTCCTTAGCTGCCAGTCCCTCCCTTTGCAGCGTGTTGATCGCGCGGCTGACCGATGGCCTGCTGGCTTGCAGGTCGCGCGCCAGGCCGCTGACGGACGTGACGACCTCCCTGCTCAGGAACAGGATGACGCGATCCTGCAATTCTGCGTTCGGGGAGCGCCTTGGCTCTCCCGCCCCACCCGGTTCTTCGCCTGCGCCTGCAGCCTCCTGCACCAGTGCGGCCTTCAACTCACTTATTTCCATGCCCCCGTCCTCCATCCGCTTCGGCAAAGTGTAACATTTATCATGACTGTTACAGTATACAATGAGTTCTCTGGTTTGACAATGCCCCTTCGGCACCGCCGCGATCCGGATCTGGCGCTTCTTGTTCGTTGCCTCGGGAGCACCGGTGATGTCAACGCCAAGCCGAAAAACCTGGTGATGACGGTGAGAACGGTTGTCCCTAGGAAGCGGCATGTCTGCGGACGCATGACAGTCTTAACCGGCTGCCTACCAACCACACTACGACCTGTCGCACCCTGGTGCCGTTCGGCACCGCTGCTTGGTCTTTACCGTACCCCCTGCTACGCTCGGTCCCGAAGGCTGCTTGGCGACCCGACTGCCTTGCTCCTTGACACTCCCCCTGTGGGAAAGGACCGACACCATGCACTGCACCCGAACGCTCGACGACGTGCGCGACCAGGTCGCCCAGGATGACGCCAACAAGTGGGACGCGATCGTCCCCTGTGCCGCGCTCGCCCTGCACCAGGGCCGCCTCACCTTCCCCCAGGCCACCAGCGACGGCTACGACGGGGGCCTCGCCCTGACCCCCTGGGCTACCAGCCAGCTCTGCCAGCGGCTGGGACTCCCCGCCGCCTACCTCAAGCGCTGCCCTCCCCACCTGCAGGACGCCAACGTCAACCACTGGCTGCGCAGCGAAGCGACCAGCAGACACACGCAGAGCCACCCGGAGCCGGACTGGCTCATCCGCGCTAAGGGGGCGAGCGTGCGCGGCGTGCTCACCCCGAGCTACAGTCGCCTCGATAACGCGCAGCTCCTCGCGGCGCTCTCCCCCGTGCTCTCCGGCACGCGCTACGGGATCAGCCTCGTGCAGCTCACCCCTGAGTCTTTCCACCTGCGGCTCGTGGACCCCACCCTTTCCCGCGACGTGCTGCCCGGCGACCGCTTGATGGTGGGCATCCACCTCGCTAACTCCGAGGTCGGGCTCCGGGCGGTCACCGTGGACGCGCTCGTGTTCCGCCTCGTCTGCACCAACGGGCTCATCCGCCGCATCAGCGGCAAGAGCCTGCTGCGGCAGCGGCACCTGCACGTCTCGGAGCCGCGCTTCGCCCAGATGCTGGAAGCGGCGGTACGTGAAGCCGCTGTCATCGCCGCCGGGTTCCTTGAGCAGGTGGCGCTCGCGGTGCGCACCCCCGTCCCCGACGTGGAGACAGCGATCACCACCCTGGCGGAGCAGTGGGACCTGACCCGCGAGACCCGGGAGCACATCCGCTTCGCCCTGTACGGCGAGGCGCGGCCCGAGACGCTCTACGGCCTCATGAACGCGGTGACCTACGCCGCCCAGCGGCTCGGCGTCGAGGGACGCTTCGAACTGGAGACGCTGGCCGGTAGGCTCATCGACACCACCAGCCCCTCCCCCGCCCACCAGCGGCTGCGCGCCCGGCTCCTCGCCGGCAGCCGGTGAGACGCTACCGTGATCGCACGGAAAGGATACCGCCATGACTGTGGACGACGCCCGGCTGCTCGCCAACGTGCAGGCGCGGGCGCTGCGCCTCTTCGAGGACGGCTACCGGGCAGAGCGCCTGGACGAATACACGGTGGAGATCACCTCGCCGGCGGGCGAGACCTACGAGATCGACACCCTCTTCGAGACCTGCTCCTGCCCGTTCTACCGCTGGTGGCAGGGCCGCCACCCCTGCAAGCACCTGCTGGGCTACGGGCAGCTGCTCGCCCGGCAAGAGGAGGAAAAAGCGCGGGAGCCCCTGCCGTGACCGTCACCCGCTACAAGCACTCGCGCTTCTGGGCGGTGTGGGACCGGGACGGGAGCCTCGTCTGCCTGTGCGTGTACAAGAAAGGGGCGCTGGAGGTAGTCCGCCGCCTCGCCCAAACAGATACCGCTGCCTGATAACCGCAGCCACGACATCTTAGCCTGCTCTCGCACGCTCGCCGGGGGCAGGTTTTTGCGGTGCGCTCCCCCGCCACGGCCTCGTACCCTGTGCCGGCCTGGGGATATGGGGACACCTTCCCCTGCGTCCCAGCCAGGAAAAGCGGAAACATCAGCGACGAGAGAGAATAGTACCGTACGTCGGGACGGCTGGCAGCGAGGTACGCCACTGCGTTGGATAGGCCCCGGACAAACTTCGCGGTCGTAAAGGGCCACGACGTTGAGGCGACACCGCCGCTCGCCCAGCTGCATTTCCTGTTGCACGCGGGCGCGAGGAGTGAATCGCTCTCATCGTCGCACGCGAACCCCTGAGAGGACAACGCTCATGGAGCACCCTGACAGCATCGATAGCCGCCACCGAAACGGCCCCCTTAAGGGCGACAGCAAAACCGAGACGCCACCGGCGTCCTCGATCACGGTCCGAGTTGATCCCAACCTCCTCCAGGCGCTGGATACGCGGGCCCGTACGCTCGGCGTGCCGGTCGAGGATATCGTCCGGCACGCAGCCGAGGAGATGCTGCGACGCGAACGGTTGGAACGCGACCGAGAAAGGCAACGCTCCGAACCGCGACCAGAGCAGGGAGAGGTATCTGTTTCCTGTGACGACGGCACCACCGAAAACATCCGTCTGCCAGACTCTGAGCTAGCCACTGGTTGGCGGCGTAACATCTTCAGTACCGCGACCAAACTGCGTAATGATCTCTACCTCACCGTGTTACAGGAGATTGAGAGCAGGCCCAGAAACTCACCCCGCAAACATCTGCTGTTGCGTCAGTTCTACCCGGACTACGAGGCGCAGGACGGCAGTTGGCGCAGCGGTCCGGCATTCATGCTGCCGGTGAGCAAAATCGGCTGGTTGATCGGGGCACTGCAGCAGGCGCAGGACGCGCTGCAGACGGAGGCGCGCGGTAACCGAGCAGCCGCGCGGGAAGCACGGCAGCAGCGCCCGCCGGATGAGGTTGAGCACGAGGAAGAACAGCGTTGGATTTGGACGCAAAGACGCGGGGCTGAAGCCTGGAACCGCGCTCAAAACTTGGCAAACAAACATAAAACGGGAGCATCGAACGTAGGCCTAACCGAGCACTTCAGCGCCTGGCAGTGGCTCGCACTCTGCGCTACCTTCGGCTTCCGCTGCCCTCTGTGCGGTATCGCTGAAGGTGACCTGTACCCGGAAATCGACCATTGGGGGCAGACGAGGGTGCGAGCCGGGACGGTAGTGCATCTGCAGCCGCATCATCGCCAGCCTGTATCCGAGGGTGGCGACAATACCATGTACAACATTCTGCCGCTGTGTGCGCATTGTCATTCCGACCTCCACGGTGGGAACCAGATATCTGCCGCTCCGGATTGGCTCCCGACGCAGCGTGCGTTGTCCGAGCGCTTCTCTCCTGGCACTCTGGTGACCAAACGCAGGTTGGTTTTGCGGCAGCAATATTACGCTCGATTAGCTGAGAGTGCTCCAGAAAATGATTCCTTCCAAGATCCGACACAACCTTCGTGGCCGGTTGGATCCGTTGTCGCCGTGCGTCCCCCGGAACCGTTGGCGGAGAAGCCAGGGGACGATCTGATTAGTCTGATAGGACACTTGCTGCATCCGGCAAACTACGGTTTGATCGTAGAAGGAAGCGATGTATCTATTTGGCGAGGCGCAATGGCCGATATAAACTGGCAAACAGGGGCAACGATGTACGGGGCAAAGGAAACAGATGCCAGTGACCTACACGCGCTGGATGAAGAGACGGCCCGCTGGTATCGAGAAAAGTGGACTGAGCAGCAGCAAACTGCCTTAGCCGCTTTCACCGTAGGTGACCTAGTCCGGCCCAGAAGTGCGCGGCGGACCCACTACAGTCAGATCATCGAGATCCTGCCGCCCGAACCCGTCCTGCTCATACCAGCCCGGGCGATCATCCGCAACATGACGGGCAAGAGCAAGCGCCAGACCATCGAACTGGTGGAGCTGGTGAAGGCCTCTGGGTTGAGTTGAGCGCAAACGGAACAGATACGGCTGGAGTAGGTGGAATCGGGTGCCGGAATGAATGCGGCGCGTGGTGCGCTGGCCGCCAGCAGGCCGGCGAGAGCCTGGGGCTGTTCTCAGTGGTGGGTACGCTAATGGAGGAACGCGCTCTTCCCAGACCGCTTTTCATGCAGTAGATGCAAGCGTCTAACGTTATTCTCTCAGAGCAGCAGGGAACGTTGGTAATTCCCACGAGGCAGGATAATCCTCAGCCGGTGCCGGAAAAAGGTCTGTGCCAGCTGGCCACCGTTGAGACCGCAGGTACCGAGTAGGGGCGTTGCGCTTCGAAGCAATATAGCCTACACATAAGATATAGTTACCAGAGAACCTCAAACGAGATAACGATGGCCAAGATTGACGACCTGGTACAGCAAGTGGCCGACACGCAGCTGAAGCGCGAGCTGGCATCCGCAGTGGCGGAGTTGAAGAAGCGGACGCGGTTTGGCCTGGTGTACGAAGACCACATCCCCGAGGTGACTGCGCTACCGGGGATGCCGGTCGGCGTGGGGTCCCTGGTGGTGCGGCGGGAACGGCTGTCCGCCCGGCACACGTTCCGGGTGACGGCACTAGCGGACGGAGTGGCAACGCTCAAACCGGTGAACGGTGGGGAGGCGCAGTCCGTGCCGGTTGCAGAGCTCATCGCCCTGCAGCGGTTTGGCGAGCCGATATTCCCGGGCTTGGAGAAGGTAGGCAGCGTAGAGCGAGGTGGGCCGGAGCGGCCACACCACGCGGTGATCAACGCCGAGAACTACCACGCGGTGCAGCTGCTCCTCCACCTGTACGAGGGGCAGGTGGACTGCCTGTACCTGGACCCACCGTACAATACAGGGGCACGCGACTGGACGTACAACAACGATTACATTGATGACTCCGATGCGTGGCGCCACAGCAAGTGGCTATCGTTCATGGAGAAGCGCCTCAAGCTGGCGAAGCGACTGCTGCGTGCCGATGGGGTCCTGATCGTCACCATTGATGAACACGAGGTACACCACTTAGGGATGTTGCTAGAGAGTATATTCCCTGAGTACCTCCGCTACACGATCACTTCCGTCATCAATCCGAAGGGCACTTTCAAGCAGAACTTCGGCCGCGTTGACGAGCAGATATTCTTCATCGTGCCTAACCTGGGCGGCGACGTCATCTCGCCACGTGTAGCGACGGGTGACGATGATGACCCTGGTGGATCGCTGGTCTCGACGCTCTTGCAGGTAGCGGGACTAAGCGAGAGCGACATTCGGAAAAACAGAGAGTTCAGCCGGGAAGACCGACAGCTGCTGATCCGCCTCCTAAATGATGCGGAAAACGCCGCCGACGAGGATGGTGCCGTACCGGTGGCATCTGCCTCTTCCGAGTACGAGGACTGGTTCCTACGCCGGCGTGGTCAGGAGTCCAGTTACCGCACGCAACGGCCGAACCAGTTCTACGCTATTCTGGTTGATGAGGAGAAGCGGAAAGTCATCGGAGTCGGCCCCGCCCTCGCGGTCGGCGATCCGTATTCGATTACCAGAGATGGTTCTCTTCTTACGGTTTATCCTATCGATAACGAAGGTCACGAACGGGTTTGGCGGTATTCCCGCGAGACGATGCAGTCCTACATCGATGCGGGGCAGATCGTCGTCGGATCCTTTAACAAGAAGACCGAGAGCTGGACGCTCAACCATAGAAAGCTTAAAAAGAACTTCCGACGGCACAAGACCGTTTGGTGGGAGAAGTCGTACGATGCCGGCGTGCACGGGACCAACGTAGTGAATTCCCTGTTAGGCCAGCGTGGCGCCTTCGCCTTCCCGAAATCGGTGTATGCCGTCAGGGACGCTCTCGCGGCAGTGGTCAGGAACCGTCCCGACGCGCTCATCGTGGACTTCTTCGCCGGCTCAGGCACGACGTTTCACGCCACCTGCCTCATGAACGCGGAGGATGGTGGGCAGCGGCGCTGCATCCTCGTCACCAACAACGAGGTGAGTGAGGAGCAGACTAAATTATTACATGGTCAGGGACACTACAAGGGCAACCCGGAGTTCGAGCAGCACGGCATCTTCCAGCGGGTGACGTGTCCCCGGTGTGAGGCGGTCGTGACCGGGCAACGTCCGGACGGGACACCGGTGCCGGGCAGCTACATTGGGGGACGTTCCCTGTCGGACGGGTTTGAGGAGAACGTCACCTTCTTTCGGCTCAACTACCTCGACCCTGACCACGTTGACCTGGGGCACCAGTTCGAAGCGATCGCTCCGCTGCTCTGGCTGATGTCCGGGGCCGTGGGACCTTGGGAAGCGGATACCGCAAAAAGTAGTACTGGGTACTCGCTGCCGGAAGCGTCACGGTACGGTGTGCTGTTCCGGGAGTCACGCTTCCAGCCGTTCCTGGCAGCCCTCGATGCACGTCCCGATGTTACCCATGTCTTCCTGGTGACCGACTCCGAGGAAGCGTACGCCGAGATGCGCGCCGCCTTGCCCTCACGAATCACCACCCGGATGCTCTACCGCGACTACCTGCGGTCGTTTCGCGTGGGCGGTGATGCTACGGCGGGGGGTCGCCGATGAACATCCTGCTCAAAGAGTTCCAGGAAGCGGGTGTTGACGAATTCGTGAAGCGGCTTCGCAAGGCCGCGCGGGATGCCCGCGACGGAGAGCTGCAGGCAGTCTCCCTCGCTTCCCCCACCGGTTCCGGCAAGACGGTGATGCTCATCGCGGCGATCGAGCAGATCCTGCAGGGGGACGACGAAGCGCCCGCCGACCCCAACGCAACGTTCCTGTGGATCACCGACCAGCCAGAACTGAACCTCCAGACCCGGGACAAGATGCTCGCCTTCTCCACCGTCCTCACCCCCGCTGCCCTCATCTCACTCGACACGGACTTTGACCAGGAGCAGCTCGGGTCCGGCAGAGTCTACTTCCTCAACACCCAGAAGCTCGGCAAAAATAGCCTACTCGTCGCTCCTGGTGACCGGCGGACGTGGACGCTCTGGGAAACCATTGCGAACACGGTGCGGGAGCGGCCAGGTTCCTTCTACGTCATCATCGACGAGGCGCACCGGGGTATGCAGTCGGCGCGAGACCGGAACGAGGCAAACTCCATCATCCAGAAGTTCATCTTTGGCTTCCCGGAGGAGATTCCCCCGATCCCGCTCATCGTCGGCATCTCGGCCACGCCGCAGCGCTTCACCGACCTGCTGCAGTCAGCGCAGCGCAGCAGCTCCCGCACCACCCGCGCAGTCACCATCGATCCAGCGGACGTTCGATCGTCCGGGCTCATCAAGGATGCCATCCAGTTCGTCCACCCTTCCGAGCAGCAGCCGTCCGACATGACGCTGCTGCGGGAAGCGGTGAAGTCCTGGCAGTCCTACAAGCGTCACTGGGCCACCTACTGCACTGCGCAGCATGAATCGACCATTGACCCGATACTCACGGTGCAGGTGGAGGACGCGAGCGGCGATGGGGTGTCCAAGACCAACCTCGCCCTCGCCCTCTCCGTTATCGAGGCGGAAGCCGGGAAGCTGCCCGAGAAAGCCCTCGCCCACGCCTTCCAGGACCGAGCCGACCTGGAGATCACCGGTAGGCGGCTGCGCCACCTGCCTCCCTCTGAGATCCACGCCGACCCGGATGTGCAGATCGTGTTCTTCAAGTCGAGCCTGACGACCGGCTGGGACTGCCCCCGCGCCGAGGTCATGATGTCTTTCCGCACGGCGGCGGATGCCACCCACATCGCCCAGCTCGTGGGACGCATGGTGCGCACCCCCCTGGCCCGGCGCATCGACGCCGATGAGCACCTGAACACCGTCGCCCTCTACCTCCCCCACTACGACGCGGTAGGACTGAAGCGTGTCATCGAGAAGCTGACCGATCCCGGTTCGGACCTGGTCCCGCCGACCGAGGTGCGAACCGAGGCGGCGGCCACCCTCACCCGGGCAGCGGGCACCGACACCCTGTTCTCCGCCCTCGCGGCGCTTCCGTCGTACAGCGTGCCGCGCGCCCCATCGGCGAACGAAACCCGGCGGCTCATGAAGCTCGGCCGGCACCTGTCCCGGGACGGGCTCTTGGCAGAAGCGCCGGAGAGAGCGACGGAGCTGCTGGTGGCCGCCATCGACGCGGCGTTCGCGCGGGTGCAGAACACGCCGTCCTTTAGAGCGATCGTGGAGGAGCGCGACACGTTAGATATTCGGCTCGTCTCCTACCTCTACGGTGACGAGGCACCCGAAGGGGGCGAGGCACGGCAGATCCCCGTCTCGCCCGAGAACGTGACCGACCTGTTCGAGACGGCGGGTCGCAAGATCGGTGAGGGGCTCCATAAGGAGTGGTGGCGCCGGCGCATCGAAACCGGGAAGGTGGCCCCGAGCCGCGCCAAGCTCGAACTCGTCGCCCTGGCCACCCCCGATTTGAAGCGCGACCTGGACGCCGCAGCGAAGCAGCAGGCACGAACGTGGTTCACACTGTACCGGGAGGGCATCCGGAACCTCACGGAAACCAAGCGGCAGGCGTACGCGGAGATCCAGGGGCTCGCGAGTGAGCCGGAGGTAGAGTCGCTCGTCTACCCCGAGGTGATCGAGGCGAAGATCGAGGGGGAGATGTGGCCGAAGCACCTGTACGTGAATGACCAAGGACAGTACCCGGCGAACCTGAACAGGTGGGAAACGCCGGTAATAAAGGCGGAGCTGAAGCGGGGCGACCTACTCGGCTGGCTGCGGATCAACCCGCGCAAGTCCTGGGCCCTAACGATCCCCTACCGGGTGGGTGGGGCGGACGGGCGGGCGAAACCCGTGTACGTTGACTTCCTCATCCTGCGCGAGGGTAGAGAGGGGCCGGTTGTCGACATCATCGACCCGCACAACCCAAACCTCGGCGACGCCGCCGATAAGCTGGTGGGGCTCGCGCAGTACGCCGAGCTGCACGGGGACAGCTTCGGGCGCATCGAATCCATCATCCTGGACGGCGACGACATCCGCCGCCTGAACCTGCAAGACAGGGAGATTCGGGAGCAGGCGAAGAAGGTGCGGACGAGCGCGGAGGTGCTCCGCCTGTTCGAGGAAGCCGCGGTTACTTTGCCGACCGGGTAACGGAGGTAAATGTAGCCGTCCTTAAGCTTTAGAGGGTGTTATGAACTTTTCTGCCTCATCTGCTGTTAGCAGCTAGCATTTTCTTTTATCCTGATCGCTAGGCTGAGCAGCTGTACAATTCTGGTTCTACGCTCTACGCTTACGCGACGCTGATTATCTTGTCATTTAACGAATCGGAACAGCAGAAATCGTTTCGCGCAACGCTGTTTTCTGCCTTTTCTGCGTCGTTGTGACAAAATGCAAAAAACCGAGTTCATAACACCGTCTAAGCTTTAGTCACCTGTGGGAAATTAGTAGATCACCATGGCTACGTTCCGACTGGAACTTCCAGAAAACTGGGTCCGGGCTGACGCGATGGAGCGGGCATTACTCCGAGCTGGTGAACCGCACGCTATCGCGTATGATTCAGCCTTGTTCCTGTTGCCAGTGGGCTGTAAGGTGATGATCGACGCGGGAACGCGCCTTCTGTCGCTCGCAAACCAACTGGCACATCGCGGGCGGCAGGTCACTCTCGAGTTTGTCGAGGGAGAGGATGGCGTCATGGGTTACCTAAACCGTCTTGGCTTCTTCGACCTCCTCCATCCATCGATCAAGACCATACCTGACCCGCCCGCCGAGTCAACTTACAAGGGATCGAATCCTTCCGTGGTAGAGTTCCTGCCGATTTCCCCATTGGAGCAGGACCGCAGTATACCCCAACGTTTAGAGCATGCCCTTGAGGGTGCCTGCCGAGGGCGAACTGACATATCGACGCTTGGCCATGCCGCGTATACGGTGTTTGCGGAACTGATCGATAACATTTTCGTGCACAGCGAAACGGAAGTGGACGGCTATGCCGCCCTGCAGGTCTACCCGAGGGGAGGAAGGGTGCTGGTGGCGGTATCTGACAGCGGGCGCGGTATCCTAGCCACGATCCGGCCTGCACTGCAGGATACCCCGCTAGAGCTTCTGTCTGACCCGGAACTCATCGTCCATATGTTCAACACTGGTATTTCCCGCGATGGCGCAGAGTGTGGGTGCGGTCTCCATCGATGTGCTGAAAACGCCCTGAAGTACCGGGCAAAGCTGTTCCTCCGTTTGCCGACTTCCAGCCTGCACTTGGTCCCTGGCGGCGGAGTGTACCGCCGTCGGGATATGGCTTACTACCAGACCGACCTGCCTTTGCTCCACGGAACCCACATCGCCTTTGAATTTCAACTTGACAGTTGAAAGGAATATCTGGTTTAATACTATTCATGAAGCAGAGTACAGCGACAATCCGCTTGCGCGAGAGCATGGACCGCGACGATGGGTGGGGCCGAACCGAAGGGCGAGAGGTGTTCGATCGCCTCCTTGCCATCGTAGATGCGAACCCGGAGGTCGCCTTGTTTCGCATCTCGCTCGCGGGCGTCAGACGCACGGATGCATCCTTTCCTCGCGAGAGCGTGGCGGAACTGGCGAAGCGTTTCCGTGGGAAGAAGGGCTTCTGCTTGGTGGAGGTTGAGGACGCTGATCTGCTCGACAACTGGGACGCGGCGGCCAACAAGAAAGAGCAGCCGCTCCTCGTCTGGTACAGTCGTGGCCGTCGCCTGCTGGGCCCGGCACCGTCGGAAGGGTTGCGAGCGCTCTTTGACTTCGTGGCTGACCGGTCAGGCACAACAACGAGCGAGGCGGCAACAGTGCTCGGCTTGAATGTACCGAACGCGAGCAATAAGCTCAAGGCTCTGTGGGAGCAGGGCTACGTGCTCCGGCGCGAGCGCGTGGCAGCGACAGGAGGTATTGAGTTCGAGTACCTTGTTCCAAGGTAAGCCCTTTTTTTACTTTCAGGTTTATTGTGTTTAATGAACGAGTATAACCAGATAACAGTGTGGAGTAAGACAATGCACAAAGTAACTTTCTTTCCCATTGACAACGCCGACTGCTGCCGGATCGATCTTGCCGGCGGCGAGAAGCTCCTCTTCGACTACTGCCACCGCCGCAATCCCAATGACCCGAGCGACAAACGCATAAACCTTGCGCAGGTGCTCAAAGACGACCTTCTGGCCGCGCAACGCCTGAACTACGACGTAGTAACCATCACCCACCTCGACGACGACCACATCCACGGCGCGAGCACGTTCTTCTACTTCCAGCACGATAGCGAACTCCAAGGGAGCGGAAGGGTAAAAATCGACACCCTGTGGGTACCCGCTGCGGTCATCTTGGAGGATAAGTGCGACACGGAGGACACCATCGCCATTCAGGAGGAGGCTCGCTACCGGCTCAAGAAGAAGCGTGGCATCCGCGTCTTCTCCCGTCCGGAGATGCTCGAAGCCTGGCTCAAGGAGCAACGAATGACCCTCGATGAGGTGCGCCACCTCATTACCGACGCCGGACAACTAGTGCCGGGTTGGACTAAGGAGGAGCAAGGGGTGGAGTTCTTCATCCACTCCCCGTTCGCTTCACGCCTTGACAACGGCGGAATCCTCGACCGCAATAACGACGCCATCTTCCTGCAGGCGACCTTCCTGGAGGGTGGAACGGAAACCCGGCTGATCCTGAGCGCTGATGTGGACAGTGACGTCATCGAATCGATCGTCCGGATGACGCGCGACGTGAAGAAGCGACCGGAGCGACTTGCCTGGGACATCAACAACGTGCCGCACCACAGCAGCTACCGGTCGCTCAACAAGGATGATAAGGGCAAAAACAAGACCGTGCCGCCGGAGAGGGTGGACTGGCTCTACCGGCAGGGTGGCACCAGAGGGTACTTAGTCTCCACGAGCAAGCCCATCCCCTCGGATGACAGCGACGACCAGCCTCCTCACCCCCAGGCGGCCGCCTACTACGAGGAGCGGGCAGATGCCATCTCCGGCGAATACAAGGTCACCATGGCGTACCCGACCACCACTAAGCCAGAGGAGATGGTCTTCGAGATCACCGGCTCCGGAGCGACCTTGAAGAAGCGATCTTCCAGTACCGCCAGTGCCGGAATTATCGGCAGCACTGCGCCGCGCGCAGGAGCAGCCGAGCTATGAGCAATGCCGATTACGAGGATCTTGCCGGCGACCCGGTTACTCCTGAAGGTCTGTGTATCCCAAAGGCGCAGGCCCTCGCGCAACTTCTCTTCTCCGACGCACCCTACCCGTTCGTCAAACCAGCAGGGTGCCGTGTAGTAGCGAAGGAGGGCGAGGTATACCGGGAAATCATCATCTTCGACGTCGATGTCTCGCTAAGCCAGCGGCCGGTTCACGGCATCCAGCGGGTCGAGCATATCGCCGCCGTCTTCCGCGAGGACGACCGGTTTCCCCCCGAGGCACTGGCACTGCGCAGAGACTTTCCCGAGGTTCCGCATCTCAACATAATCCCCTGGGAGCGACCCAAGAGCCTGTGCCTCTCCGACCAGCCGTACTCGGAGGTCCGGCTGCGGTGGACGGCGTCCAAGTTTGTGGAGAGCATCCGCACCTGGCTGGCGTTAACGGCAGAAGGGGTGCTCCATCAGGAAGACCAGCCACTGGAGCCACTGCTAAGCGGGGTGGAGACCAAGATCATCCTGCCCGCAGATCTCTTCGCAGAAGGCAGCAAACCAGAGCCCCTCTTCTGCTATGCAATTGCTCCAGTGCGCGAGGGAGCGGAGCTACAGGTGATTATCGCCAGGCGGGAGAATACCCGGCCCGGTGGCAAGGACGCTCACGCTTTCACAGCCATTCCTATTAGCGTCGACGCCCCTATGACACACGGAGTAATACGCTGGCAACCCGCCAACATCCAGGAGTTGCACGCCTTTCTAGAGAGAGCTGGGTTCGATCTATGCTCTTACCTGCGCTACCGCCTGCGCTCCTGGGACGGCGACCGGGCGATGCTGGACACCCGGCCGATCTTCGTGGTCGCGATCCTCAAGCGGCGGACAGATGCTGGACCTATCGAGGCCGTGGAAACATGGGCATTTTTCGCAGACCGATCGTTGGGCGAGGTTGGGGAAGCGGTCGGGGTACTTGGGAAGTACGAGGAAAGCTGGGGGTTGATGTTTGAGGCAGACACGTCGAGCCAAGGTGAGGACGTTCGGCTTCAGCTGTTACTGCCTTACTATCACCTTTCGAGGGCATCTGCCGCGCAGTACAACGGGCAGTCGAAGCGATTCGGCGGGAAGGTCGTAGCCGTTGGCATGGGCGCGTTAGGGTCCCAGGTTTTCGATAACCTCCTGCGGTCTGGGTTCGCGGAATGGACGATCGTCGACAATGATCACCTTCTGCCGCACAACCTCGCCCGTCACGAACTGCATGGCATGTACATCGGGCACCCCAAGGTCATTTCCCTTGCCGCTCAGGCCAACCAAACTGTAGACGGGCCGCCTGTCGTGTTACCCTTGGTAGCGGACGTTCTCGATCCGCAGGATCAGGCACAAGCACTCGACGCCGCTATTCGAGAGGCAGAGATAGTGCTGGACATGTCTGCGTCGGTCGCCGTGGCTCGGCACTTGGCACGCGACCGTGACGCCGCCACTGCCAGGCGTATCTCCCTGTTTCTCAATCCTACTGGTACTGATTTGGTACTGCTGGCAGAGGATGCGGGGCGGCAGTACCACTTGGACGCGTTGGAGATGCAGTACTACCGAGCCGTCGTATCGGAACCCGACCTGACTAGCCATTTACATTTCAGCGAGGGTCGCCTGCGGTATGGCCGCTCGTGCCGCGACACAAGCCAGACGTTGTCGCAAGAGCAGGTGGCGCTCCACGCGGCTATTGGCAGTCGCGCTTTGCGCAGGGTAGAGGCAGAACCAGACACTGCAGTCATCCGGGTTTGGCGGACAGACAGCCCTGATCTTTCAGTGCGGCTCGTTACGATTCCACCCGCGCCTGTCGTGGAGGAGCGGATCGGAGAATGGACGCTCTGCACTGACGAACACTTCCTGCATAAAGTCCGGAGCCAGCGTCGGGAGCGGCTACCGAATGAGACCGGCGGCGTGCTAATCGGCTCGTTCGATATGGAGAGGAGGATCGTTTACGTGGCGGATGCCCTTCCCTTGCCGCCAGATAGCATCGAGCACCCGACGCTGTACATCCGCGGCCATGTGGGCCTCCGGGAGGAAGTCGGGCGGATCAGCGGCCTTACCGCCGGCAGGCTCGAGTACGTTGGCGAGTGGCACAGCCACCCGCCCGGTTTCAGCTCCGCTTGCAGCGACGATGACCGGATGCTGTTCGGCTGGCTTAAGGAGGAGATCGCACAGGACGGCCACCCGCCGGTAATGCTGATAATCGCAGAGGTGGAGTGCCGGTGGCATGTAGCGAGCCTGCCGTTGTAATAGTGCGAAAAATCAAAGTCTTTTGACCAGAACCGGTACATCTTAGTCCTAAAGCAGTAATATATGAACTTCGAGAAGATCAGCGTAACGATCTACGACATCCTGGGTTACATCCTGCCAGGTTTCGTCGTACTCTTTGCCATATCGCTGATTGAGGCGACCTTTTTGCGTAGCCATGTGCTGTACCTAGAGAGGCTTGCCCACAACCCAGTCATCGCCACCGTGATCGCTTACTTCCTAGGCCAGGTATCCCACGCCATCGCATCCTGGCTCAAGGTGAAGCGGAGGGTCTGGTTCACGGACGAGAAGAACCGGCTGAGCAAGCCGGTGCTGGCCCGCACTGAGGAAGAGCTCCGCGCCTTCTATGGCATAAATCTGACGGACGGCTGCTTCCTGAACACGCTCGAGATGTACCAGTTGGCCGAGGGGTACGTGGCCGTTTCCGGCGGTTTCTCCGACCGGGCTGTTTACCTGGCTCGCGAGGGGTTTGCCAAGGCAGGCATGGTGGCGATGTTCTTCCTGTTCGGGACTTTGGTCTCCTGTGCCGTTAGCGGTGGGGCTGTTGTCCGCCTCAGCAGCTCGCCGTCGGACATGGTGGAGCTATCGTGGATTGGTACTGCCTCCTGCGCTCTGCTCGTGATCTGGATGGCGCTCATCTTCCGACGACAGTTCCTGTTCTTCAGCCGGTTGAAGAACAACTATACGCTCTTGGCGTTCCTTGCCTATCGTCTAAAGGAAGCTACTGCCAAAGAGAAGAGATAAACGTCGTCACCTCATTCGGCCCGCCATATTCTTCTACTCCGCGCCCAACACATCGGCAACGATCGCGATCGTACTTAGCTGGGAGTGCCATATTGAAGGGAATCCTGGTGCTCACCGCTTCCATAGTGAGATGTAGCCGAAGCACCTGTATCTGGGTGACCAGGGCTAGTACCCGGCGAACTTGAACTTGCCGGAAACGACGGTGATGCGGGCGGTGCTGATGAAGGTGCCAACCAGCATGGAGATGCTACGCCTGTTCAAGGAAGCCGCGGTTCCCCTGCCGACCGGGTAGCAGCGGTCATCAATGTTGCTGCTGGAAAAGCACATTATCGTGCTCAACTTTTTGTTGCCCATGGGCAACATCCCGTGCCGACCAAGAGCACACCGGCGCGCTCCTGGTGGACTCCACGCGGGGGTCGGCGTCCCCAAGTCGGGACGAGGCAAGGTTGTCTTTGTCGGCCCCGCGCCTCACCTCTCGTACCGGCCGCTGGCCCGCAGGCGCTCCGCCTCCGCCGCCCGCTGCCGCTTGCCCGCCCGCTCCCGAGCCTCCTGCGCGCGCGCCAGCAGCTTCCTGGCTTTCTCGTGCACCACGCCCGCCTTCCCGTCCGTGAGCGCCTTCGCCGCCTGCTTCAGCAGCGAGTCCAGCTCCTGGCGCTCCGCCTCCGCCCCTCTGTCGGCGGGCCGCAGGTTCCCGAAACGCCGGGGCAGGTAGCGCAGGTACAGCCACAACGCCGCCCTGTCCCCTTCGGCCACGGCCAGGCGAACGGCATCCCGCACCTCGCCCAGCGGCAGGCTCTCGCAGTCCTCCTTGACGAACTCGCGCCTGGCGGCCGCGCTCGCCAGCGCCGCGTCCGTGAGCTTGGGTTGCGCCCGCTCCTCCTGGGTCCGCGCCGCTAGCCGCCGTGCCCGCGCGTGCACCAAGCCGGCCACCCAAAGCGCCTGCGCCTCCGGGGCGTCCAGGATGCCGGCGTGCTCCTGGAAGCTCGCCTGGTGCGCCTCGTTCGTCACAAACCGGGCGGGGCCCGTCATCCGCGCGAAGGATCCCTCCGCGGCGGTGAACCCGCACAGCGCCGCCTCCAGCCGGGCATGGTCGCGGGCCATCTCCCGCTCCAGTTCGGCAAGGCTCTTGGTGGTGAGTCCCGCGATAGGATCTGCTGTCTCGCTCATATCAGGTTATCCGTTCCTGTCGGGCGGGGTGTCCAAACGCGTTTTGGATTGTGTGACGCCGCGGCTGGGCGGCGGGTTCTCGCCGTGCCAACACGCCCGCGCCACAGCCAGAACCAGGTCATCGTGCACGCTCGGGCTCCATGCCTCGTAAGCGTCGTGGGCCGTGCCCAGGTCTACTTTGGCCCGGAAGTTCAACAGAAGGGAAGCGCTGCCCCCGTGGCACACGCGCCCGTGTAGCGGATCAGGCCCGGCCTCACGCCCGCCGCCAGCGCCGCCGCGCCAGCCCCATAAGCGGCAGGGCTGCGGCAACCAGCAGCACCGCGCTGCCCGGCTCCGGGATCACGTTCAGGTCCGTGCTCAGGTAGTCGTAGCGCGCGGGCGTCGTGGCGGGCGGCCCGCCCCCCAGCCCCGCGAACAGCCCGACCCGCTTGCCCGCGAGCCCCTCCGACAGGTAGTCCCACGAGGCAAGCGCGTTGCCCGTGGAGGCCGCGCTCAGCGTGCCCACGCTCTGCAGCCCCGCGCCCGCGTCGTAGGAGAGCGTGATCCGATCGGGCGTGCCCTCGATCCGCAGCCTCACGAAGCCGGCCGTGTCGCGGCCCAGGTCGCCCCCCCGAGGCCGCCGCCCATGCTGGGCACCCCGCGCCGCGTTCTGCACGTTGGTGCTGACGAAGACCCGGCCCGGCTGGGCCGCGTCCTGCACGTAGTGCAAGAAGAAGAAGTTGTCGGCGTCGTCGAAGATGGCCGAGGTTGGCCTGGGTGTAGCCCGACAGCCCCACCCGGCTCCAGTCGATGCTGACCGCCGTCTCGAGGAACCAGTTCTCTGGCTGGCCCCACACGAGCAGGTTCGGGAGGTTGCGGGCGCCGCCGCCCGGCCCGTAGAGCCCGCCTGGCGAGAAGCTCAGGTCCAGCGTGGCGGGGGTGAAGGCGTAGTACGCCGGGTTCTGGGTGTTCACCGGGGTGTTGCCCGGCACGTCCCAGCGCCAGGGCAGAGCGGGGCTCAGCCCGCCGGAGAACTCGTCGGTGGCCTGGGCGCGGGCTCCGGTGCCCAGGCCCAGCGTGACAGCGGCCAGGAGGAGGAAACGGCCTGCTCGCATGGTGCTCCCCTTTCTCTGCCGCCTTGTGGAGGCGGCGGTCCGTCCTCTGCGACGGCTCGGTATTCGGGGTTAGATATTCGCGCCGGCCCGCGCGTTTCCTGCCTGCGGGCGCAAGGAAGATCGGCAAAGTAGCGGGCGGGAGGGCAAGAGGAACTAAATGCCCCCTCAACCCGACAGTATAGAGGGCGGCGGCGGGAGGGCGCGACTGGGAGGAACCGGAGTCCTTCCGGTGCATGCCCCATCTCACGGAAATCCGTGGGCATGAAAAACCGCTTGTGCCTGACCGGGACCTACCGCAAGGTCGGCAGCGCCACGTTCGTGCTCACCGACGATCTTGTCGGCATCGGGACGAGGCGCCAGCTCTGGGCTGAGTTCGAGCGCGAGGCGGACGCACTGCGCAAAAGCGCGCTCGACAAGGTGAGCGCCGCCATCTACGCGCAGCAGCCCGCGCCTGACATCCCGGCATTCTCCGAGTCCCTGGCGTTCAGCCCCGAACAAAGAGAGCTTTCCGCCAGGAAGCGGGCCGAGGTCCTGGGTGTCCTGGCGCTGTCGGATACCCAACAGGTCGAACTGCCGCTCAGCCAGCTCACCCCACAACAACAGGACGCCGCCCGCCGTATCCACGCTGCCTACTCCCGGCGTCCGGAGCGGACGCTGGAGGGGACCATCCTCGTGAAGGCCAGCCCCGTCGTGGAATTGCTGCTGCCCTCGCTGGACGGGCCCGTCTGGCTGAACTTCGGTGTCCACAACCTGTTCGAGCCCTACCAATCCAGAATGCGGCGGTTCCTCCCGGAGGCGAGGCGTCCGGAGCAGCCGGAACCGGGCGCCGCCCGGCCACAGCCGCTCGCATTGCCGCCTGCGGACCTTGACGATGCCCTGCGGAGCGTGCCGCGCCTTGCGGTGTACGCGCGGCCCCGGACGCTTGCTCAAGCGGACGCTCTGCTGGATTCGATGAAGCGGCTGGGCCTCAGCGAGCTGTGGCTCGACGTCTTCTCCGGCGGCGTCACTCACCTGCCGGGACTGCCGCTCTGCGCACCCGAGGCCAAACCGGCAGAAGATGTCCTTGCGCGAGCCGTCGAGGTGGGTAAGGGCAGCGGCATCCGGGTATACGCCGTGCCGGATCTGCTCCATTGGGGGAAGCAGGCTCCGGCTGAGGCACAGGATCTGACCCTGCTGGGGGAGACTTCCGCGCAGGCCCAGGCGCGCCACAGAAGACGCGCCGAAATGTCGGCCCGCGCCGAGGGCCGTGTTGTTAGCCTGCCTGGCCCGGCGGCAACGGAGGCAGGGACCGTGGTCTCTGCGCTGGCCCCTGCCGTGCGCGAGTCCCTGCGCACGCTGATCAGCGCACTCGCCCGGCGCCCCGGGGTAGCCGGTCTGGTGTGGCGGGAAACGGCGCCACCGGGATACGCGCTGCCGGCGCAGACGTTTCACCTCGATGCCGGCGACCCCGTGCCGCCGGGCTATAGCGAAGCGATGCGCCTGGCCTTCCTGCGCCAGTGGCATAGCGACCCGCTGGACGTGTTCCCGAGCGAGTACCGCCAGGGGCGTGCCAACACGAAGCTGCCGAATGTGGACGACGTCGCCATAGATCGTGAATTGAACCGGCTCTGGCGGCAGTTCCGCAGCGATGTCAATGTCGCGTTTCTGCGTACGCTCGTTGAGGCGGTGCCTTCGGGAGGGGCGGGAACCACCGAGCTGCCGATCCTGCTCCAGGCACGCGGCGATAGTGCCGCGTGGTACGGCTCGTGGGACCGCCCGGACCTGCCGCCGCCGAGCAGGAAGCGGAGCTTCTCGGCCGACGAGCCCTACCAGGATGAGGTCACGCAGGCCAAGAGCCAGTCCCGCGCGGCCCTGCTGGCCTTCCCGGTGCGGGAGGGCATCGAGCCGCGGCTGCTGGCACCGGCCCTGAAGCACCTCATGAAGAACGGTCGCTGGGACGGCTTGGTGCTGGACTTGGTATCAGCGGCGGGTGACTCGCCGGCCCCTTTGCTGAGGAGTAAACGGGCACCAGGCGGGGCGACTCCACAGACGCCGTAGCCACAAAGAAGCGGCAACAGGCCGCCTCACAAACCCATCGTTTTGACACGCGTCCCTTGGTTCCGGCAAGCAAGCGTGCGTCCCCTCCATCAGGGCACGAACCACAGCCAGGAGCGCATGCCGGGGCGCTCCCTCGTCGATGTCACAACCACAGCTCCTTTCTCGCCCGGCTGCCGAGGGTCGCTCCGGGCGACAGCGCTGCCCGGCTAGGGCGCGAGCTCGACGTGTATCTTGTCCGCACGCTCATCGGGCAGCCAGAACGGCAGCAGCACCGGATACACGTTGTGGCTGGGACGCTTCGCCCGGTGCGCCTCCTCGCCCTCCCAGATCGCCAGCACCCGCACGCTCCGGTAGCCCGCCGCGCCGGAGGCGCCCTCCTCGGGGGCACGCGGCGCGGCGGGGGCCTCTGGCCCGTTCGCCACCAGCAGCACCCGCAGGCCCGTCTCGCCCGCCGTGTCGTCCTGGTCCGACTGCCGCGCCAGGAAAGCCCGCAGCAGCGCCTGCTCGCCGGCACCCGCCGGGCGCAACACCAGCGTCTTGTGCCGCTCGACCTCGCGGCTGATCGGCCCCGTGTGCACCGGCTCGTCCGCCCGCCCGCCGCTGCTGGCGGCCTGCACCGCCGCCAGCAGCTCGGATAGCCCCGCCAGGCGGTACTCGTCGCCGTAGAAGCCTGCGCCGCCGCCCATCGCGTTCAGGCCCGCCACCTGCCGCTGCGTCAGCTCCCCAACGCGCAGCACGTCCCGGACCGTGGGCAGCCCGTCGCGCGCCCGCAGCCCTCGGGACACCTCCCGCAGCCAGCGCTCCGGCACCTCGTACTGGCGCTGATTATACCAGTCGCGCTTGCGCAAAAGGAGCGTGTCGCCCCGCGCCCACCACAGGTACCCTGCCGGGCGGCACAGCGCGTCCAGGGCCGACCCAGCGTCCGGGGCGCTTACCGCGGGCGAGGCGCCGGTCGGCTCCGTGAGGACCGCGGTGACGGGGCGGCTGCGGTAGAAGTCAGCCAGCACCGGCACGCCCGCGGCCTCGGAGAGGGCGCGCAGGCGCTGTGGCCAGGACTTGTCGCCCCGGGCCGCTTCGCCCACGGCCCGGGGCGGCGGCAGGGGGGAGCCTTCGGGCACCGGCTCGGCGGTGTAGGGGTTGCCGCGGGCCGGGGCGAGCCAGCGGCCACGCGGGTCGAAGAAGCTGAGGAAGAGGGCGCCCTTGGGGGAGCGGTTCAGGACCAGCAGCAGGCTGGTCGCCCCGCCCTGGGTGAGCTGGAAGCGCAGCCGCCCCCGCTCCAGGTCTTCCATGCGGCTGACGGGCACGCCGAAGCCTTTGGCCCGCTGCTCCTGGGCGAAGCGCTCCTCCTCGGCGACGATCCCCCGAAAGGCTTTGCGCAGCGAGTCCTTTTGCCCCTCAGAGAGGGCGGAAAAGGGGAAGCTCAGGCGGCCCTCTTTGAAGAGCTTCTCCTTCTGGGCGCGGGTGAGCAGGGCAAAGAAGTGGGTGCCGAGCCGCCCGCCCGGGTCGGCGAGGCGCTGGCGGATCCGGTCCTGCGGGGGGCGGCGCGCCAGCTGCTCGGGCGTCTCGGAGAGCGCCTTGACCTGCGCGTCCATGTGCTCGAGCATGCGCCCGGTGGTGTCGCGTTGGAGCCTCTCTTCCCGGTTGCGGGTGCGGATCGAGCGGGCCAGGGTGTAGCCGGTGTCGGTTTTGCGCTTCTCCCACACAGCCCCGAGCAGGGCGGCCAGGTCGGCGAGCACGTCACGCAGGGGCCGGGCGGGTCCGAAGACGAGGAGCTTGTCCTGGGCGTGCTCACGGCTGGCAGAGAGCGGGATCTGGGTCTTCTCGGAGATCAGGGCCAGGAGTTCGGATACGGGCAGGCCCTCGCAGGAGACCAGGACCTTTCTCTCCAGCCGCGCGTCGCCGGCGAAGGGGTCCGGGAGCGCGGGGGCGTCCCCGGGGGCATCGCCCCCCGCCTCGCCGAGCAGGCATGCAGGCAGGGCGGCCCCCAGCAGCGGGAACAGGGCATACGGCAGCAGCGCACGGCGCGTTATCGGCATGGCAGGCACCTCCACACGGCTCCGGCGGCGGGGGCGTTACCGGGTGCGGTTAGATTCGGCGGATCGGCGCGCGTTCCTTCCGGCGCGCGCGGCAGCCCTGTAGCTATGCGGGGTATCACTGCGGCAGCGCCTGGCAGCTCGTGGCCGAACCGCAGCGGCTAAGACACGCCTGCCCGAGGGGACCTTCCCCCTCCTCAGCCAGCGACCACAGCCCCAGGCTTAGCGCCGCCTCGGTGCGGTGTGCCAGTTCTGCCCGCGCGCCAGGAACCCGAGTTCGCCCCGGAGCATCTCCCACTCGACGCGCTGGCGCAGCAGGCGCATCCAGGTGCGCTCCCGCTCCCGCCACATCTGCGCCATCTGCTCCGTCGGGCTACCGCGGTCCTCGCTCACCCGTGTCCCCGTTCCGCCGCCCGGCGCCACCACGCGGGGGCGTGCTGTGCGGCTGTGATCTGCCCGCCCCTGCCGGTATTATCGGCCCGCCGGGCCACCGCTTTAGGGCGCGATGAGCCGGGCCCCTCTTCGCAGAGCCTGACGCCCTCCGGAGTGGCCGCTCCCGTCGCGGCGCCGGCCCGGGGGCGCATCGGGAGGCAGGTCAGTCGCTTGGGACCCTGTCCCGGGAAGCCGGTCGGATCGGCGACCGGATACGGGCAAGGGCGCGAGTGGGGAGGGATCGGCCCTGAACGGGAAACGGGGGCACCCGGTTACTGCTGGCGACCCCCGATTCTTGCCCAACGCGGCACGGTAAGCCGATCACCGCGCATCGGCCTTTGATGTTTTCGTGTCCCCCTCGAGCCGCCGGGCCAGCCAGTGGTACGTCAGCTCTCGGGCCTCCGTGTGGAACGAGTGGCCGCCGTTTCGGTATTAGCCAGCGATGGCTGGCCTATATCCACCAGTATCCCCGGAATCAGAATGAGGTCTGCCGTGAAGTGTAGTTGCTGGATGCCTGTTCCTTCTGAGTGACAAAAGGTTCCTGGCCGGTATGTACTAACATAAGGAGCTTCGCTGAGTGGAGTTATGCGACAGCGAGTTGGTCGCGCGGGTACAACAGGGCGAACGCGAACTGTTTCTCCTTTTGTTCGAGCGCTACTATAGCCGCCTGGAATGTTACGCGCGGCGTTACCTGAAAAACGCCGAGGAGGCCCGTGATATCGCCTCCGAAACCTTCCTGCGTGCTTACCGCAACGTGGATTCTTTTCGTCTAGGAGAGCGCATCAGTTACCTGGGATATTTATTTCTCATCTGTCGCCGACTGATCTGACTGAGCAGAAGCGCTTGCGGTCTGCACCGGTTGTGCTCATCGAAGACGTCGATGTGGCCGATATTGGCAGTCTTGCCGATACCGAGGCTTTGCCCCTTGCCCGCGTGCTGGAGGGCGAGAGGCGTGTGATGATTTATCAGGCTCTGGAAAGCTTGCCGGCACAGGACCGCGAGATCATCTGTCTGGCCTTTGAGCGAGACCTGTCCCGACAAGACATCATGTGCATCCTGGACAAGCCATCCATCAGCGCCGTCACATCGCATCTACATCGGGCGCTGCAAAAGCTGAAACCAATTCTCATCCGTCAGGGCTATTTCGCCACCGAAACAAATGCGGAAGGAGCGCCGAGAGATGCCGTACCAAGAAAATGAATCGGCCGAGATGGTCTGGAAATACGTCGAGGAACGCAAGGGGGCGGGTGATCAGGATGCCGTCAACTTAACCCCGCCTGCGCCCTCTGCTAACGATGAATCCGTGTCGCTGCGCCCTTTAGTGGACGCTCTGCAGGAAATGTTCGAAGCGGATCACAGGGCAACGAACAGCAGTGCGGCCCGCGGCCAAGCTCAGGCGCGCGCACGCTTGATTGAGGCTATTCAAGAAGAGCGTGCCCGGAACGGAGCGGAAGGGCGGAAAGAGCAAAAGAAGAACACCCGCCACCGGCCATGGTTCTTGATGCGCCCTGCCTTTGCGTCGCTCGGAGCGGGGATGGTAGTAGCGGGCGGCCTTTGCTTCGCGTTCTTATCGTTGCGGCCCCTCCATGCCCCCGTGCAGACGAGCTCCGCACCCGACAGCAAGGAGAAACGCATATTCGAGAAAACTAATTCGCGACGCGCCCCTATTCCCATTAAATCTTCCGGACAAGACCTGCGAAAAAGGACAGCCCGAACGGGCACGTTAGAGGATGAGGACGCCACCGTGTACGGGAGAACGCCAGGTCCTTCCATCCCGGCGAGTGCGAACAAGGGGCATGGTTCTGCTGCTACAGCCACCTTGCCCAAGGCTCAGAACCATCCGCCGCGGTCCGGTTTCGCTAGCGGCCTTCCTTCTGACCGCGTTCAGGACGACCTCGCCTACATCAACGCGGACGCTGCCGATTCGCCGAGGCGCTGGGTGCAGATGCCGGCGGATGAGGCCGCCGCTTTGGAAGCGCGTCTGCGCCGCGACGTGCGTGTGAAGGACGACTTCGTCGCCGTGGCGTTCCCTCGCATCGCGTCCGGAGACAATCAGGTCGTCGCCGCGGCCGTGGCCGCCTACCGGCGGGAGGCCGCCGTGGTGGACGCGCGCCTTGCGCGCGACGTGAACCTGCAGCTCAAGGGCGCGTCCCTGGAAGAGCTCTGCGCCGCTCTGGAAACACAGATCGGCGTCCGTCTGCGCGCCGCGCGCGGGGTCCGCGACGAGAAGGCAACCGTCTTGGTCAAGGACGAGCCCGCCCGCGACGTGATGCGCGCCGTTTCGCGCCTGTTCGGCTTCCAGTGGGAGCGTTCGGGGGAGGAGGGGGACTACCGGTACCTGCTCAACCAGGACTTGCGCGCGCAGCTGGCCGAGGAGGAACTCCGCAACCGGGACCTCGACGAGGCGCTTCTGGCGCTGGACAACGAGATGAAGTCCCTCGGAGGGATCAGCTTGGATGAGATGAAGGCGCGTGTGGAACAGGCTGCGGGGCCCGATAGACAGCGCCTGCAGATGCTCACGATCGGAGGCGGCTGGGGCGCGGCACAGCTGTACCAGAGCCTTTCTCCCGCCGAGCGGACCGCCCTCAGAAGCGGTCAAGAGCTCCGATTTTTCGCTCACAGCGAACAGCCCAACCGTCGCCTGCCCGAGGAGGCGCGGCAATCCTTGTTGCAATCTTGGGGTTTGGGGGGGATCATCGAGCGCAACGGCAAGCCGCAAATCGATTACGGAGGACCTGGACTCGGCGGAAGCCCCGGAAGTACGCCCATTGCCAAATACCCGGGCATCGTTCCGTCCGTCAGGCTAAAGATCGACCGCTCGGAGTTGGGGGTATTCTCTTTGGAAGCCGATGTCAGCATGTGGCTGACGAAGGGCGATGGCTCGTTAGGAGCGTCTACGGGACATACCAACAAGCTGGCTTTAGGCCGCAGTCCTTCGGCGGAGAAACCCGATAACGCGAAGAGGAATAACGGTCTTCGGGACCTGCCCTCGTTTCAGCGGGAGGTATCCTTCAGGCCGGAGCCGTCCTGCCCGAAGCAGGTGAAGGAGAGGACGAACGCCGAGGGGAAGCACGTCGGCGACGGGAAATCGAAGCGGCACCTGAAAAACGGGGACGTCCTTGAATCTGCCCATGTAAACTCTGGCGATGTTTGGGAAGAGATCCACCGGCAGACGGGGCTGCCTATCGTCGCCGATTACTACACGCGCCTCTACCCCGTGCCGCCTGTAACCGTGGAGCACGCGCCGCTCTTCGACGCGCTGTGCCGTGTTGGGGATGCGCTGGGCGTGTGGTGGCGGCAGGACGGCGGCTTCCTGCTCTGTCGCAGCACCAGCTTCTTCTGGGACAAGCTCAAGGAGGTCCCCAGCCGCTACCTCACCCAGTGGCAGCAGGAGCGCACCCGGCGAGGCAGTTTGCCTTTCGAGGCGGTGTTGCAGATGGCGTCACTGTCCGACCAGCAGCTCGACTCCGCCACCGTCGGCAGGGGTATCAGCCACTGCTGGGACCTGCCTGAGTGGGGGATCGTTGGTAACGCGGCCAAGCCTCTGGAGGGAACCGGGACCGCGACCTCTGGGACCCCCGAAGAGCTTCGCGCGTACACTCGCTTTGTAGCGGGCCTTCCGGCGGGCACGCGCAACCTCACCCTCCGTCCGGATGGCCTGCCTTTCGACGCGCTCGACCGCGCCCAGCAGCAGGAGTTCGCGCGGATCTATCTGGTCAAGGGAGACACAAATCCGCAGATACTGCCGGGCCTGCGGATCCACGTGGATTACATCCCTGCGGGAACCTACGTGTGGCATCCCGTCGTGGAGGAGGAGGCGGAACAGCGCTACATCGTGTACACGCAGATCTCGAAGCTGCCGGCTGCCGCGGGCAAGACCGTAGAAGGGGCGCTTGCCGAGGCGCGCCGCATCTATCCCAAGGCCGCAGCGAACCAGATTAAACGCTCCCGTGGCATCGTCGCATTCACTTTCATCCATCCTGACGACAACCGAGCTCGAGCATCGGAAAGCCGCTCCCGCATATGTCGGGCAAATAGCGAAGCGTAGGCAGAGGGGATGGGATAGCATATCTGCCGCATCCCCTTCTTCAGTGGCGTCAATGTGCGTTTCGTGTCATGGCACATATTTCGAGCGTAGGAACGGAGAATGACCAATGTCCTTACAGAATCAGAAGAGCCTTTGGTGCGCGATCCTGCCCGCGCTTGCTGTGCTTTTCTTACCCCTTTGTCTGCGGTCAAATCTCGAACCAGGAACCCAGCGACATCGGCCAGATGCGTCCCACGGCCGGTTCACCCAAAGACAGATTCTCGCCCGTGCCCGTTCCGTCTGCGGCACTTTGGCCCCAGAGAAGACAGACCTGCGGCTGGAAGCGGAAAAGAGCGAAGCGACGGCAGGCCGCATATGGGCCGTTTATGTCAGCGATGTCGGCGGGGAGCACGTGCTGTATCTTCAGTGGGATGCCGACACGGGCTCTGTCCAGATTGCCGGATGTCCGGCCAAGACTCTGCCCAAAAGTGGCGGCCCGCCGCTGCCGCGCCAAGCAGTCGTACAGGCCGGGCGTGGTGGCTGCGCGTGCTTTGGGGGCCGCAAACATTTTCTGCTTCCGCCTTGCAGGAAGGTGCCCGCACTCCAGCATGGCGTCTGGTCGATGTCTCTGCACCTCGGTCAGGGTGCCTGGTATGGGATCTGGTGTGGCAAGCCGAGAGGAGACGGCCCGTCTCCGTTTGGACCCCTACACCGGGAGTCTGTTGCTGGCCAAACGGAAGGAAGGCGCGTAGGTGCTTACGGTGGACTGAACCCTCGATTGAGATACCTAGGCCAGGGGGATCTCGGCGGCTTGCAGCGAGTCGCGGGCCGTTTCGCGCAGGCGCAGGGCGACGTCGCCCGGACGCTGCGTGGCCCGGGCGCGGAAGTGGACGCGCAGCACGGTCTTGGCGGCGTCGGCCGCCGCGATGCCCGCCACGCGCGCCGGCTCGGCCAGATCCATCTCTTGCGAGGCCCGGGCGAAAGCGGCGTCCAGCGCCCGGGCGGCCTTCTCCGTGTCCGCCGCCGCCGCGATGGCCACCTCCAGCGTGCCGCCGACGGGCCCCCGCGACTGGTTGCACACCTGCGCGATGTCACCGTTCGACAGGATGTACAGCCGCCCGTCGTCATCGCGGATGCGCGTGATCCGCATCCCCAGTTCCTCCACCGTGCCGGTCACCCCACCGATGGTCACATAGTCGCCGACCGCGTACTGGTCCTCCAGCAGCAGAAAGAAGCCCGTCGTCACGTCCTTGACCAGCTTCTGCGCCCCGAAGCCGATGGCTAGGCCCACCACGCCCGCCGTGCCCAGCAATCCGGTAGTTTCCACGTCCAGCGTTCCGAGCGCCGCCACGACGAAGGCGAACAGCAAGGCATAAAACAGGACGCTTCGGACGAGCCCCGCCAGGGTGCGGACGCGCGCGGCGCGCCCCGGATCGCCTGCCGCCTCCTCCCGCGCCACCACCGCACGGACGGCACGATTCACCAGACGCGTGACGAGCCAGCGCAGTACGAGAAACGAAAGGAGCAGCGCGAGCAGCTCGATGCCGCGCACCACGAACGGCTCGGCGTAGTCCGGTAGCGCCTTGATGAAAGGCAGATCCTGGAGACCTGTCTCGGGCGGTGCGGTTTGTTCAGACATGATTCCCCTAATGGACGTTTAGACTAAAAACTCGGAAGGAAGCAAGCAGTCTCTTGGGCTTGCTGCCTCCCCGGGGCAGACCTCTGGTGACCAAACCAAAAGGGAGACCGCCGCGATGGATTGTAGCACAGACTAGATATCCCCATCGATATTCTGGAGGCCGCGAGCACCATCAACGATGTGCTGAAAGAAGGAAAAACTGACCTCTCACCGGGCCTCCATCAGGCGACCGCCGCCCCTAAAGACGGAAAGGTGGAGGCCAACGGAGCCGAGTAGCCGGGCTCTGCCCGGCTAGAACCGGTATGGGCGCCACGGGTTGAGAGGGCGGGCTGTCCGGTCGGTGGGTACAGGTCGGCGAAGTCCTCGTCGCGCAGCACGTCGGCGTACTCCTGGCCGAGGCGGCGCAGCAGATGCTCGGGTGGGTAGATCTGCTGGGCGGTTTGGCGCGTCTCTTCCGGGATGGGCGGCAACGGCTTGGGCCTACCCTCGTCCTAACCACGCGGGTTCAGGCGCCGTACGGGCCTGCTCCAACACGACGCTCGTCCCCGTCGGTCCCGTCAGCAGGTACAGGCGGTCTGCGGTCTGCAGCATCAGCCAGAACCCGTGCCCGAAGCCGACGCCGCCCGTGCTGTAGCCCCGCTCCAGCGTGGCATGGGGCAGGCGCGACAGGTCGATGCCCGTGCCGTGGTCTTCCACAACGACCTGCACCGCTCCCCTCTCCGGGTCGCCGTAGACCCGTGCCGTGCCGCCCCCGGCATGGATGACGGCGTTCATCGCGCACTCGGAGGCCGCCGTGATGAGGTCCTGGATGCGGTCTTGGGGCAACCCGCAGGCGTCAGCCACCTCGTCCACGCGGGTGCGCACCGCCTTGAGCGTCTTCTCGCTCAGCCCGATGGCCTCGCCGACGGGTTCCGGCGAGAGCGGGACCGGCAACTCGCGGGGCGTGTCGCACAGGACCAACTTGCCCTGGGTCACCGACGCCAGCACGTCTTTGAGGAAGCGGCGCTGCTGCTCCCGGACCTGCGTGGTGGCGCGTTCCTGCTCCATCTCACGCCGCTCGGTCACGTCGCGGGTGACCTTGCCAAAGCCGCGCAACGTGCCCCTCGGGTCGCGCAGCGCGGTGATGACCACACTGGCCCAGAAACGGGAGCCGTCCTTGCGCACCCGCCAACCCTCCTCCTCGTAGCGGCCTTGCTCCGCGGCCACACGGAGTTCCTCCTGAGGGTGACCCCGCGCCACGTCCTCCTGGGTGTAGAAGCGCGAGAAGTGCTGCCCGATAATCTCCTGGGCGGTGTAGCCCTTGAAACGCTGGGCCCCCGCGTTCCAGGAGGTGACCCGTCCTTCGGGGTCCAGCATAAAGATGGCGTAGTCCCGGATGCCCTCCACGAGCAGGCGGAAGCGCTCATCGGAGGCTTGGAGGGCGTCCGTGCTGGCCTGGAGCGCTTCCTCCCGGGCAGCGGCATTTATCGCCTCCGCATCGGGCAGGGCGGCTGAAGGAGGGGCGTTCGGTGAATTGGCTTCCGGGTCGGTCAATCGAGACTCCAACAACACGCACCCATTATATCGCTCCCACGTGACGTTTTGACGTTTAGACTAAAAACTCGGAAGGAGGCAGGCAGGCCCCTGGGCTTGCTGCCTCCCCGGGGTAGACTTCTGGTGACCAAACCAAAAGAGAGACCGCCCCGATTTGGACCAAGCCGCGCCTGCGCACGCCCAAGAGGTCCGAAGCCTGGAGCGCCGTGGTCAGCGCAGTGCACCATCAGATCCCGCTAGCTCGCTCTTGGCCGAGACGGTGCGCCCGCCGTGGGCCAGCCCCAAGCCGGAGGCCACGCCTTCTCCGGTGCGTCGTGCCTGCGGGCCAATTACTGCCGCGCTGGGTACTGCGGCAGCCCTGACCCAGGCGCGGGGGAAATCGCCGTGGCGGCGTTGCGGAGCCCCTATCAAGAAAGCGCAACGCTTCGCGACCGTCTATAGGCAACCGACCAACAAGAAGCTCATAGTCTAAACATTAATCCCCTAAAGAAGTACGCGAAATGAGCCGATTTGTCAAATGCGCTTAGGGCGTGCGTCTTCGCGCGAAGGGCGACCGATCTATGGCAGAGGAAATTACGTATCGTTTTCCCCGCGGGCGCGGCGCGCTCGAGCTGGCCCCCGACCATAAGGACACGTTCCGCCTGCGACTGGCATGGCAGCGCGGCAAGACGGCCCTTTCTTTGTTCGAGACCACGCCCCTGCGGCCGATGGCGCAGGTCGTGTACGCCGGACAGACGTTCCCGCTCTCCGTCACCGGGCACAAGCGGGAGCGGCGGGATCGCGTGGCCCTTGTCGCCGAAAGGCTGGCGGGAGACGGCCGGACCGTGCTGCGCTGCGATCTCGCCGTGGGGGGCCGTGAGGACCGGCTGACGTGGGAGTGGCGCGTCGCTACGCGCGCGGGGGCGCGGCGGCGTCTGACCCGGGGCACGGGCGACGTGACGCTCTGCCTGCCGCTGACGCCGGGCAGAACGCAGATCCTGTCGCTGCCGTCGGCGACGCGGCCGGGCCTCGTCCTGCAGAGGAACGGGGTCGCCGTCACCGTTGTCTCCCACGGCCTAGCGCGGCTCGTGGTCGACGAGCAGGCGGTGCGCCTCCATCTTCCCGGCGCGCTGCTCGACGGCGGCGTTCTCGCGCGACTGGAAACCTGGGTCGCGCCCGGCGCTGACGAGCGGGAAGCGCGGCGGGCGCTGCTGGGCCATCTCGCCGGCGTGGCCGACCGGGCCCAGCTGCCCGCGTCGGGAACCGTTTCCCTGGCGGACCGCGCCGAGCGGTCCGCCTCGGCGCTGATGGCGCCGGAGGCCGCGGACAAGCGCGGCCTGGACCGGCTCGTGCTGCGCGCCTCGCCGTCCTCGCCCGACCTGCACCAAAACGGCGACGGCGCCGACGCGGCACTGGCCGCGTGCGCCCTTTACAACCGCTACCGCTTCACCGGCGAGGACGCCGAGCGGCGGCGGGCGCTGCTTCTGGCGCGCGGCGCGTGCGAGTTCCAGATCGTAGACGAGGCCAGCACGCACCGGGGGGCGCTCTGGGACGCGCTGCGCGGGCAAGAACGGTTCGGGGACGCGGCGGGCGGGCGCACGCTCTCCGTCGCGACCACGGCGCGCGCCGCCTTCGGCCTTTTCTGGATGCACGCCCGCTTCGGTCAGGAGATCATGGCCCGCACCGCCCTGGCGTCGGCCCAGTGGCTCCTGCTGAAGATGGACCCCCGCGGCCTTTATGCGGGCGAACGCTACGAGGAAGACGGCTCTGCGGTCCCGGGCGGCTCCGCCTGGGCGGCGGCCGAGGCGCTGCGCCCCCTGGTGGAAGCGTTCCGCCGCACCGGCAACGAGGTGTTCCTGAAAGCGGCCCTGCGCGTGGTAAAGGCCCTGCGTGAGGGCATGGACGTCCCCCCGCTCGCCCTGGAGGACGCCCCCACCGGGCTGCTGGCCGCGGCGGTGGAAGGGGTGCTGTACGTTTCCCGCGAATCGGAGGACGAACAGATGATCGCGCTGGCGAAGACGCTGGGCGAGGCCCTGCGGGCGCGGCGCGCGCCAAACGGCGCCCTCCACGAGACCGGCGCGCCCTCGCTTCCGGCGACGCTCGCCGCGGCGCGGGCGGCGCTGGCCCTGGCGCGGGTGGACGGCGACGCCGCCTGGCCGCTCCTGGCGCTGCGCGCGCTGCGGGCAACGGAAGAGATGGCCGCACAGGGCGCCCCGCTGCGTCCCGCCGACCACGCCGCGCTGTGCGCCCTCCCCGCCGAGCTGCTTCTCACCCTCGCAGCGTGCCCGGGGGGGCACGCTGCGGGTAGCGTCGCCGACCGGGACGCACTCACCCTGACCCGCGCGTGGCAGGTATTCGAGCCCGACAAGACCACCCGCGACTTCGTGCGG
The DNA here is from genome assembly GCA_030446525.1 of Armatimonadaceae bacterium. The sequence continues at coordinate 56,412 of JAUJNC010000001.1, forward strand.
GTGACGACCGCGGACGGCCAGGCCCCGGTGGACCACCTCGCGCTGGTCTCCCCGCACAGCCTGCAGGTGCTGATCGTCGCCCTGGCCCGGCCGGACGTGACGGAGGCTGTGGTCCTCAAGAACGGCCGCGCGCCGTTCTTGAAGAACCTGCTCACCGGCGACCACGGCCAGCAGGCCAAGCTCGCCCCCTCGGCGACACCGCGGAGGCCACCTTCGGCGTCTTCCTCGCCGACACGTAAGCCTCGTACCTACTACCAGCCCGACTTGCCGCGCAGGGAAGCGGGTCCGCCCCCCGGACCCAGAATCGGTCCGGGGGGCAGAAGCGGGGCGGGGGCTCACTCGTGGCCGGCGTGGCCTTCGGCTTTGCGCTTCTGGTAATCGGCGATGATCGGCTGGGCGATGTGGACCGGGACCTCGGCGTAGTGCGACGGGCAGGCGGCAGGAACTTCACGCCTCCTACGACGGCTCCACCTTAAGCACCTCCTCCAAAATCTTGCGCTCCTCGACAGGAAGCTCCAGCAGGATGCGTCGGTCGCGGTTTTCTCGCCATCGGACAGCCGTATCGAGCAGACGCACCGGCAATTGAAGCTCGGCATGATCCTTCACCAGTTCCCGCCATGCGTCCCGCCACTGCTGCGCTGCCGTATCATTCATCGTGGGCGCAATCACGTCAGGGATGCTTTTCACGACCCCTTGTGCGAGCGCGCCAAGTACCTGGTGCTTGTCATAAAGCTCCACCAACGCCCTGATGCGCGACCCTTGGACCGCCGCGCCGCTAGTCTTGGTGAAAAGGTTCTGGAGGATTGCTTGTGTACTTGTATGACCTGTATATGGTTTCTCTGTGTGAGCGAGACCACGAAGGGCATCTTCTAGCTTCGCGTAGCCCTCTTCCCAGCGATCTAAATAAATCAACGTACAGGAATGTATAAACACACCCGGCACTGTTCTGTAGCCTAAATGAACCGTTTTTTCGAAGGCTTTGATCGCCTCGCCATAACGCCCGAGGGAGTATAGAACTGCGCCGACCCCCTCCCAAGCTCTCCCGCTCTTTGGGTTGAGTTGAGTAGCCCTGACAAAGGATGCGAGCGCTTCATCCTGATTCATCAGCAAACCCAAAGTCAGCCCGCGCAAATACCAACCACGCTCGTCATCAGGATCGAGTTCTATAGCTTTGTCTGCACACCTTAATGCTTCATTCTGGAGGTCAAGAAGGAGGAGTGTCCCTCGCCGAAGCCAGTCAGATGCATTCCCTCGAATCGCTACGAGCTCTTCTGCCACTTGTAGTGCGCCAGCATTGTTGTGTTCATCACGGTACTTCTCGTAGGCTCTTAAACACGCAGTTACACGTGGATCTTCTGATTCTTCTTCGATCGTCTGCAATGCGTGAGAGACGTACATCTTCTCCATGATTGCATCGGGCTGGAGCATGGCGAAGCGCTGCTGCAACTCATCTCGTGAGTACCACAACCGCAGGAAGTCCACGAACAAACGGATTGGCTCACCCCGGTTCTTCTTGACCTCGATGCACAGGCGCATCAGCGGTTCGCGAATTTCATAGTATGAGTCGCGCCCGAGCGCGTGCGAACGGACGTAGCCCTTGTCGCGTAGATCTTTGAGTTGAGAAGAAGCGGTCTGAGGGGTCAGAAAGCAGCGTTGCGCGATCTCCTTGACGGGAACCGCGTGGCGGCGATCGCACAGGAATTCGACGATCTTGCGTTGCTGAGGGGAGAGCCACGTCACGCGGGCCTGGTAGTAAGGAGTGAGGTCGTCCAGCATGTTCATGAACGGCGTTACCAGGCCGTCCAAGGAGTCGCGCGTGAGGAACTGCGAGAAGATGACGTAGATGCGGGGGTGGCCGCCCGCAAGCTCCTGGATGGCGCGGATACGAGCACGGCCCGTGGGTGTCGGAATGAACGAAGCTAGCGTGCGGTCGTCTCTCAGTTCGGCGATTTTGGTCAGGAGGCTGACAGCGTCAGCGAGGTCCAACTCCTGGAGATGCATGACGCGGAAGAAGCCGTAGAAGGGCGAAGTCTGGAGCGAGACGCCATTGAACAGGCTCTGCGACGTTGCCAATATGGTACAGAAGGGATGATCTTGCAGATAGGCGCGCAGTCGTTTTTGCCCTCCGTCCCCTAGTCCCTGGAATAGATCGTCCAAATTCTCCATGAGGAGGAGGAGAGTACGATCTCCGACAATTTCGTGCAGGAGCTCTCCCGCCTCGTGCTCGGCGGCATCGGGTGTAAGGTTGTAGAGGGCCTCGATACGCTGGGCAGGCACCTCATCCGGATACTCCGCCTTTAGCGCGCGAAAGATGCGGAGCAGCAAGTCCAAAAGCGAGGTAACGCCCCACTCCTCCTCGCGCAACCAGGCGATACGCAGTCTGCCGCGCAGGTCGTCCTGTTTGGCGATGCGGTGATACACAAGCGAGACAAGATGGGTTTTGCCGATGCCACGTGGTCCGACAAGCAGCGTGTGGTGTTTGGCCGGAGTGAGCGCGCCGTCCCGGATAAGCTCGACCAAGCGCGCCGCCAGCCCCTCGCGCTGGACGAAGATCGCCTCCAGCGCTTCAGGCGACATGAGGCTGGGCGTGAAGTGGGAAAGGAATGCCTCTCTCATGCTCCAAGCCCCCGCTGCAGCCGCCAGGAGCGCTGGATGAGCGGGAAGCGAAAGCGATACGTTCCGTTCCGTTCCTGCACCACGTAATGATCACGCTGGAGCAAGATCAGCACGTCCCGCATTGCCTCGATCTTAGGGGCAGACATACGCGAGTTCAGGAAGTTAAACACCTCATCCAAGGATAGCGGCGTGCTGGAGGTGGCCAGTACATCCAGCAGGTTCAAGGCGACAGGAAGCTCGTCGGGAAGGTAGTAGGTGTTGATCCGTTCTCGATAGTAGCTCAAATGCCAGGGATCCTGCTGATCGATAAGGCAATCGTCAACGACCTCCGTCACCGTTTCCGCGTCCACGGCACCCTCCCGCTGCGCGAGTTGATCTACGACGTGATGCACGAAGTACGGAATTCCATCTACGGCCACGGCAATCCGGTGCGCTACTGCCTGCGGGTCCGCTGCTTGTAGCTGCTCGCCGGCGAGCAGCTGCCGGGCCAACGTTTGGGCCTCGTCGGATGGAAGCGATGGCACGTCTATGGTGTTCATGTCGTTTGTCGGGGCGTTAGCGTAACCGGCGCGTTTCAGCGAGGTGAGCACGTTGTGCAGGCCGATCGAGCCGGTGAAGACCATCCTTAGATCGGGGTGCATTTGACGCAGCGAACGGAGCGTATCGAGTATCTCCATCGCCGTGTCCTCGCCCGTACGCTGCTTGATGTTGTAGAGCATGAGCGGCATTTCATCCCAGAAGAAGATCACGCCCCGCTGCTGCTGAGCCTGGTGCGCAACCAGATCCTCGATAGTGCTGGTCAGCAGCGACTTCCAATGTGGCGCCGCCGCTTCGGGGAACTTGACGCCGCTGAACTCGATACCAGCGAACTGCTGGAGCAGCAGCCGGGTCTTCGCCGCTAACTTCCGGGATCCACTCAGGTAGCTTTCCACATCGTGGAAGATCGTCTCGACGAACTCCACCGGCGTGCGAATGCCTTCGAGGTCGCGGTAGACGGCGAGTTTGCCTGATGGCGCCTCTGCCGTCATCTTCTTGACGATGGAAGTCTTGCCCATGCGCCGTTCCGCACTGAGCACGATGCTCTGTCGCTCAAGCACGCGCCAGAGCCGCTGTATCAGTGCGTCGCGCCCGATGACCTCGGACGGGGATAGCTGTCCCCCCGGATTGGCCTTCAATGTAGTTCCTCCTGCCGCCAATGTACGCCCACTTCCATTATACGACGTTTTTGACGTACGTCAAAAACGTCGTATTTCATGAACAGGAACATAAGCGGCAAGAGGCGGAGGAAAGCAAGACCATTCTGCCTCCCGAGCCAAGGGGCGGTGCGGGAGGCAGAAGCGGGATGGAGACTTACTCGTGGCCGGCGTGGCCTTCGGCTTTGCGCTTCTCGTAGTCGGCGATGATCGGCTGGGCGATGTGGGCCGGGACCTCGGCGTAGTGCGACGGACAGGCGGTGAAGCGCGCCCGGCCGCGCGCGAGCGAGCGCAGGTCCACGGCGTAACGCAGCATCTCGGCCTGGGGCACCTGGGCGCGGATGATCTGGTAGCCGGCTTTGTCGGCCGGTTCGATGCCCAGGACGTGGCCGCGGCGGGAGTTGAAGTCGCCCATCAGGTCGCCGGTGAAGGCGTCCGGGACGGTCACCTCGACGTCGAGGACGGGCTCCAGCAGGACCGGCCCCGCCTGGTGAGCGGCGTTCTGGAAGGCGAGGATGCCCGCCATGATGAACGCGGCCTCCGACGAGTCGACGGGGTGGAACGAGCCGTCGTCCACGGTCGCCCGGATGTCGACGACCGGGTGCCCGGCCAGGATGCCGCGCGCCATGGCCTGGTGGACGCCTTTCTCGACGGCGGGGATGTACTGCCGGGGGATGGCGCCGCCGACGATCTTGTCCACGAACTCGAAGCCGCCGCCAGCCCCGCTGGAGGGGTGAAGCGGTTCGACCTGCAGCCAGCAGTCGCCGAACTGGCCGCGCCCGCCGGTCTGCTTCTTGTGCCGCCCCTGCGCCCGCGCGCGCCCGGTGACCGTCTCCCGGTACGGGATGCGCGGCGCGCTCGTGTTCATCTGCGCGCCGAAGCGGCCCAGCCGCCCGACGACGACGTCGAGGTGCGTTTCGCCCTGGCCCAGCAGCAGGGTCTCGCCCGTGTCCGGGTCGCGCCGGGTCTGGAAGCACGGGTCTTCTTCCAGAACGCGCGCCAGGGCGGCGCCCAGCTTGTCCTCGTCGCCCTTGCTCTTGGGCTGGGCCGCGAGGGCGAACGTCGGCTCGGGGAACGGGATGGCGTCGTAGACGATGGGCCGGGCGCGGTCGCACAGGGTGTCGCCGGTCGTCGTGACCGACAGCTTCGCGACGGCCGCCAGGTCGCCCGCCACCACCTCGCTGACGGGCTCCTGGTGCTTGCCCCGCAGCAGGAACAGCTGCCCGATGCGCTCGTCCCTGTCCTTGACCGTGTTCCGGACGTGCGAGTCGCCGCGCAGCTTCCCGCTTTTCACGCGGAAATAGGTCAGCTTGCCGACATACGGGTCGGCCAGGGTCTTGAAGACGAGGGCGGAGAACGGCTCGGACGGGTCGCACTTGCGCCGCTCCTCCTGGCCGGTCTGCGGGTGCTTGCCCAGGGCCTCGCCCGCCTCGTCCGGCGACTCGAACTCCATCGCCAGGTGCGTGAGCAGGGGCTGGATGCCGATCACCCGGGTCGCCGAGCCGCAGAAGACGGGCACGATCCGGCCGCCCAGCAGGTCCTCGTGGATGCCCCGCTCGATCTCGTCCTCGGTCAGCTCTTTGCCTTCCAAAAACTCCTCGATCAGCTGGTCGTCGCCCTCGGCGGCCACCTCGACCAGGGCCCGCCGCCACTCCTCGGCGGTGGCGCGCAGGTCGTCGGGGACCGGCTCCTCCTTGACGTCCTTCCCGGAGCCGACGTACGCCTTCATGGTCACCAGGTCCACGACGCCGCGGAACGTGTCGGCCGACCCGATCGGGATCTGCGCGGGGACCACGTGCTTGCCGAACCGCTCGCGCAGGGCGTGGACCGCGCCGAAGAAGTCGGCGTTCTCGCGGTCCATCTTGTTGACGAAGACCGCCTCGGCCTTGCCCATGTCACGGGCCATCTCCCAGGCGGTTTCCAGCCCGAACTCCAGCCCGCCCGAGGACTGCGCCGGCGTCACCAGCAGCACGTCGTCCACGACGCGCAGGGCGGCCACCCAGTCGCCGAAGAAGTCGGGGTAGCCCGGGGTGTCCACGCAGTTGAGGTAGCGCCCGTTCCACTCGCAGGGCGCCATGGCGAGGCTGATGCTGATCTTGCGCCTGGTCTCGTCGGGGTCGAAGTCGGTGGTCGCCGTGCCGTCGTCCACGCGGCCCAGCCGTTCCGAGCAGCCCGCGACGTAGAGCATGGCCTCGGCCAGCGAGGTCTTGCCCGCGCCGGAATGCCCGGCCAGGGCGATGTTGCGGACGTCGCGGGGAGCGTGTTCCTTCATCGAAAATACCTCCGTGTCGCGCTCACGTCCGCCTCCCCGGGTTTGCGTGCCCGAGGGGGTGGGCGTGGCAAATGGTGCGTCGATGCAGCCGTCCCGGCGGGGTATCCCCGGTGATGGTTTCGCCCCGAAGCGCGTCCACGTGATAGCCCGTTGCGGCTGCGCCCTTTGCCCTACTGTGTTACGAAAAGATTAACACACAGTTCGCGAGGAGGCCTTCGGGTTCCTTCCCGCGCCCGGCGGCACAGATCTCGAGGCAAGGCGCCGACGGGCCGCGCCTAGCCGGGACCTTGCTTCGCGTCGGCCTCGATCGTTTCGAGGACCCGAAACAGCTTCTTGTTGCTCCTCCGAGTCAGTTTTCGGCATTCGTAGCCGCCGTAAAGCGTCCAGGGCTCGTATTGGTGTTTCCGGATCACGGTGAGCGCCGCGGAGGCGAAACCTTCCGGCAGGTGTACCCCCGGCAGCACGACCGAGTGCGCTCCCAGGAGGACGTGGTCTCCGAACGTGACCGCCTCGCTCGTGCCGCCGAAGTGGTACTTCTCGGGCACGGAGGGCAGGTCGAGGGACGCCATGATGTAATCGGAAGAGGCGACGTGGATCGAGCAGCCCGCGGCGATGCCCACATAGCTGCCGATGGTCAGCGTTTGGCCGCCGCCGCTCATGGTCACGTTCGGGGCCACGTGGCAATGGGCGCCGATCTCCAGCGCGCAGGAGATGTAGGTGAAGTCGTCGATGATGGTGTGATCGCCGATCACGACGAGCTCGGGCCGCCGGATGCGCACGCACTTACCGACGATCGCGCCCTCCCCCAGGTACTTGAGCCGCTTCAGGTCGAAAAACAGGTTCTCCATCCTGTCCCCTTTCAGATCACACCCACGCGTTCGCCGGCGCGCTCGAAGGCGGCCAGGGCCTCGTCGAGGTCGCCGCGGGTGTGCGCGGCGGTCGGCATGGTGCGGACGCGGGCCTTGCCCCGCGCGACCGTGGGAAAGACCACGGCGAGCGCGAGAACGCCCTCGTCCCGCAGCGCCCGCTGCAGCGCCTGGGTCTTTGCCTCGTCGCCGATCATGACCGGGGTGATCGGGGTCTCGGTCGCGCCGGTGTCGAAGCCCAGCCGCCCCAGACCCGCCTGCCAGTAGCGCGCGTTCTCCCACAGGCGCGGGGTCAGCGTCTCGTCGCCCTGCATCACGTCGATCGCGGCGATGCAGGCCGCGGCGACGGCCGGCGGCGCGCCGGTGGAGAACAGGAACGGGCGAGCGCGCTGGGTGAGGAAGTCCTTCAGTGCCGCCGACCCGGCGATGTAGCCGCCGACCACGCCCACGGCTTTGGAGAGCGTCCCGAGCTGGATGTCCACGCGGTCCTTGACGCCGAAATGGTACGCCGTGCCGCGCCCGTTCTTGCCCATCACGCCCGAGCCGTGCGCGTCGTCCACCATCACGGCGGCGTCGTAGCGCTCGGCCAGGGCGCAGATCTGGTCCAGGGGGGCCACGTCGCCGTCCATCGAGAACACGCCGTCGGTGATGACCAGCCGCATCCGCGCCTGCTGCGCCCCCCGCAGCGCGTCCTCCAGGGCGTCCATGTCCTTGTGCCGGTAGCGCACGACGGGCGCCTTGCTCAGCCGGCAGCCGTCGATGATCGACGCGTGGTTGAGCTCGTCCGAAAGGATCACGTCGTCGGCGTCGGTGATCGTCGGTATGACCCCGGCGTTGGCCGTGAACCCGCTCTGGAACACGAGCACCGACTCGGTGCCCTTGAACTCGGCCAGCCGCCGCTCCAGCTCGTCGTGCAGGGATAGGTTGCCGATGATGGGCCGGACGGCGCCCGCGCCCGCCCCGTACTCCTGGACGGCCCGGATGGCCGCGGCCTTCAGGCGCTCGTCGTTCGCCAGCCCCAGGTAGTTGTTGGACGAAAGGTTGATCAGCTCCCGCCCTCCGACGCGCACGCGCGCGCCCGGCGCGCTTTCCACCGTCAGCAGGGGCTTATACAGATGCTGGTCCCGCAGCGCGGCCAGCTGATCGTGGAGGAAGTTTTGCAGCGTCCCGTTCATCGGTGTTCCTTTACAGCGTCAGCACCACCTTCGCAAAACGTGTGCCCGCAACGCCTTTTACACGTAATTATATCCCACCGGTCACGCCGGTGCCTGGAAGCCACGACCGGGAGAAGCGCGACGGTCCACGCATCCAGAAAGTGGGTTTTCGTCCGAGTAACGGGTAATGGCGGTTGCGGCCGTCAGCCGACGGGGACCTCGCGGCCCTCGTCGGAGGACCGGTAGATCGCGTCCATGATCTGGGCGACCATCAGGCCGTGCTCGCCGGTGACGAGGGGCTCTTTGCCATCGCGGATGCACTCGACGAAGGCCTTCATCTCGGCGTGGTGCGTGTTGATCTTGTCGCCCGGGATCCTGGGCTCGAAGCTGAAGACGCTCCGGTGCCGCTCCTGGGTGATGGTCAGCGGGCTGGTCTGCGCGCCGCCCTGGGTGCCCAGCAGCGTGGTCCGGTTGGCCTCTTCCTTCAGGTTGGCCACGAAGCTCGCCTCCAGCACGACGGTCGCGCCGTTGTCGAAGCGGATCAGGGCGGCGGCCATGTCCTCGACCGTGAAGTTCTTGTAGTCCCACTGGCCCATGAAGCCGACGACGTCAGGGCGCGAAGCCGTAGGTGACGCCGCGAAATCAGCCGACGGGAACTTCGCGTCCTTCGTCGGACGAGCGGTAGATGGCGTCCATGATCCGCGCGACCATCAGGCCGTGCTCGCCGGTGACGAGCGGCCCACGCCCTTCTTGGATGCAGGTCACGAAGTCCTTGATCTCGGCGTGGTAGGTGTTGCGGTCCTTGTTCGGGATCCTCGGCTCGAACGAGAAGACCGAACCGTGCCGCTCCTGCGTGATCGTCAGCGGGCTGGTCTGCGCGCCGCCCTGCGTGCCGAGCAGCGTGGTGCCGTGCTGCTCCTCCTTGAGGTTGGCGACGAACGAGGATTCCAGCACGATGGTCGCGCCGTTTTCGAAGCGGATCAGCGCGGAGGCGAAGTCCTCAACGGTGAAGTTCTTGTAATCCCACTGGCCCATGAAGCCGACCACATCGGGGCGCGTGCCGAACTTCTGGTAGGTGACGCCGCTGGCGTAGGTCGGCCTGGGGTGGCCCATGAACCACAGGGTCAGGTCCAGGATGTGGACGCCGATGTCGATGAGGGGGCCGCCGCCCTGCTTGGATTTGTCGATGAACACGCCCCAGCCGGGGATGCCGCGCACGCGCATCGCCTGGGCGCGGGCATAGTAGATGTCGCCCAGCTCGCCCGCGTCGACGAACCGCTTGAGCGTCTGGTTGCTGGGCGCGAACCGGCTGTTGTAGCCGATCTGGAGGATCTTGCCCTGCTGGCGCGCGGTCGCGACCATCTCCTGCCCCTCGCGCGCGTTCATCGCGATGGGCTTTTCGCACAGCACGTGCTTGCCGGCCTTGAGGGCGTCGACGGTCACCGGGTGGTGGACGTAGTTGGGGGTGCAGACCGAGACCCCGTCGATCTCGGGCATCTCCAGCAGCTTCCGGTAGTCCTCGAACTTGTGCGGGACGTGGGGGTACTTCTCCGCCGTTTTGTTCAGGGCCTGCGGGTCGATGTCGCAGAGCGCGAAGATCTCGCACTGATCGGGGATCTGCGAGTAGCCGGGCAGGTGCGCCCCGTTGGCGATGCCGCCGGTCCCGATAACGCCGATGCGGACTTTGTTAGCCATGGCCGTTAAACTCCTTTGGGGTTGCTCGCCCTATTCTAAACCGAAACGCCCGAAAGAGTAAAGCCTGCCGGGCGCGAACTTTAGCGGCATGGACCGGTGAGATCATTTATGGCGGATATCAGACGGGCTTCCAGTCCCGGGGCAAGCGGAGCCGGCAGGTCCCGGAAATAGAACACCGAATCGAACGCCTCGTACCCACCCTCGGGAAGCATCACGTCGCTCGGCAGATAGCCCAGGCTGCCGTTCGAATACCCCAGCAGGACCGGGTCGGCATCGGGCAGCGCCCCGCGGATCACCCGCGCCAGGCCGCTGGTCAGTTCGCCGGCGACGCCCACCACCGCAACGCCCTCGGCAACATGCAGCACCTGGACCGGACACGGCACGGCCCGGGGGATCGCGATCCCCCGGGCCACGCGTGCGGCATGGTACTCGGCCCACGCCCGGGCGGCCGCCCGGCCGGGGAGCGGTTCGGGCCGGGTCCATTGTTCGTAGAACGCCGCCGGGTCGTCCGGGAGCGCGAGGGGCAGCGCGGCGGCGCCTGAGGCGGCGGCCAGAACGGGCCGGACGGGGGCCATCCCTTCGGCCAGCACCGCAAGGACGGCGTCGGCCACCATCCTGCCGGCTCTCTGCACCGCGGTGGACGTCCCCTTCACCCACTTGCCGCGCTCGACGTCGGCGTTGACGTTGACCTTGATCTCGCCGCCGGCTCCCTGCAAAAACAGGGCCATCGCACGTCCCCCCAGCGCCCGCTCTACCAGCCGACAGGCGGCGCCGGGATACTCGGACGAGATCAGGTAATCCGCCAGGATGCTCGGGTGCGCCGCGACGCTGAACACCACGCACAGCGGCGCCCCCTGGCTATCGCACACCTGCAGCACCGGCAGGTCCCGCTCCACGTGCCCCGCCGGAAAGGGAGCCATGCGGACGCCCCCCGGTTCGGGCCGGCGGCGGCTGATGCCCAGGTGCAGCTCGCGGCGGCCGAAGGAAAGCGAGCAGCCTTCCTCCCGCTGCGACGCTTCCTCCACTGCTTCCAGGACCCGGCGGCCGATCATCCCCAAACAGGCGGCATCGGGTGGATCGGATCCGTAGAAACGTTCGACCATGAGGGGGCCGGAGTGGGTGTGGGAGACGTTGATCAGGACCGCGCCGGGCGGCACGCCCCACCGCTCCCGGATGGCGCTTTTCCACGCCGCGACGGTCTCGAAGTCAAGGGCGTGCACGTCCAGGGTGAGGATCACCACGCGCCGGTCCGCGGATCCCTCCAGCCACAGACACCGCACGAAGAGATCGTCGCGTATCCCCTCGCAGCCCCGCTCGCGAAACCCGAAGCCGCCCATCGGCACGCCCACCGGCGGCGTGATCCGGCGCACACCCGTCCCCGCCCTCATCGTCGTGTCCCTCCCGCTGCTTGGTCGTGGCAGGTGCACTATAAGGGTGGATACGCGTGTTTGTCAACACATTGACAAGCGCCGGGATAGTATGGTATAGTCTCCCATCCTGAGAGCTATATAGCATATAGGGTTGGCCGGCTTCTGTTAAAGAACATGAGGAGGTACCCGTTATGTTCCGGAAAGCGGATCCGTGCGCCCCCCGCTCCCGAGCAGGCTTCCACCAAGCAGATGGCCAACGCCGTCAGCATGTACGTCCAGGACTACGCTACGACCAGATGTCCCCCCTCGCCGACGACTTCGGGGATCCGCGCGCATTCATCGCGGGGTCTCCCATCCAAACGGGCTCCCTTTACTGGGCCGACAAGATCGCCCCGTACGTGAAGAACGGCGGCGACTCGGGCCTGAGCACGGGACGTGGCACCGACAACTACGGCGCGGCCCGGACGTCGCCGGCTGGTTTGACGGGCACGCTAAGTGGATCCGCACGGGTGAAGATCTTTGTCGCCTGGAGCGTGGCTCGCGCGAAGTGCCGTCCACGCCATGAAGCGAGCGCTCGTGCCGTGTCTGCTCATCAGCCTTTTGTGCTGCGGCTTGGCGCCGGCAGAGCCGCCGAGGAAGAACCCCGTGTACCCGCCCGTGGCAACCGACGTTACGGCGCTCAAAGCCGAGTGCGCGCCCTTCCTCGCTTTGGACGAGAAGGCGCTGCTCGATCTGGTGCCGCCACAGCCGGGGTTCTGGTTCGGCGACTGTCCCAACTGCGATCAAGGCTCGCAGGAGCACCAGATCGTCTGGACGCCCGCGCGTGGTCGTGGTGGGCGTACGTCGACATCTCCCGTCCCGCTCCTCAAGACCTACGACATCATCGCCGCCGATGACTTTCTCACCCCGGCCCGGCGCGCGTCGCGTGGAACGGGAGCTGTTCCAGGGCATGCTCGACTTCGTGGCGCGCTACGACGGCGGGCGTCTCACCAACATGCACCCGACGACCTGGACCGCCATGGCCGTCGCCGCGCGCGTGCTCGATGACGACGCGCTTGCGGACAAGGTGGTCGGGCGAAGATGGGGCGGCTGGTCAACCAGCAGTTCTTCTACGACGGCTTTTGGAAAGAGGGCACCGCCTCCTACCACCAGCACACGGTGCGGGGACTGCGCCAGGTTCTGAAAACCCTATGCCCGGACCTGAGCGCCGAGACCCTTGACGCACGGATCAGGCCGATTACCCCGACCTGGCGCGCGCGCTGCATGCGGCGGACGCGCTGCGCCTGCCGGACGGCCGGTTCACGCCTGTGCGCGATACCGCGCCCTTTGCGCGCGCTGAGACGGGACCGCCCGCTTCCTCGCCCCACGCTGCTGCCGGGACTGGGCTGCGCATCATCGGCATGGGGACAAACGACGAGCAGTTCCAGGCACCTCAGCTTCACCGGACGCTTCGGCCACAACCACTACGACAGCCTGGGGCTGCTCCTCTACGCCTTCGGCAAGGGCCCTGTTCGGCGACATCAGCTACACGCATTCGCGCGCGCGGCCGTGGACCACGGCGACCGCCGCGAGCCACAACACCGTCGTCGTGGATCGGCGCAGCCAGAACACGGGCGACGCGCCCGATGGCTGCCGCGGCCGCCTGCTGCTGTTCCACAACACCGACCCCGCCTTCCAGGCGGTCGCCGCCGAAGCGCCGAACGCCTACCCGGGTCTCGCGACGACCTACCGGCGCTGCCTGATCGCCGTCGAGGCCGGCGGCGCGCGGTACGTCGTGGACATCTTCGACGTGGCGGGCGGGGAGCAGCACGACTGGATGCTGCACGGCAGCGCCGACGAGGCGCAAACGCTCGAGATCCATGAGGGCGGCGCCGCCGCCGCTGCCGATGAACCCGCTCCCGTCGCTGCTGCCTCCCGGCGTCGCGTTCGTGGCGCCGCGCAATGGCGAGGGCGATCTGAAGCTGGCGTCGGAGAGGTCCTGGGCCTACGGGCTGTTCCGCGACGTGCGGCAGGGCGGGACGGGCGCCGATGTGGTCGCCACGTTTCGCGGTGTCCAGAACCCGCGCGTCGTCCACGTGGATCCTCGGGCCGCCCCGGACGCGCGTCACGACGGCGACGGCCTGGGCCGTGCAGGGCATCGGCAAAGGGCGTCAGGAGGACGCGGCCAGGCTCGACCAGTTCCAGCGCCGGGCGCTCCTCGTCGGGCGCGCCGGGCCGGTGAACCGCTTCGTGGCCGTCCACTGCCCGTTCGAAGGGGACGCCGCCGTGACGCGCGTGACGCGTCTGCCACTCCTTCCGGGCGGCGTCGCCCTCAAGGTCGAGCGCGCCGGCGGCGCGGATTACCTCCTGTGTGGCGCCGAGGCCGTTCGCCGCGCCGGCCGCGACGGCGCGCGGCCTTTTGAATTCGACGGGCAGGCGGCTCTGGTGATGACCGGCGGCGAGAAGCCCGCGCTCAAGATGGTGGGCGGCACGCGCCTGGTCTGGGGCGACCACGTGCTTGCCGCGGCCGCGCCCGGACCGGCGAAGCTGCTGCGCGTTTCGGGGCAAGATCTCACCGTGGCGGGCGCGGCCGCGGCCCTGAAGCCGGGCGCCGTCGTTATCGTGCGCCACGGCGACGGGGCCACGACGCCCTTTCACGTCGCCGCGGTGCGGCAAGAAAAGGACGTCACCGTCATCCGGACCGCGGAGCCGCCGGCTCTCCTCGGCTCCGCGGACGGGCCGCTCGTGCTCAAGCAGTTCCCGCAAACGACGTTCCCCGGCCCGCATGAGGTTCTTTTCGCGACGCCTCAGGCATCCGGCGAGTGACGGAGAACCCGGCTCAGAAACAGAAACAGGCGAGGCCAGCTCATGCTCACGTTCGGACCGCACATAGACGGCTCCCACGATGTCGGCGACCAGGTGATCGCCGATCTGCGCCGCCGCGCCCGGGCGCATTTCCGCCGCCGGGAAGAAGAGCGGGCGGCCCTGACGAGCGTTGCGGCCTTCGAGGCGCGCCGCGACGAGGTGCGCGCGCGTTTCCTTGATGCGATCGGCGGCCTGCCCGGCCCGGACGAGCCGTGGCGGCGCACGCCGCTCGGCGCGCGTGTGACCGGCGTGGTCGAGCGCCCGGCGTTCACCATCGAGAAGCTGATCTACGAGTCGCTGCCCGATTTTCTCGTGACGGCGGCCTGCTACGTTCCCAAAGGCCTGACGGGGCGCGCGCCCGCGGTTGTGTTCGCGCACGGCCACAGCGACCAGGGCAAGGCATATCCGCCCTACCAGGCGGTTTGCTCAGATCTGGCCGAGAGCGGCTTCGTCGTACTGGCGGTCGATCCCATCGGGCAGGGCGAGCGCTTCGGCTATCTCGAAGGCGGCGAGCGCCGCGTGGGGCCCAGCACAGTCGAGCACACGCACGCCGGCTGGCCGTTCTTCCTGCGCGGCGCGAGCATCGCCCGGCACTTCGTCTGGGACCTGATGCGCGGCGTGGACTATCTCGGGTCGCGCCCGGACGTCGATCCTTCGCGCATCGGCATGACCGGCACCAGCGGCGGCGGCACGCAGACCTGTTTCACCATGCTGTGCGAGCCGCGCCTAGCCGCCGCCGTGCCGTGCACCTTCGTTTCGACGCTCGAGGCCATCCTGAAGACGGGACAGGCGCAGGACGCCGAGCAGATCGTGCCGGGCTGCATTGCGGCGGGCCCGGACCACGACGATTTCCTGGCCGCGATGGCGCCCCGGCCCGTGCTGGTGGGGGCCGTCGCCTGGGACTTCTTCCCGATCGAGGGCACGCACGAGGCGGTGCGGCGCGCCCGGCGGGTGTACGCGCTGTACGGCCGCGAGCAGAACCTGGGGTTGGTCGTGGACCCGGCGCGGCACGCCTACACGCCCGGCCTGCGCCAGGCGTGCGTCAACTGGTTCAAGCGGCACCTGAAGGGCGAGCCGTCCGACTTCGTCACCGGACAGCCCCCACCGCTTCCGGCGCCCGCCCTGTGGGCGACGCCGAGCGGCCAGATCGGGACGGACTTCGGGTCCGCGCTCACCGCGTTCGACCTGAATCGGGACGAGCTTCCGCCGCCTCCGCTCCCCGCGCCGCCCGCCGCTTTGCGCGCCCGGCTGGCCGACGTACTGGGCGTGGACGCGGGCGGCGACCGCAGCGCGCCGATCCACCCGCGCATCATCAAGGAATCCGTTGTCGAAGGCCGTGCCGTCGAGAAGATCTGGTTCTTCAGCGCGCCGGACACCACCGTCGCGGGCGTGCTGGCGCACCCGCGCGCGGCGGACCCGACAGATCCCCGGCAGCCCAGGCCGGCAGCGGTGCTGCTGCTGGAGAACGGCACCCAGGACGCGCCGGGGCAACGCGCGCTTCTGGAGTCGCTGCTGGATGCGGGCAGGCGCGTCTTCATCTTCGACCCGCGCGGCGTCGGGGCCGTCGCCTCCCGCCCCCAGCACCACCAGACCGCCGTCCCCATCATCCAACCCGCGTACCCGCAGGGCTGCCACGCCCGGAGGGGCGGCGGCACGGCGCGCGGGAACATCAGCCCTTTTTGTTCCCGAAAGGGGGGAGCGCCAACCTCGC
>JAUJNC010000196.1 GCA_030446525.1 Armatimonadaceae bacterium
GGCTCATCCCCCCCCGGACTCCTTTCGCCCCGATCGAGCACCAGACGCCAAACAAAAAACCCGCTTGCGGCGGGGCAGGCGGGCTTATGCGTGCAGGCTGCAGTCGCGCGTGGAAAGGACGCGACGGTGTAGACACCGCCCATCCTCCCCGCGCCCCAGCCGCAGTCCCAACCCGCGCACGGCCGCGCCGCATCGACAGGGGCGCCGCCACGGACCCGGGGCAGCCGAGCCCGGCTTTGCTCGCTCGGAAGAAAGCATCTCGTGCGTGGCGTACATGGGTTGGATCCTGAATTCCTCACCCTATCATAACGGATATCCCCGGATTTTGTCAAGTTCCAGCGACCGGAATCTTACCGGGAATGCGTATGCAATCGTTTGAACGACCAAACGGGCCGTGGATGCCCGGCCCCGCCGCCCGCGAACCGCGCCCGCCGCTTGACACCGGCGGGCGGGTACGCTACAATAGGGCCGTTCATTCGAAATTCCTCTTGGGATAGCGCTGTGCTATCCTTTTCTTTTTGCCTGTCTGTGTGGGAGGGCGAACGCGTATGGGCGCGGTGGTCGTGGTGGGGACGCACTGGGGTGACGAGGCCAAGGGCAAGTTCGTCGACCTCATCGGGCAGGACGCCGACGTGGTGATCCGCTACGGCGGCGGCCCCAACGCCGGGCACACCGTGATCGTGGGCGACCAGACGTTCAAGTTCCACCTCATCCCCTCGGGCATCCTCAACCCGCGTGCATTGTGCCTGATGGCCGACGGCATGGCGCTCGACCCGCAGGTGCTTGTCGGCGAGATGGACGCGCTCGCGGCGCGGGGCGTGGACACCGCGGGCCTGAAGATCTCCGCCAACGCCCAGGTCATCCTCCCGTATCACAAGCGGCTGGACGTGCTCCAGGAGCGGGCCAAGGGCGAGCGGGCGCTGGGCACGACGGGGCGGGGGGTCGGCCCCTGCTACGAAGACAAGGCCGCGCGCACGGGCATCCGGATGGGCGACCTGGTGGACCGGCATCGGCTGCGCGAGCGCCTGGCCGCCGTGCTGCCCTACAAGAACCAGCTCCTCACCAAGATCTACGGCGCGGAGCCGCTCGACGAGCGCGCCCTGCGCGAGGAGCTGGCGCCGCTGGCCGATCGGCTCGCGCCCTTCGTCACCGACACGGCCCTGCTCGCCGGCGAGGCCGCCGCGGCGGGCAAGGCGATCCTGTTCGAGGGCGCGCAGGCGACGATGCTGGACATCGATTCGGGCACCTACCCCTTCGTGACGTCGTCGCACCCGGTCGCGGGCGGCGCGTGCATCGGCACCGGCGTGCCCCCGACGATGATCCACCAGGTGATCGGGGTGGTGAAAGCCTACACGACGCGCGTGGGCGCGGGCGCGTTCCCCACCGAGCTCCTCGACGAGCGCGGCGCGCGCATCCGCGAGCGCGGCCACGAGTACGGCACCACGACGGGGCGCCCCCGCCGCTGCGGCTGGCTCGACATCCCGGTCCTGCGCTACGCGGCCCGTGTCAACGGCCTGACCGGCATCTGCGTCGGCCATCTGGACGTCCTGGCGGGCTTCGACACGGTCTGCCTGTGCACGGCCTACCAGAAGGACGGGCGCCTGCTGCGGGAGTTCCCGGCGGGCGATGTTTCCCTGCTGGACGGGTGCGAGCCGGTCTACGAAGAGCTGCCCGGCTGGTCGGACGCCGACTGCGGGCCGGACGCCGGCGGCGGGCCGGACGGTATCGGCAACGTCGCCCGGTTCGAGGACCTGCCCCCGAACGCCCGGGCCTACGTGCGGCGCATCGAGGCGCTCGCCGGGGTCCCGGCCGTGATGGTGTCCATCGGCCCCCGGCGCGACCAGACGCTGGTGCCGGACGGCGTGCCCGCCCCCCGCGCCCTCTTCTCCGCGCCGCGCCGGGGGCCCCTGGCGTCCGCCCTCGGGAAGAAGTAGCCGCAAAGCTGTGCTATAATTTTTACGGGGTATGGTCACATCGGAACCGCCACTCCTCGCCCTGGTGGGGCCGACCGCGGTGGGAAAGACAGCGGTCGGGGTGGAGCTGGCCGCGCGCATCGGCGCCGAGATCGTCAGCGCGGACGCGGTGGCGGTGTACCGGCGCCTGGACATCGGCGCGGCCAAGCCGACCGCGGAGGAGCGGGCGCGCGCGCCCTTCCACCTGATCGACGTGGCGGACCCGGACGAGGACTTCACGGTCGCGGACTTCGCGCGCCGGGCCGAGGAGGCCATCGCGGGCATCCGCGCCCGGGGGCGGGTCCCCCTGATCGTGGGCGGGACGGGCCTGTACGTGCGCGCCCTGACGGCGACCCTGTCCGTGCCCAATGTGCCGCCGCAGCCCGGCCTGCGCGCGGCCCTGGCGGAGGAGGCGGAGCGGGACGGCGCCCCGGCGCTGCACGCGCGGCTGGCCCGGCTGGATCCGGCCGCGGCGGCGCGCATCCTGCCCGGGGACCGGAAGCGGGTCATCCGCGCCCTGGAGGTGCACGCGGTGACGGGCCGGCCGCTGTCGTCGTTCCACACGCCGGAAGGGGTGCGGGGCGTGCCGCGCCCGGACACGCACCTTTTCGGCCTGGCGATGCCGCGCGAGGCGCTGTACGCCCGGATCGAGGCGCGCGTGGACGCGATGCTGGCGGCGGGCTTCGTGGACGAGGTGCGCGGGCTGCTCGCGGCGGGCTACGGGCCGCACCTTAAAAGCATGCAGAGCCTGGGCTACCGGCACCTGGCGGCCCACCTCACCCGGGGCGAAGACTTACAAACGGCGGTGGCGGAACTAAAGCGCGACACGCGCCGCTATGCCAAAAGACAGCTGTCGTGGTTCAATGCCGACCCCGCCGTGCGCTGGACGGACGCGGAAGGGCGCGACGGGCCCGAGGTGAGCGCGCTGGTTGTGCAGCATCTGAGGCGAATCGTTTCTACATTCCGGTGGGAGGATTTCTGATGAACAAAGCGCAGGTAAACCTGCAGGACACGTTCCTGAACCAGGTGCGTAAGGAAAACATCGCGGTGACGATCTACCTGATCGGCGGGGTGCAGCTGCGCGGGCTCGTGCGCGGCTTCGACACTTTCACGATCCTGCTGGACAGCCCGGGGCGCCCCACGCAGCTCGTCTACAAGAGCGCGGTGACGAGCATCGTGCCGATGCGTCCGGTGAACCTGCGCGAGGCCCAGGCCGAGGCGCGCCAGGCGGCCGCCCCCCAGGAGGCGCCCGCCAACGGCGCGGCCGCTCCGGGCGAGCCCGTCCCCGAGTCGCGCGAGGAAATAACGGCATGAACGTCGCCTTCACCAAGATGCAGGGCATCGGCAACGACTTCGTCGTCGTCGACTGCCTTCGCCCGGAGCCGCCCCCCGAGGCCGCGCTCCAGGAGGCGGCGCAGCGCCTGTGCGACCGCCGGTTCGGCATCGGCAGCGACGGCGTCCTGCTCGTCCTGCCGTCGCGCGTCGCCAACTTCAAGATGCGCATGTTCAACCCCGACGGCAGCGAGGCCGAGATGTGCGGCAACGGCATCCGCTGCTTCGCCAAGTTCGTCTACGACCGTGGTTACACCACCCAGACGCAGATCACCGTCGAGACCCTGGGCGGCACGAAGACGCTCAAGCTCACCCCCAAAGGCGGCAAGGTCGAGACGGTAAAGGTGGACATGGGCTGCCCGTCGATGGAGCGCGCCGACCTGCCCATGCGCGGCGCCCCCGGCCCGGTCCAGGGGGAGACGCTCAAGGCGGAGGGCAAGAAGTTCGAGATCACCGGCGTTTCCATGGGCAACCCCCACGTCGTGTTTTTCGCCGACGCGGTGGAAAGCGTGCCCATCGAGAGGATCGGTCCCGCCATCGAGAACCACCCGGCCTTCCCGCGCCGCACCAACGTCCACGCCGTCCAGGTTCTGTCGAACGACGAGATACGCATGGTGACCTGGGAGCGCGGCGCGGGCCGGACGCTGGCCTGCGGCACGGGCGCCTGCGCGGCCGCCGTCGCCGCCGCCGCGGGCGAGCGCACCGGCCGGCGCGTCCTCGTGCACCTGCCCGGCGGCGACCTGTTCATCGAATGGGGCGGCGACAACCGCGTCCACATGACCGGCCCCGCCCCCGAAGTCTTAAACCGGAACAAGAAGCAGTAGCGGAGAACACCCAAGAACATACGTTTCGAGCCGGGTCAGACGATCCGGCAGCACACCGGCGCCGAGAGCCTCGCCGACGACCACCGTTAGGAGCAGCAAGACGTTGCAACGCGCAAAGAGACTCGACCTGATCCCCCCCTACCTGGTCGGCGAGATCGCCCGCCTCAAAAGCGAGGCCGTTGCCGCGGGCCGTGACCTGATAGACCTCGGCATCGGCGACCCGGACCGCCCCACCCCCCCGGCCATCCTCGACAAGCTCTGCGAGGCCGCCCAGGACCCGGAAACGCACCGCTACGACGAAAGCCCCGCCGGCGAGCCCCGCTTCCTGCAGGCGTGCGCGCAGTGGTTCGAGAAGCGGTTCGGCGTGGCGCTGGATCCCAAAACCGAGCTGCTGCTCCTGATCGGCTCCAAGGAGGGGCTGGCGCACCTGTGCTGGGGCTACGTGGACCCCGGCGACGTCACCCTGGTCCCCGACCCCGCCTACACCGTGCCCAAGGTGAACACCCTCCTCGCGGGCGGCACGCCGCACCTGATGCCCCTTACGGCCGAGAACCGGTGGCTCCCCGACCTGTCGGCCGTCCCGACCGACGTGGCCCGGCGGGCCAAGATCCTTTTCCTGAACTACCCCAACAACCCCACCGGCGCGGTGGCGACGCCCGAGTTCTTCGCCGACGCCGTGCGCTTCGCGCGCGAGTACGACCTCCTGCTCTGCCAGGACTGCGCCTACTCCGAGGTCGGCTACGACGGCTACCGGGCGCCCTCGATCCTCGAGACGCCCGGCGCGCGCGACGTGGCCATCGAGATGCACTCGCTGTCCAAGACGTTCAACATGACCGGCTGGCGCATCGGCTTCGCCGCAGGCAACCCCGACGCGATCGCGACCCTGAACCGGCTGAAGGGCAACATCGACTCCAAGCAGTTCGCCGCCGTGTCCCGCGCGGGGGGTTGGGCGATGCTCCACGTCGACAACGACCACACGCTCGCGCTGTACCGGCGCCGCCGCGACATCCTGGTGGACGGCCTGAACGCGCTGGGCTGGAAGCTCGAAAAGCCGCAAGCGGCGTTCTACGTCTGGGCCCCCGTCCCGCCCGGCCACACGTCCATGAGCTTCGCCAAGGCCCTGCTGGAGCAGGCCGGGGTCCTCGCCATCCCCGGCGTCGGATACGGCGAGCACGGCGAGGGCTACATCCGCATGTCGCTCACCGTCGCGGGCGACACGAACGGCGAGCGCCTCCAGCAGGCCGTGGACCGCATCAAGGAACACATCCCGATCCGCTGGTGATCCGCAAAGGACAAAGCCATGCGTGTCGCAGCCGCCCTTCCTCAGCCCCGCACCGGTTGGTCCGCGAAGGGCAGGAGAGAACGAACCTCTCCTGCCCGTTTTGTTTCGGTGTGGGTACAATACGATATAGGAATGTAGGGACGACGATTGCGTCGCCCGGAAGGGGGTCTACGGCCATTCCCGAACGAGACAGACAGCCAAGAATGCACTCCACCGAGAACGCCGAGCGGGCGGTCCTGGTCGCCCTGGAGACCGACGAGTCCGCCGACGCGCTCGCGGCGCGTTTGGACGAGCTGGCGGAGCTGGCGGCCACCGCGGGCGCGACGGTGCTGCGCAAGATCGGGCAGCGGCGCAAGCAGCCCGATCCGGCGTACCTGATCGGGCACGGCAAGGCGGACGAGCTTTTCGCCGAGGTGAAGGAGCTGGAGGCGACGCTGGTCATCTTCGACGACGAGCTGTCGCCGACGCAGCAGCGCAACCTGGGCGAGACGCTGCAGACGCGCATCATAGACCGCACGCAGCTTATCCTGGACATCTTCGCGCAGCGGGCGCGGACGCGGGAAGGCAAGCTGCAGGTCGAGCTCGCGCAATTGACGTACCTGTTGCCGCGTCTGGGCCTGCTGTATACCAAGTTCGAGCGCCAGCAGGGCGGCATCGGGGTGCGCGGCGGCGCGGGCGAGACCAAGCTCGAGACCGACCGGCGCAAGGTGCGCGAGCGCATCGCCGAGCTGGAGCGCGAGCTCGACGAGGTGCGCAAGCAGCGCGGCCAGCAGCGGGCGTCCCGGCGCAGGCTGCCGTTCCCGACCGCGGCCCTGGTGGGCTACACGTCGGCGGGCAAGTCGACGCTGCTCAACACGCTGTCCGGCTCGGAGGTGCTGGCCGACCGGATGCTGTTCTCGACGCTCGACCCGACCACGCGGCGCGTCGTGCTGCCCGACGGCTGGGGCATCCTGCTCACCGACACGGTCGGCTTCATCCGCAGCCTGCCGCACCACCTCGTTGCCGCCTTCCGCGCCACCCTCGAGGAGGTGACGGGCGCGGACTTTCTCCTCCACGTCGTGGACGCCTCCGCGCCGGAGGCCGACCGCCAGCGCGACGCCGTGATGGAGACGCTGGAAGAGCTCGGCGCGGCCGACAAGCCGACCATCACCGTCTTCAACAAGGCGGACCTGGTGCAGGACCAGTACGCCCTGCGCTCGCTCGTGGCGACGACGCCGAACTCGGTCTACATCTCGGCCGCCAGGGCGGAAGGCATCCCCCAGCTGATGGACCGTATCGCCGCCACCGTCAAGACCCTGGTGGCGGACATGTGTCTCGCCGTCCCCTACCCGCGCTCCGACCTGGTGTCCCTGTGCTACGAGTACGGGCGCGTCCTGTCCGTAGACTACAAGGACGACGCGATCTACGTCCGCACCCAGGTCGCCCGCTCGCTCGCCGGCCGCCTGGAGGAGTTTGAGGTGAAAGAGTCCTCGGAGCCGCCCCCCGGCTAACGCGCCCCGCCGGAAGGCGAGCCGCCGCGGCTCGCCTTCCCCCGCATATCCTTGAGGCTATCTTCCCCTGACAGCCCGCAGGAAGCTTGTTGCGGTTAACAAGCAATGCGGAACGACGCCTATGATCCTGCCACAGCTGAGGGAAAAAACCAGGGCGTATCACGACGCCCTGGAGGACAAACTCGATATCTTCAATCGGTGCCGGTCGCTGGAAGATTACCGGGACCTGCTGGAAAACTTTTCTTGCTCTCCATTTTTGCGGGAAGCCCGCCTGTTGATATTCATGCGGC
>JAUJNC010000197.1 GCA_030446525.1 Armatimonadaceae bacterium
TCCACGATATCCTGGATCGGCGTCGACACCACCGGCCTGCGCGCGGCGAAGTATTCCAGCGTCTTGGTGGGCGACAGGTAGCGGGTGGCGTCCGAGAGCGCGAAGGGGATCAGCGCGACGTCGCACCCCTTCAGGTAACCGGGCAGCTCGTCGTAGGAGCGCTGCCCGGTGTAATGGATGTTGGGCCGCCTGAGCAGCTCGTCCTCGGTGATCTTTTTTTCGGCAAGCGGGCCGACGAGGACGATGCTCCACTCGGGGTGCGCCTCGCTCAGGGCCTGGAGGTTGTCCCAGCCCATGCGCTCGTCGATCACGCCGTAGTAGAGCAGGAGCGGGCGAGGCAGGTCCGCGATGTCGTCGGGCACCCTCGTCGAGGGATCGAGCGCGCGGCGGAAATGCCCGACGTCCACGCCGGAGTTGAACTGGTGGACGTTGGGGTGCCTGTCCTTGCGCGCCTGGTACATCGAGGGGCCGCCGGTGAAGACCACATCGGCCACGCGCATCAGCTGGGCCTCTTTGGCCCGGGTGTCCTCGGGCGCGCCCTTGAAGCTGGCGATCTCGTCCATGCAGTCGTAGGCGATCGCCACCGGGTCGTACCAGTTGCGCACCTCCAGGATCATCGGGATGTAGAACCAGTGGACCAGGCGCTCCCAGCCCAAGCCGGCGTGTGCTTCGTCGAGCAGACGCTTCGCGATTGGAGCATTCCTTTTGTCCGTCTCGGCGTCCTTCACCGGATCGCCGACGTGTGGGTGGAGTAAGGGGCGCGCCACCGTGAGCCTATCAGACACGCGCGTGATCTGCATGCGCGGCTCGGATTCACCCTCCGGCAACGGCGCCGGATCCTCCACGAATAGAACGGGATGGGACTGTGACAGGCGGCTCACGATGTGCTGCGGCCGCTGCCACACGAAATCCCACCGCAAGTGGCAGTGGACCATGACGCCGTAGTCGGGACCGCCGCTATGTGTGTTGTTCATGGCTGTTCCCACAAAATAGATCGAGCTGTTTGCCTGCTTTCTAATCGGCCCCCCGGGCCGTAATATCCGAAGCTGCCGTGCTGCCCAAAGCGCGCCGGCGAAGGGGTTTTACCCGCAATTTTACGCTGGGAAACATGTAGCACAGAATCCAGCGAGAAAAGCGCCGCCCGAAGGCGGTTTGGAGGCCCACATAGTCGCCGATGGCTGCGGCAGTCCAGATTCGAGCAAAGCCGGTATGACAAGAAAGAAGCGCGAGGCGGGGGGTCGGAAGTCAGGTGGGTGTCGGGGGCAGCTGCGAAAACCAGCATCGTTGGCCGGGAGGGGGCAGCTTCCCCCTCCCGGCCACGATGTTTAGAACTTGAAGTTCACGTACGTTTCCACTTTTTCCGCGGGCAGCTGATCCACGACGGTGCCGCGGAGCAGCTTCCTCGCCCGCTCGGGCAGGCTCTCGTAGAAGTCGCGGGGGACGGTGAGGTCCACGTTCGGCGTGTGCAGCCAGTGCATCGCGTAGCCCATAACCACCATCGGCCGGGGGATGTCGCTCCGGTTGGGCGTCCCGCGGTGGAGCGCCAGGGGTGTCCGGATCATGACGTCACCCCGCTGCAGGTGGAAAGACTCCATCGGGATCTCGCCCGTGTTGACCTTTGCCAGCCCCTCGTCGCGCGGCAGGACGTGCGTGCCCCGCGCCTGCTGGAAGGGGCCGTTCTCTTCCGTCACGTCCACGAGCGGGAAGTTCACTGCCAGCGCATAAAGCGGCGTCACAACCTGGTCGGTAAAGAGAGGGCGGTAGTCGCGGTGGGTTTCCTGATAATCCGAGCCTTTCAGGGGCACATCGGCCCCGAGCTGCACCATCACATACTCCTGCGCGAACACCCGGTCGAGCACGCCGAGGATCGTGGGGTTGGCGAAGACATCGGCGTTCGCGAACGGCGGCACGAACGGCAACGTCAGGTAGTAGCGGGCTTGTTCGCGGGGCGCCAACCCCCCCGGCCGGCTCTGCCGATCGCGGAACAAGGCGTCAAAGGCCTGTGCCCACTCGTCGACCAAACCCCGGTCGAACAGGCCGCGGATCACGCAAAGCCCGTCGCGATTCAAATCCTGGGCCAACCGATCCAGGTCAGTGTCCGTGAACTGAGCCGTACCCGTAGTCAGGGTCATCTTGCTTTCCTCCCCGTCAAATCGGAATCCCAGCGCCACCGGCATGGGGGCACCGTTATATCTACCTAATCGGTTGAAAGATCCGTTCCCTGCAGCGACGTCTTCGTTCGTTCTTTCTGTCGCCGCCACCGGAGACGATGTACCGCGCTTCTACCGGCCCAACCCGGGCGCCGCGAACAGCGTCCGGTGGATCTCGGCAATGTCCTCCGGGTCGACCTTGGCCCGGCGGTCGTAGGTGAGCAGGCCGTTGATCTCCTGCTCGATGTCGGTGAGCTGCGTGTAGCAGAACCCGGCGAGAAACCGCAGCTCGGAAAGCCCCTGCATCAGGTCCCGGTACTTCTCCAGAAGCTCCTCGGGCGTCCGGAACGAGGCATAGAACTTGTAAAGCCGGTCCCGCTGCTCTTCCGGCAGGTCCGGCGGCAGCATCAGGAACCCGCCCACCTCGGTCAGCATCACGGGCTGGCCCCGGTAGCGGGAGCCGCCCACGAAGAGCGGCTTGTCTTTGTACCAGACGGTCGCGGGCAGCGGCCCGCCCGCCAGGGTCTCCCGGTAACGCGCGCGCAGCCCCTCGGCCGTCGGCGTGTAGTCGTGGATGGCGCAGATGTCGGTGACGTCAGTATGCTCCCAGCCGTCGTTGTCGATCACGGGACGCTCCGGGTCCAGCCGCCGCGTCAGGGCGACGATGCGCTCGAGAAAGGCGTACTGGCCCGGGTGGTGCTCGTGCAGGCGGGGAAACCCCATGCTTTCGTTGACGGGCACCCAGGTGATGACGCAGGGGTGGTTGTGGTCTCGGCGCACCGCCCGCTCCCACTCGGCGAGCAGCAGCTCTTCCCCTTCGGGCGACCAGGCCCGGGCGTTGGCCATCTCGCCCCAGACCAGCAGCCCCAGCCTGTCGCACCAGTACAGCCAGCGCGGGTCCTCGATCTTCTGGTGCTTGCGCGCGCCGTTGAAGCCGAACGCCTTAACCCACTCCACGTCCGCCCGCAGGGCGTCATCCGACGGCGCGGTCAGGTAGCTCCCGGGCCAATAGCCCTGGTCCAGCACCATCGCCAGATAGGTCGGCTCGCCGTTCAGGAGCACGCGCCCGCCCTGCAGCGCGATGCCGCGCAGCCCGGCATACGAATCGACCGTGTCGAGCACCTCGTCCCCTTGAAGCAGGCGCACGGTGAGGTCGTACAGGTGGGGCGACCGGGGTGACCAGCGTTTGGCGTCCGGTATCTTGAGGAGCAGCCGCGCCGCCGCCCGCCCCGTTCCCTCCTCCGCGCGCGCCACGACCGTGTCGCCGTCGCGCGCCTCGGCCTCCAGCCGCCATCCGGTCGCGGGGGCATGAAGATAAACGCGCACCTCGAGGGCGCCCTCCTCCACGAGCGGGTTGATCCGCAGGTCGTCGATCCGGACCGGCGGCGCGGGTTCCAGCCAGACCGTCTGCCAGATGCCGGTCGTGTCGTAATAGTCGATACCCCGGGGCAGCCCGCTGCTGGCCTGTTTGCCGCGCGGCTGGCGCGGGTCCTGCCGGTCCTCGACGCGCAGCGTGATCCGGTTCTCGCCGTCCTTGAGGTAGGGCGCGACGTCGAACCAGAACGGCACATGGCCGCCCCGGTTGTGGCCGACCTCCCGCCCGTTTACCCATACCGTGCTGCGGTAGTCGACGGCGCCGAAGTGGAGCAGCAGGTCCCGGCCCCGCCACGCGCCGGGAACCTCGAACGAGCGGGCGTACCACACCACCTCGTGGATGCCCTTGTCGTTTATGCCGGACAGCTCCGTCTGGTAGGCGAAGGGCACGAGGATGCGTTGTTCCAGCCGGCGGCCGTCGTGCCAGCCCTGCTGCAGCCCCTGGTCCGCGTCGTCGAAGGCGAACTCCCACAGGCCGTTCAGGTTCCGCCACTCGCGCCGCACGAACTGCGGCCTGGGGTACTCGGGTCGGGGTATGCTTGTCCTCATCTTATAGCCGGCCCTCGCGATCCTCCTTGCGGCTTTTACCCCGTTCGGGAAGGCTTTCACCCCGCCGCTCGTGGCCTGGGCCGTAACGCCCCGGCTCAGGGCACGGTTCACGGCGCCGCAACAAACGCGGTGAGCGTCACTAAGCTCGACTTTATCCATTTGCTCTGCGACGGCTCCGATTGGCCGCGCGCCCATCGGGGACTTTTTCGATCTTGGGTGTGGCCCCGGACATCGAAAAAGTCCGGCTAAAAGCTGCTCTCACTTCTTGACAGTCGCTATCCCCTAGTCCTTGATTAACTTGCTGTTTGCTCTTTGACAACTGGATACAGCCGCCGCAGTTTGACGCGCGCGTCCTCAGGCGTGAACTGCCACACAATTCTGGCCTGGCGTGCGTTGCGCGCGCGCTCCCAAGCCGCCACCGCGCGTGACGGCGTCTCCGCCTCGTCGATGCGCCGCCACAGGCACGGGCGCCAAAGCACCGACAACGCGATCTCGGCGACGTTGAGCCGACTGCCCTGCTCGGGCGTGTAGTGCCACGCGATCGTCTGGGCAATGCGCCGCGCCGGGGTGGGCTCGGATGCCTCGTACAGACACGCCGGCGGGCGCGTGTTCAGATCGCCCGCCACCAGCACGATCTGCTGGGCCTCAGGATAGCCCACCTCCGCCAGAAGACGAAGCCGCTCGGCAAGGTCAGCGCCGGTGCGCCGCTCGGTGAGGCGCACCCAGCGCCGGCCCGCCGGCGCTCCGACCGCTACGAACAGGTTGGCGGTGCCATGGCGCTCGCACTCGTAGTCCCGGCGCTCGGGCACCGCCGGCCCAGCGGGCAAAGAGCCCGGGGCCGTGCTGTGCAGTCCTTTGCTCGCCTGATCCAGACAGGTCACTGGACGCCGGGGATCCGACGCACGCGCCTAGACGCCGAGCACGTCCTGCATCTTGGCTACGTATCGGGCGCAAGGCTCGCCGCTGCACCAGGACTTCACCGGCCAAGGTTTGAGTCCGTCGTTTTCAGCCGCTCATAAACGGCGAGCGGGCTGACAGGCTCGAGCAGCCCGAGCGCGACCAACTGGTCGGCCAGCCGTTGTCGGGTCCAGCGCGCGTGCCCGCCGGGCACCTCGGAGCAGGCCAGGGTGACGAGCTTGGCCCGGACCTGGCCGGTGATCTCGGGCTTGGCGCCGGGACGGGGCTTGTCGTAGAGAGCGGCCTGGAGTCCTTCGGTGGCGAAGCGCTCGCGCGTGGTGACGATGGTGCCCTCGCTGCACGAGAGAGCACCCGCGATCTGCTGGTCGTTTCGTTGCTGTGGCTGGCCGCGCTCCGTCAAGAGCAGGATGCGGGCTTTGGTCTGTGTGCGCGCCGGTGCCGCGCCGGAGCGGACGGGTTTTTCAAGGCGCCAACGGTGGTCGTCAGGAAGAGGGATCGTGCTGTGTTTGCCCATGCTATCGGGCATACAGCAGGGCATGATGAAAATCAATGTCTAAGTTAAAGAGAGACCAGGGCGATTACCTGAGCGCCCGTGCGCGCTTTCATCGCTTTGGTCCAGGCGACAAAGCAGCGAGTAAACGCTTCCGGGTCCAATCGGGAAAAGACGCGGCCAAAGGTATCGTGGCTGGGGATGCCGTTGACCAGTTCCAGGCGCTCTTTGAGCCAATCCTCTTTGGCGCGGCCCCAGGCTTCCATGGCGACGAAGTCATCGGCGCCGCAGATAACAGCGCGAAGGGCGATCAGCAGGATCTCCCGAGTTGGTGGCGCTTGCTGCGCTCGATACGCGGGTCCGGCAGGGTAGCGAAGTGTTCGACAATCGTGAGTCGGGAGGGCATAGAGGGCTCCAGAGGCTTTTGCTCTAGCGTTCGCCTGCTTTGATCCTGTCTCCTTTCCTGACGCCATTTAAGATGCGATTGCCCTAGCCGGAGCGTACCACAAAGAATCAGAATGAAAAGTTCCCTCTCCCCGCAGGACGAGGGTACCGACTTACGAACGAGAAGAGACTACTGGTCGTCCCAAGAGTTGTTGGCGTGGCCGTAAGGCCAGCCGCGAAGCTCGTTTTGCGGGATGCCCAGGAACTGCGAGATCCGGCTCCACTTGGCGTGCCCATCGGCGTACATGATGGTCGTTCCGAGGTTGTGGCGCGGAACCGGGCGCCGGTACGGGTCGCCCCACTGGCCAAACCCCTGTTCATAGAGCAGTGTGTTGGAACTGGCCCAACCGCTACCCGGGTTCGGACTGTACCCGGTAGGCGGGGTCACCTGCCAGTCCGTGAACGGGTTGCCGGTCCTTCGGACGAGCTTGTCCCACTGCTCCACGTTGGCAGCCGTCGGTGTGGGGTCAGGACCCAGTTGGGCTGTGTCGCAGATGACGAAGGTGCCCGCCGGGTTCGTTATCTCCGCGATGGTGCGCGCCCTGCCGGACTCCATGATGTTGCGGTTGCAGCCATAGCCGCCCGTCCCGTTGTTGATCGGGTTCGTGGCCGTCTTCAGATCAGGCGCACTGGGGCAGACCCAGATGTTGCGGTTCTTGGCATAAGGCATTACGAAGTGCATCCACGTCCTGCCCGTCGCCGTCTGCGGGCTGCTGTAGCCCAGCGGGAGCGTCTCGTCGTAGTCCTGTGAGTACATCATGACCGCCGTGCCCATCTGCTTCAGGTTGGACAGACAGGCGGTCTGCCGGGCCTTCTCCCGTGCCTGGGCGAAGACGGGAAAAAGGATCGCGGCGAGGATCGCTATTATGGCGATCACGACGAGCAGCTCGATCAACGTGAAGCCCGCTCCGGGATGGAGGCCGAACTGCGAATACCGGTGTCTGCGTTGCAATGACTTTCTCCTTCGTTGGTCGCATGACGTTCTCCCTCGTTGGCGCAGATCCTGGGAGGTGACTTTGCTCGCTTTGGTGTCGTTTATTGCCCGATCATAGAGCGACGACGCGCCTCCTTCTGTTACATGCAGCCTTGTACGCGGGAAGCCGCACTGCATCTACAGAAACGATAATACCCTGCACTACAAGATCCCGTGTTTTTCAGAATGACTATACGGGATTGACGTTTAGACTAAAAACTCAGAAGGAGGCAAGCAAGCCCGAGGGCTTGCT
>JAUJNC010000198.1 GCA_030446525.1 Armatimonadaceae bacterium
GACTGGAGAAGCAGAGGCAGGTCCCAGTCCCGGGCAAGGTCCAGAAAAACGCGACCCTCCCGGAGCAATGCCGTCACATACGACTGCAGGATCGTCGTCAGCGTCTTCAGGCCGTAGAAAGGGTAGTCGGCCCGCAGGGCGCGCAGTGCGTCAGCCTGCGCGTCCGGGCGGCGCATCGGGTCGAGCATCGCGAACGGGAACACGTACGGCAGGTGCCGGGGGTAGTGCGTGTGCAGCTCCTCCAGCAGGCGCCGGTTCTCCCAGGCGTAGGGCGCCGCCTCCAGAGCGCCCTCGGTGCGGATAAGCCCTTCGCGCATGGCGGCGATGCCCAGCGACAGGTTGGTGACCATGGGGAAGGCCACCCAGTGCGTCACGCCTGCCGCCCGGCCCTGCCCGACCATCTGGGGCAGCATCTGCGCGTACGGGAAGTCGCCGCGCAGGTAGGCCAGCAGCTCCACCCCCACGTGGTTATGGCAGTCGATCACCGGCGAGCGCGGCGTGTCAGGCATAATGTCCCCTTGCTCGTCCACCGCCTCAGGCGATCATCTCGCGCAGCACGTCTGCCGCCGTCGCGATGGTGTGGTCAATCTCGGCCTCCGTATGCGCGGCGGACACGTACCACAGACCGCGCCCGATCAGGCGGATGCCGCGCTCCTGCATCCCCTCCACGAACCGGGCGTACTGCCCCTTATCGTACCGGTACGTGTCGCGCAGATCGCGAACCGGTTCGTTCTCCTGCCCCGGCGCGACGAACCCGGCGTGAAACATGGGGCCGGGGCCCTGCACCCGCAGCGGCTGCCCCACATCTTTGGCTGCCGCGCGCAGCCCGTCACGCAGGCGCGTGCCCAGCCGGTGCAGCTTGGCGTGGGCGTTTTCCCGCTCCAGAACCTCGATAGTCGCAAGCGCCGCCGCGACGCTCGGCTGCCCGGAGTTCATGGTTCCGGCGTGGACGACGCGCCCATCGGCGATCCAGGCCATGTACTCCGCCTTGCCCGCAAGCACGCTGATGGGGTAGCCCGAGGCCATCGCTTTGCCGAAAACGGCCAGATCCGGCGTCACGCCGAGCGAACCTTGCGCGCCCGAAAGTCCCAGCCGGAATCCGGTGATGACCTCGTCGAAGAGGAGCAGGATGCCGTGCCGGTCGCACAGCGCGCGCAGTCCTTCCAGGAAACCCGGTTCGGGCGGGATGCAGCCGTTGTTGCACATCACGGGCTCGGTGACAAGGGCGGCGATCTCGCTTGCCCGCGCCTCCAGGGTCTTTTTCACCAGAGCAAGGTCGTTCCAGGGCAGTACGATCGCCTCGTCCATCGCGTGCGGCGGCAATCCCTGCGTCCATGGGTGTACCGTCGGCGCGTCGCGCGGCCTCGGCGCCGCCTCGCTCGGCGCCGTGATCGCGAAGGCGGCATTGTCCAGCCAGCCGTGGTAATGGCCTTCGAAGCGGACGAAGCGCGGGCGGCCCGTGATGGCGCGGGCCAGACGCAGCGCAGCGTGATCTGCCTCCGAGCCGGAAAGCGAAAAGCGCAGCCGCTCGGCGCAGGGGATCAGGCGCTGCAGCGTCTCGGCCAGTTCCAGCTCCAGCAGGTGCTGCCCGGCGAAGAGCTGCCCGCTTTCCGACGCGCAGCGGACGCGCTCCAGGACGTGCGGGTGCGAGTGCCCCAGGATGAGCGGCCCCTGGCTCAGGGTATAGTCCAGGTACTCGTTGCCGTCCACGTCCCAGAGGCGGCTGCCCGCGCCGCGTTCGTAGAACAGGGGGTGCGGCTGGCTGAACTTGCGGAACTCGCTGGAGACGCCACCCGCCAGCACCTGCTGGGCGCGCTCGTACAAAGCCGAGGATCGATCATAGCTGCGCACGGCTTATTTCCTTCTTTCCACCCGGGCCCCGCATCCCATGGGTGTTTGCGGCGTGCCGGTGGCCGCCTTCCCCCACGCGGCGCCTGTCTATCGAAACGTTGCGAGCACGAACGGTTGAGTCTACAACAGGTTCTCTTTCGTGTCAAGGCCCCCGTGGCTTTCTGTCATTGCTCAGTGAAACTGTGCACATTAACTGCTCCGTGATTTCGTCCGCATACCTGTGCTATGAGGACCATCCGCTTGAAGGACAAACGACACAGACGAGCCCAGATCCTGACACGCTTCGCGCCGGCACGCCTGACGGAGTCCGGGGGCTGCCAGCCCCTGGGCATCCGCACAAGGCATCCGCGCCGCCTCGCCAGAGGCTGCCAAGCCCGAGGCATCGCCTGCCGGGTGCACGGCAACACCGCACGCACGCCCAGACATGCCACAAGCCAGGCCACTCGAGGGCAGATCCCGGCCCCGGTCGGGCACAGCGGCCCGCTGCGCGACCCCAATGTGCGCCACCGGCAGGAGATTCCGGCCCGGCACGACATCCCGATCGGGCGCTCCACGCCGGAGCGGCTGCTCAAAGAGAAGGGACTCAGAACGTGCGGGCGCAAGCCGGGGACCAAACGCCCGCGGCGCGAGCGCGAAGCCTCGGAAGGGATGCTGCTGCGGATCGACGGCAGCGCCCACGACTGGCGGGGGGCGCGCCCCACGATGACCCTGATCGGGGCCATGGACGATGCCACCGGCAAGGTCCTGTCTCTGTGCTCTCATCCCGGCCAGGGTCAGCAGGCTTACCCCAGGATGCTGCGCGCCATCACCCTCGAGCACGGCCCGCCCAGGAGCGTCCACCACGACCGGCACACGATCCTGCGCCCACCCGAAGGGGCCACCCTCGATGACGAGCCGGCGGGAGGCAGCCGATGAGCCGGGCCTGCAGCCGGTGCCGCACGAGCTGGGCACCGAAGCCATTGCCGCCCTCTGGCCCCGAGCCAGGGGGCGTATCGAACGGCTCCGGGGCACGCCGCAGGGCCGGCTGGCGCGGGAGATGCGCCGGGCCGGGATCGCCCCGAGGCAGCAGGCCAACGCCTTCCCGCTTGGCTTTACCGTTGGCTCCGATGCGCGTTTGGGCAAAGAGCCCCAGGGCCAGCAAGCGGCCCGGCTCGCCGCCCTGCCGGTCTGGACCTGGGCTATCACTTCGCCGCCCAAGGGATGCGCGTGCTTAAGGCCGACCACACCCTCTCCTTACCTCTCCTTCGAGGAAAGACCCTGCAGGCCTTGGACAGAGCCGACGCACTCTGGGGCAAGCGCGTGTGAGCGCGTGTGGGTGCACCAGGTGCCCGAGGGCGACCTGTCTGCCTATGAGGGCAAGCGCCGTCTCCTCGCATCCTTTGTTGGGAGTGCGCCCGCACAAACCTCCAGCCGCTGCGCCTGCGCTACGACCGGTTCAGGCGAGCGGTCCCAAGCCGGGGCCGAGCGCCGGGGCCGAGCGGCGGGCTTGGCTCTCGGTCAGTCGGCATGAGGAGCAGGCGAGCGGACATTCTCACTGAGCAATGCGCGGACATAATCACGGAGCAGGAACAGCCGGTTGAGAGTTTTTCTGTCACGGGACAATAGAGTTGTGGTGTAATTGGGTTTTCCTACTATATCTACGGTCTCATGACGTTGCTGAGACACAACATCTGGTAGCAAAAACCTATTGTACACAACCCTAATTGATAATGTCAGGTGTTGACGGGACAGTGAAAATGTCACCTTACTCTATTCATGGGGGACCTTTTCTTGAAACCGAAGGGAGCCCCACGCGTGTAGGTCCTGGAACAGCTCACACAAGCCAGGCTCACTGTGGCCCAGGCTGCCCAACATCGGGGCCTCTGCGGACGCCACGTGCTGCGCCTCAAAGCCGCTTCCGCCCAGGACGCGGCGGCGACACTCGCCCACAAAAGCCGCGGCCGCCCCGGCCCGCGCGCCACGCCCGGGGAGCAAAAAGAGCGCATTGTCGCTCTGGCCCAGAGCCACCATGAGCCACCATAAGCCACCATAAGCCACTATGAAGGAGCCAGCCCGGCGCACCTGGCCGAGTTGCTGGCCCGCAACCAGCAGATCTCTGTCCCGGCCAGGACCCTCGGGCGCATCCTGGCACAGGCCGGCGTGCCCCGCGCCCGCACCGCCCCCAAGCGCCCGCGCCCCGCGCACAACAGCCGCGAGCGCCGGCCTCAAGAAGGGCTGCTCGTGCAGACCGACGCCAGCCCCTTCGACTGGCTCGGAGGCAGAGGCCCCCGGATGAGCCCGCACGGGGCCATCGATGATGCCACCGGCAAGGCCCCGGGCCTGTTCGTGCGCCCCACCGAAGATACCCCGGGCTACCTGCGTGCTCGGGCAGATGCTCACCGGCTTTGGCCTGCCCACCCGCTCCTCCGGTGACCGGCACGCCCTCTTCTTGCTGGCCCAAGGCCGACAAGCGGAGCATCGAAGAAGAGGCTCGCCGGCAAGCCGGTGCCTCGGACGCAGATCGGGCGCGTGCTGGAGGCGCCGAGGATCAGCCACATCCCGGCGTGGCCTTTCCCCGCTTTGATGGAGTGTAAGATAAGCTACATGTAAGCGGAGGAAGTATGGAAGCCAAACAGCAGCAGAAGAAAAGCTACACGCAAGAGTTCAAGCGCGAGGCCGTACGCCTCGTCACCGAAGGCACACGCCCCGAGGCGCAGGTCGCCCGCGATCTGGGCGTGTGCCGTAGCCTGTTGGGCAAGTGGCGCCGACGCATCGGGGAGGAGCCGCACAACGGCCAGAGTGGCCAGCGCACCTTCCCCGGCCACGGCAACCCACGCGATGAGGAGGTGGCAAGGCTCCAGAAAGAGAATGCTCGCCTGAAAGAGGAGGTGGAGATCCTAAAAAAGGCGATGGGTATCTTCACCAGCCGCCCGCGGTGAGATACCAGTTCATACAGGGGCAAAGACAACACTTCAAGGTGGCGGCGCTGTGCCGGGTGATGCAGGTGTCGGTGAGCGGCTACTATGCCTGGCGCGCGCGGCCCCAGTGCCGGCGCGCTCAGCAGGACCGCGTGCTGCTGGTGCACATCAAAAGCGTCTTCGAGGCGAGCGGCCAGACCTACGGCAGCTCGTTCACACGTGTGTGAAGCCCGCGCATCTACCGGGAGTTCAAAGAGAGCGGCATCGCCTGCGCAAAGAGGCGGGTGGCGCGCCTGATGCGCCAGAGCGGGACCCGGCCCGAGCCGGCGCGCCGCTTCGTGGCCACGACCGATTCGAAGCACGCGCTGCCGGTGCACGAGAACCTGCTGGACCGGCAGTTCGAGCCGCAGGCGGCCGATACGCGCTGGTCGTGTGACATCACCTACGTCTGGACACGCGAAGGCTGGCTGTACCTGTCCGTGGTGCTGGACTTGTTCTCTCGGAAGGTGGTGGGCTGGTCTATGCAGCCGACGCTGGAGCGCGGTCTGGTCGTCAGCGCCCTGGAGATGGCCCTGTTGCAACGAAAACCCTCTGCGGGCCTGCTGTGTCACAGTGACCGGGGCAGTCAGTACGCCAGCCTGGATTACCAGGCGCTTCTGCAGGGATCAGGCATCGTTTGTTCGATGAGCCGCAAGGGCAACTGCTGGGACAATGCTCCGGTGGAGCGCTTCTTCGCCACGCGGAAACGGGAGCTGGTTCACCGGCGGCAATATCAAACCAGAGAGGAGGCGCGGGCGGACATTTTCAAGTACATCGAGGTCTGGTACAATCGCAGGCGTCGGCATTCGTCGCTGGGGTATCTCAGTCCCGAGGAGTTCGAGCGCCGAGCCGCTGCGGCCACAGTGTCGCCGATTGCGGCTTGACCAAGCCTCCACCAAAGCGGAGGAAGGCCAGGTCGTGCCTTTGCCGGCAAGACCAAGCAGCGGATCGAGCGCGAGCGAGGGCGCAACCCGCAGGTCCAGTTCCTGGTCTGCACTGCCTATGCCTTCGCTCTGTTCGAAGCCAGAGAACTGTTCTCGATGATGCTCCTGTTGCCCCAGGACGCGCGCGAGAAGCTCTCAGCACTGCTACAGACCCAAAATGAGTGACCTTTCCGAATCACAGTACCGCTATCGAACTGCCGAAGTCAACAAAGTACCGTTAGGACAGCAAGGACGGGTAAGACGATACTGCTGACAACGGGGCTGGTCGGTTTGGGGTGGCTCCCTACCGCGCCGGTGCCCGCCTACGCCGACCCCCCGTCGCACGCCCCCGCGTACGGCTACCGAGACAAGCAGGAGAAACGGCCGTCAAAGCACGTTTGGCAGGGGGAGCGTAGAGACCGCGGGGACTACGACAAGTGGGACAAGGAAGGCGCCAAGCGCCAAGAAGAGCGAGGGTGGGAGTGGGACAAGCGTCGAGACGAAGCCGAGCGCGAGCGCGACAAGCGCGAGGCGGAACGCCGGCGGGAGTGGCAGAAGCGGCAGGCCGAGCTTGCGCGCGAGCGCGACAAGCGGGAAGCCGAGCGCGACAGAGAGCGCGGCAGCCGCTATGGCCGTGATGTGGACCGGTTCCCCAGCACCGCTTCGGCCCGCTACCCTCGTGCGGCGGGTGACCTGGACCGGGACGGCATTGCGGACACGCGCGACCAGGACCGGGACAATGACGGCATCCTCAACACCCACGACCGGTACCCGAGCGACCCCCCCTGCCGTTAGGGCGGGCGCCCGGAACCTGGGTAAGCAAGAAGAAGGGCCGGGACGCAGCCCCGGCCCTTCTGTTCGGATGGCCAGCGAAACGGCACCAGCCAGCACCCGGTTCGGGAACGACCTTCCTTCCACGCAGTTCGTGGAGGCGGTCTCGGAGCTGCTAGAGCCGCTTTGCTGGTGAGCGTGTCCGCTCACCTACGCATTGACGTCTACCACCCTGCAATGCAGGGCACGTTACTGGATGACAAAGACCGGCCCGCTCAGAACGCCGACTACGACCTGGTCGCCGGTGCTGGGTGGGGGCGCGTTCCTGGCGCAGCTCCTCTCCGGCGTGGTGCGCGGCGCCGCGGCCGAGGCGGGGCTAAAGAACCCGGAGCTTTTGGCCAAGCTCGCCTCAGGCGCGGTGTACGCCTTCGCCGTCATCGCGGCGATCAACCCGCTCGGCATCTCGCCGGTGGTGGTCAACACGCTCTACATCGGCCTGGTGGCCGCCATCTCGCTGGCGCTGGGGCTGGCCTTCGGGCGGGGCGGGCGCGACACGGCCGCGCGCTTGACCGAGCAGTGGGTGAGCGGGCTCCAGAGCACGGCCCAGCAGGTACAGGCGAGCCGGCCCAGCATCACGGCGCGCTCGGAGATGCCGGGGCGGCCAGGGGGCACCGCTTAGCACCCTCCCCCGAGCCAGGGTTTAACCCCCTGCTCCCCAGGGTAAACTATATCTATAAATAGCACCGGCCGCAGCGGCGGCAAAGAGGCGGACATAGGGCAGATCAGGCACATAGAGGGCATTGGGGCACTCTGTCCCGCAGCAGGCGCGGGCAGTGCCGACCTCGTCGTGCACAGCAAAGGAAAAGACAAATGATTCGAAGCACGAACAACCCAGGCCATAAAGGCCGATCACTGCTGCTGGGGGCACTACTGCTCTCACTCTGGCTGGTGGCGGCGCCCGCGGTAAAGGCGCAACGCGTGCCGGAAGGCACCGTGGTCAAGGTCCGACTCCTGGAGGCTCTGAACTCCAAGACGGCGCGCGTCGGAGACCGAGTGCGCGTGGAACTCTCGCCCGAGGACCGCAGCGGACTGCCGCAGGGAACCGTCTTTGTCGGCCGTATCAGCGAGGTCCGGCCGGCCAGCGCCTCCGCCCCCGGCATCATCGACCTGCGCTTTGGCGCCATCGAGCGCAATGCGGCGTGGCAGGCTGTCTCCGGCAGCCTCTACAGCCTGGACGAGGAGGGCATCCGTGAGGACGCCTCCGGGCGGCTGATGGGCAAACAACGCCCCAAGCAGGACCAGACCAAGATCATCGGTTATGGCGCGGCGGGCGGTGCCGTGCTTGGCTACCTGCTGAAGAACAAGACCCAGAGCGCTCTTACGGGCGCGCTGCTGGGTGCGGCGGCTGGCTATATCTATAGCGAGCAGCAGAAGAAGAAGGGCAATCCGGACGTGGACCTGGCGGCAGGCTCCGAGTTCGGCATCTACCTCAACCGTGCTGTGGCGTTGCGCCGCTCACTGGCACTGTGATGATGTGATGATGCGCGGATGGGCTAGGATACGCAGCGACGCGTAGGAACGTGTAGGAACCTGCCAATGAGTTCCATCCGCGCTTAAGGCTGACGCCGGACGGGGTCGGGAAGGTGTTCTCCCCGTGGCACTGTCAAGTTAACTTTTTCCATGGCAAGAATGACGGAAACCGGGCCGTATTTTGGGCTCACGGGCGCCATGATCACCAAAGATGTGGGGGTGATAACAACCCAACTTCAGTTAACTTGACAGTGCCCTCCACGGGAATGCCGGGGGAGGGCCCTCTATGCAGTGGAGACCCCCCTGTGATAGAATGGAGGCGTCTTGGCATACAGCATCGTGCCACTACCGGGTCAAGCCCTCGCTGACGAGGGCCCCTTAGAGAGTACCGCCGCCATGCTCCTGTCACGCGTGAGGGCGCTCGCGCCCCTGGCTCATCTGCTGCTCTCCTTCCTCCTGGTCGGCCTGACCACCGGGGTGCTCCTGCGCATCCAGAGCGCCCTCATGGCCCAGGAGCCGGGCCACTACGTGCGGCCCTACGGCATCGGCTTCGTCGTGCCCATCACCCTCCTCACCTACCTGGGCGGCAGCCGCATCGGCATCGCAACGCTGCTCTTGTCGCTGCTCTGCTCGATGTACGTG
Source organism: Armatimonadaceae bacterium (assembly GCA_030446525.1). The sequence continues at coordinate 8,654 of JAUJNC010000198.1, forward strand.
CTCATGGCGCCGCGCTTCTCGCTCGTGGTGCACAGCCCCCGCGACCACACCGAACTCGTGTTCCTTTCCTCGGTGGGGCTGCTCGCGGTCTTCGGCGTCGATGCCATGCGCAGGAACGCCCAGCTGCTCTCGGAGATGGGCACGGCGACGGCGGCGCTGCAGGAGGCGAGCGAGCAGCAGCAGGCCTTCCTTCGGGACGTGCTGCTTTCGGTCACCGACAAGAAGCTGCGCCTGTGCCAGAGCCCCGCGGAGATGCCGCCCTGTCACGCCCCCGCGGCCGAGCCCGTGCCGGTGCGCTCCGAGAGCCTGCGGCTCTTGCGCCAGAGCGCCCTGGAGGCGGCCAAGGCACAGGGCTTCGCCGAGGAGTGCTGTCACGACCTGATCACCGCGGTGGGGGAGGCGGCGATGAACGCGGTGGTGCACGGTGGGGGCGGCGAGGCGCGGGTGTGTGTGGGCCCGGGCAAGACGGTGCAGGTGTGGGTCGAGGACAAAGGAGCGGGCATCACGCTGGAGAACCTGCCGCGCGCGACGCTGGAGCGGGGGCACTCGACGGTTGGGAGCCTGGGGCACGGCTTCTGGCTGATGCTGAAGACGGCGGACCGGCTGTGGCTGCTGACGGGCAAGACGGGAACGACGCTGGTGCTGGAACAGGATCCCACCGCTCCCGAGCTTGCCTGGGCCTAGGAGCGCAAGGCCGCAGCCCGGCAGCCACTTCAGCCTGGCCCCTATCAGACTCTGTGTTTCTTGCTTACCCAATTCGCGCGAACAAGGGGCGTCGGAATTGGCGTGATGCAGGCAAGGGTTTCATCTGCGCGTGAACGAGGAAACAACCAGACAGACTTACTCGTGATGCGCACGGGAACCGCCGCGGCCACCGTGAGGGCCGCGGCGGTTGGCTTTGACGCACCGTAAGCTCAGGAGAATAGGAGCAGCCCGTTAGGATGCAGGACTCAGAGCGACAGCCCGGTGCCGGGGGCAGCGAGGAAGAGCCGCTGGCGCAGTTCGTGGAGGAGGTGCGCATTTCGGCCGAGAGCATCGTGGACACCCTCCGCGGGCCGCTCATCGTGCTCGACGCAGAGCTGCGGGTCGTCTTTGGGAACCACTCCTTCTACGAAACCTTCCGGGTCATCCCCGAGCAGACGCTGGGCCGGCTCCTCTACGAACTGGGCAACGGGCAGTGGGACATCCCCGAGCTGCGCCAGCTCCTGGAGGAGGTCCTGCCCAGAAACAACCTTGTCCACGACTTCGCGGTGCACCACGAGTTCCCGCACCTGGGGCGCAAGGTCATGGTGCTCAACGCCCGCAGGCTCCGCCAGACCCGCATTCACCCCGAGTTCATCCTGCTCGCCATCGAAGACGCTACAAGCAGGCGCCAGAGCGAG
>JAUJNC010000199.1 GCA_030446525.1 Armatimonadaceae bacterium
GGCCAGCAGGTCCGCCGCCTTGTACAGAAACTGCGCCCGCGCGTCCGGGGCGAGCCGGCGCCACGCGGGCAGCGCCTCGCGCGCCGCCTGGACCGCCGCCTCCACATCCGGCCTGCCCGACTGGGGGAAGCGGCCCACCAGATCGCGCGTGTCGGCGGGGTTGCGGCGCTCAAACGTTGCCCCGCCCTGCGCCGCCACCCACGCGCCGCCGAGGTAGTTTTCGTAGTTCTTTTCCATATGCTTCTCCGCCCTTATGCTTCTCCGCCCTTTCTTTTGTCCAGCCTCGCCGCTTTATCCTGCCACGGCGTGCGGCCGCGACGGAACTGCGGAACCGTGCCACGCCCAAACGCGCGGCTAACGGGGCGGATCCAGGGCGCGCACGATCTGCCCGGCGGGCGCGATGTGCCGGATGCGGCCCACGCCCATCCCCGCGTAGAGCCGGGGGGCGTCGTCGTCCCCGGCGGTGCGGATCCGGCGGCACGGCGCGCACGGCCAGGCGACGCCTGGCGACGTCGGTCTCGTCGCCGGCACCTGGCGCCTGCTGCATCGGCGCGCCCTTGTAGGCGGCCGGCTCGCCGATCTTCCAGGCCACGAAACGTGCAACATCGCCGCGCCAGGGCAGTGCGGGCCACGTCGCGCGGTCGGCCAGGCCGCCGCCGCCGATGCGGGCAAGCCAGCAACCTGTCCGAGACGGCGAGGATCAGGCTCGCGCGCAGGACGGGACCGGACCTGCCCCCGCCTCCGTCCCCTGGGCGACGAGCACGTCCGCTTCCACACCAGGCGGCGTCAGAAACCTGCGCGCACCGATGCCGACCTGCCAGAACACCGCCCCCACCGCGCGGATGCGTAGCGCGAGCAGCGCCGTTCCTGAAGACCTGAAAAAGCGCCACGCCTGTTCTGCGGGTCGAAACGGACTCCGCTCCCATTCGCGCGTCAGGGCGACGAGGAACGGCCGGCAGGTACGCGCGCGGACGCGCCGAACGAGGCGCCCTGCGGAAGTGGGGGACTCGTCGAAGAGCGACAGACAGCCCAGGCCGCCCGCGCGGGACACCGCGGCGGCAAGGCGCGGCCCATCGCACCGGCCCAGGGGGGCCTGCACGACAGGAACCGCTAACGTCACGCCCGGGCAAAGGGGCCAGCTCGCCGACGATCTTGCGCGCATGGTGGAAAGACCCCGCCGGAAACGCTCCGGCAACCGCACCTCACGGGATGACCGCCATCAACACCCTGCTGACACCCTACGCGCCCGGCGGCGCCGGGCGCTCGCGGATGTAGAACAGGCTGAGCGCGAAGCCCAGCGTGAGCAGGGAGGCCGCCACACAGAACAGGATCAGGTGCTCGGCGTCGAGCTTGTAGATAGGGGCCGACAGCGCCGCACCGAGCAGCGCGCCGACGCCCTGCGCCATGCGCACGGCCCCGATCATGCCGCCGCGCTCGCGCGGGCCCGTCAGGTCGGCGATGTAAGCCATGTAAGCCGGAAACGCCAGCACGAACCCGATCCCGAGCAGGGAGCCGAGCGCGACCACGACCCACGCGTACGGGATCAGGAGGATCAGCCACAGCGAGAGCGCGCAAACCCCATGCCGGCGTGGATCGCGCCGCGACTTGCCCCAGGCGTCCGTCAGCCGCCCCAGGGGACGGCGATCGCCGCGATGAGCAGCGCCGGGTACAGGAGCAGCGTCCCGAACGTCGATTCGGAGATCTCGTAGCGCTTCATCGCGAACAGCTTGACGTACGGGCGATCAGCCCGATCCCCAGGAACGTGAGGAACCCAGCGCGAGAGCGTCGGCGCGACCCGAAATCGCCTTGCGCACGGCGGCCAGCGAAAAGGTCGCGGTGTGCGCCGCCGCCCGCCCCGCCCTCGCCCAGGGCCTCGTCGTGGTGGTCCTGCGGGTGGTGCCGAGGCGGGGTGGGGCGGCGCGGCGCGACGAAGTACGCGAGCAGGGCGGCGGTCGCGAAGCAGGCGGCGGCGACGAAGAACGACGGCACGTAGCGCGCCGGGTCTCGATGCCCAGGCCGTGGCTGAACGTAGTCGTTGATCAGCCCGCCCACGAACGGCCCGAACGCGATCCCGACCAGATACGTGATGTTGAGCACGCTCATCGCCTGCGCCTGCCGCCCGGGCTCCACGCGGTCGCTGACCGAGGCGAACAGGGAGGGCCACAGGGCGGTGCGGCCCCGACGCCGTCGAGCCACGCGCAGGAAGAGCAGCAGCCGGATGCCCAGCCGCCAGCGGCCCGGCCCCCGCGGGCACGCGCACGAACGCGGTCCCGATGCGTCCCCACCGAGGATCAGCGCGCCATCACCATCAGCCGGCGCCGGCCAGGCCGAAGGTCGCCCAAAGGTGCCCATCGGCGAGTACCCAGGGCCTCGGCCAGGTAGAAGGCCGTCAGCGAAAAGCCGACCAGCAGGCAGCCTAGCCCGAACTCCAGGTAGACGGGCAGCGCCGACATTGACGATCACGAACGCCAGGCTCGGCCAGGCCCGCGACGACCGAGCGCGCCAGCGAGAACGGCCACAGGCGCGGCGGCGCGCCCAGCCCCGGCGGGGAGGGCTGCGGGGCAGGTATGCTCACCGGAAGCCCCTACTCAATCAGCGCTTCCTTGCCGGACTCGGACGAGGCGTAGATCGCGTCCGCGGTCTGCGTCACCATCAGGCCTGCTCGCCGGTGACGTAGGTCAGGGTGTCCGCGCGGATCGCGGACAACGCCTTGATCTCCTCGCCGTAGGTCGACTCGACGCGCGGCGGCCAGCTCGAGGCGTGGCGTCGGTGAGCGTGCCGAACTCCTCGCGGAAGATCTGGAACTGCGAGCTGTTGGCGTCGAGAAACGCCCCCGCCCCGATGCCGGGCATTTGGTGTCGAACCGCTCGCTCGCCCTGGTTGGCGATGAACGACGACTCCAGCGACATCGTCGCGCCGTTCTCCAGCCGGACGAGGGCCACCGCGAAGTCCTCGACGAGGGTGTACTTCGTGGGGGTCGGCCCCCGGCCGAAGCACCCTGCTGGTGCCGAACTTGGTGAAGGTCTTCCCCGACGCGGCGACAAACGCAGGTGCCCCATCAGCCACAGGGTCATGTCCGTGATGTGCACCCCGATGTCGATAGGGTCCGCCGCCCTGCTTGTCTTTCTGGGTGAAGACGCCCCAGTTGGGGACGCCCGCGCCCGCCGCAGCGCATGGGCGCGCGTGGTACACCTCGCCGAGCACCGCCGTCCGTCGCCCGCTTCAGCGCCTGCGGAGGCCGAAGCGCATGTTATAGCCGACCTGGAACTTCTTGCCGGCCCGCTTGGCGGCCGCGACCATCTCCTTGGCCTGCTGGGCGTTGATCGCCATCGGCTTCTCGCACAGCACGTGCTTGCCGGCCGCGAAGGCGTCAGCGTGGGCTGATGGTGGACGTAGTTGGGCGTGCAAACGGAGACGGCGTCGATCTCGGGCATCTCCAGCAGCTTCTTGTAATCTTCGAAGGCGTTGGGGATGTTCCACTTCTCGCCCCAGGCCTCGGCGCAGCGCTCGGGCCAGAATATCGGCCACGGCGAGGATCTCGCACTGGTCGGGGATCCGGCGGTAGCCCGGCGCGTGCTGGGCCTTCGCGATGCCGCCAAAGCCGATGATGCCGATGCCTACTTTTCCGTCCTTCGTCTTGAACTATCTCCCTTCACGGTAGCGTCGCGCCAGGCCCGGTGTCCCGGGCGGCCGCGACGCCCCTTGAATCATTCCGCGCGCGGCAGTATTTTCCTGTTTTCCGGAAACCTGTTGCCGATCCCGCCGCCGGCCGTCTAACAAAGGTAGGCGCATCCCAGGGAGGGGATGGCTTTCATGGAATCGCGCGCGTGCTCGCGAGGATGAATAATCGCTCGAACGCGCCGAACGGCGCAGCACCGGCGGGGCGACGCGGAAGGGCTTTTCCGACGAGGACCTGCTGCGCCACTGCGCGGGCGGCGGCGCGACCCTGCAGGCGCTGGTACGGCGCTATCAACCCCGGCGGCTGTACCGGTTCCTGTACCGCCTGCTGGGTTCGCCCGGAGGATGCCGAGGAGGGCGGCCCTGGACGTGTTCGTGCGCGCCTGCTTCCCGGCGCCCCGCGCTTTCAGCACCGCGCCCGCGTCGCCACGTGGCTGTACCGCATGGCGGTCAACATCGCCCATGACACGCGCGACCGCCGCCAAAGTGCGACCCGGACGACACTCCCCGGAAGCCGGCGACTGGGCCCGGGGGGCGGTCGGCGATGCCGAACAGGTCGCCCTGAGCCTTCCTGGAGCGCGAGGACCAATCCCGGGCGGCAGCGCGCTCCAGGCGCTGAGCGCCGGCGACCGCCTGATTCTGGTTCTCTACTATCTGGAAGATCGCCCGTACGGCGAGATACGGGCGATCACGAACCTCTCCTACACCGTCCCGGCCCGCCTCGCGGGCACCTTTCCAGCTGCGCGGGCTGCTGAAACCCGGTACACGGGAAACCGGAATGAAAGACAGCAGCATGAGTTGTAAAGAGTTCGGGCGTGATCCTGGCCGACTGGGTGGCAGGGCGCCTGTAGCGCGCCCTCCCGATGAAGGCGCACGGCGCGGCGGCCTGCCGCCTGCGCCGCGCCGAGGCCGCCGAGCGCGCCCTGCGCGCGCGCTGGCGGGATCTGCCGGCGCCGCCCGAAGCCCCGGACCTCTGGTCGCGCCTCGCGCGCGCGCCTTTCCGCCCTGATCCCGCGCCGCGCGCCGCGGCGCGGCCGCGCCTGGGCGTGGGGCGGCGCGCTCGCCGCGCTCACGCTGGGGCTGTGGGCAACGCACCCCCTGCCGCGTCGCCCGGCTCCGGTCGTGGATGAGGCACGCGTCGTTCGGCTGGTCGCCGAGATGCGCCGCTTGCCGGCGCCTGACGCCGACCCCCTGCTCCGGGAAAGCGGGCCGCCCTGGCCGGCACGGCGTCTTCCGCAAACCAAAAACGAGGTAAGATAGAGGTAAGATAATGGACAGACGAACGTTTTCGCTCGCCGCGCTGGCTCTTGCGCTTCCCGGGATCTTTGACCCGCGGCGCTGCGCCGCCGACGACGAGGACGACCGGGAACGGGCACGCCGCCGGATCGGCATCACCCGGGACCAGCAGCGCCGGATCGAGGCGCTTTACGAGGACGCCGACGAGGAGAAGCGGGAGATACGCCGGCGGCTGGGCGACCTTTATCGCGACCTCGACCAGGCGTACGACTACTATGATTTCGACCGCGGCCGCGTGCGCAACCTCATCGGCCAGGTCGGCGGCCTGCAGCGCCGCATCCTGGACCTGCACTTGAACAATGAGGAGCGGCTGCGCCGTATCCTGAGCCGCGAGCAGTTCGGTCGCCTGCGCACCCACCTCCGAAGAGAAAGAGGCAAACGAAATGACGATGATTAGGGGGAACGGCTCCGGTCCGTTCCGCAAGCTCCGCCCGGCGGCCTTTTCGGCGGGCCTCGCGCTGCTGGCCCCCCTGCCGGGCGCCGGCATGCCCGCCGCCCCTCCGCCCGCCGCCCAGACGGCCCCCGCTTCCCGTGCCGGCACCCGCCCGGTGGCGGACATACTCGCCCGCATCGGCCAGAGCGCCGGTGTGATCGCCGTGGCGGATTCCTCGGTGGCGGAGGAGCGTATGCCTCTGCCGGACACCGCCGCCACCCCGGAAACCGCGGAGCAGCAGATCGACGCCCTCGTCAAGGCGCTGCCTCGGGGCACCACGTGGGCGAAGCTGTACCTGCCCGCGCCCGCGGGCGGCCGCCCCTGGACCGGCGATGACGTGGCCGCCTATGCCTTCGCCCAGGCCAAGCTCTTCGGCAAAGTCGGCGCGGCGCCCGCCGGCGCCGTCGAGATACTCGGGCGGCAGGTCCCGGCGGAAAGGGCGAAGGAGCTTGTGGCCGAGCTGGGCCTGAAGCCGGTGTACCTGGTGACAAACCCGTCCAAATCCGCGACGCCCTCTGCCTTGCGGGCCGGGGCCCCTGACCAGTGGCAGCAGATGACGCGGGACCAGCAGCGGCAGCACATCCAGCAGCGGGCGGCGCAGGTGCTCAACCTGCATCCGGCTGCGCGGATGCAGGTGATCCAGCAGATGAGGCAGCAGGAGAGATACTTCGACGGGATGGAGGAGTACTTCGAAAAGGTCCGGGAGTCGGTAGAGGGTCAGCTAAAATCGCAGGGGGGGAGGCCCTGAGCATGCCGGACGGCGCGTGAGGGATGCGTGGTCGGGGCGGATACGGCGCGGGGTGTTGAGGTAGCCTGACGCGTGGTCTTCAGCTCCCACATCTTCCTGTACTACTTCCTGCCGCTCGCCCTGCTGCTCTACTACGCGCTTTATAAAGCGCCGCAGCGGGCCCGCAACTTCGTGCTCATCCTGCTGGGCTATGTCTTCTACGGGTGGGCCGACCCGAAGTTCGTTTTCCTGATGTTCGGCACGACCTTCGTGGACTGGCTGCTCAGCCTGGTGATCGCCCTGGGCACCTGGCGGGTGTGGCGGGTCTGGGACCGGCCCGTGGAAGCGCTCGCGCCGGGGGAGCGCTCAAGGGCGCAGCGCGCCGCCATCGCCCTGTCCGTCGTGTCCAACCTGGCCGTGCTCGGCTTCTTCAAGTATTTCAACTTCGGGGTGGACGGCTACAACGGGCTGATGGCGGTTCTGGGGCTGGAACGCCTGCGGTGGGAGGGCTTCTTGGGCGTCGCCCTGCCGCTGGGGATCAGCTTCTACACCTTCCAGTCCCTCGGCTACACGATCGACGTGTACCGGGGCGACGCCCGGGCGATGCGCAGCTTCACCGACTTCGCCTGCTTCGTGTCGATGTTCCCGCACCTGGTCGCCGGCCCCATCCTCAAGTTCTCGTACTTAGCCGACCAGCTGGAGCGGCGGACGCTGACCCTGGACAAGTTCGCGCGCGGCGTGACCTTCTTCGGCCTGGGGCTGTCCAAGAAGATCCTGCTCGCCAACCCCTGCGGCAAGGTCGCCGACACGGCGTTCGGCGCGGGCGCGATCCAGGCCGCCGACGCCTGGTACGGGGCGCTCGCCTATGCGCTGCAGATCTACTTCGACTTCAGCGGCTACTCCGACATGGCGATCGGGCTGGGGCTGATGCTGGGGTTCGTGTTCGCGCGCAACTTCGACCACCCGTACCGGTCCGGTTCGATCACCGAGTTCTGGCGGCGCTGGCACATCTCGCTGTCGACCTGGCTCCGCGAATACCTGTACATCCCGCGGGGCGGGAACCGTAAGGGCACGGCCCGCACGTACGTCAACCTGATCTTGACCATGCTCCTGGGCGGGCTGTGGCACGGCGCCTCGTGGAACTTCGTGATCTGGGGCGGCATCCACGGCGGCATGCTGGCCTGGGAGCGCAGCCGGGGCGAAGGCGGTCTGTACCGCGCCCTGCCGCATCCCCTGCGGGTGGTTTTCACTTTCCTGGTCGTGCTGGTGGCCTGGGTTTTTTTCCGGGCCGAGGATCTCGCCGGCGCGGTCCGGTACCTGCAAAGCATGGCCGGGCTGGCACAGGCGCCGGCGAGTGCGGGCCTTCTCGGCGGCGTCCTCTATCAGCCCTACTACGTGCTGTGCCTCCTCGTGGCCGCCGTGGTCGTGTGGGCGCGCCCGGACACCTGGGAGTGGACGCAGCGCCTGACCTGGCCCAAGGCGGCCCTGTGTCTGGCTCTTTTCTGGCTGTCGCTGCTGTTCCTGGCGACGCAGGCCTACAACCCGTTCATCTATTTCTTCTTTTAGGGAGGCGACGCGTGGCAGAGACAGAAGCGGGGCGTGCGCCCCAAAGCGGCGCACCGGCGATCGGGAAGCCGCAGCTAAGCCGCGAGGAGGAGGCGGACCGCGACCTCCGCCATACACGGTTCGCCCCGCGCGTCGCGTGGGCGCTGTGCCTCCTTTACCTGCTGACCGTCGGCTCGGTACCCGCCGTCCAGCATGTCGTGGAGATCGGGCGCAACCTGGCCGCCCGAAGAGAGCACGCCGCCTCTCCCGCCGGCGAGCGCCCCCCGCTCCTCCCGCAAAGCTATGACGCCTTCCGTCTCCTCCCCACGCTGTCCGAGATCGGGGGTGTGCGGGGCCCGGGAGGCGCTCTGGGCCTGCTGCCCCCGGTGCAGGAGATACGGGACTACGAGACGGCGCTGGAGGAGCAGTCGGTGGTGGGGGAGTGGGTCCTGCCGCGCATGCAGTACGCCCTCACCGCCCTGCTCGGCGCGGGAAACGAGCAAGCTTACCCGGGACGGGACGGGTGGCTGATGTACCGTCCCGATGTGGATTACCTGACCGGCCGGGGCTTTCTCGACACGGCTAGCCTGCGGCCGCGCGCCTTCGGCGGCGAGGACGAGACGCCGCAGTCCGACCCCGTCAAGGCGATCGTGCGGTTCCAGCGGCAGCTCGCGGCGCGCGGGATCGACCTGATCGTCCTGCCCGTGCCGGTGAAGCCCATGATCCACCCCGAGAAGCTGTCGACCCGCTATGACGGGGCGGGCGCCCCGCTCCAGAACCCCTCGTACGCGCGGTTCCGGCGGGCGTTGGAGCGCGAAGGCGTGTCGGTCTTCGACGTGTCCGCGGCGCTCGCCGACGCGAAGCGGCGCACGGGCGAGCCGCAGTTTCTGGAGACCGACACCCACTGGACCCCGGCGGCTATGGAGCGGACCGCGGCGGCCCTGGCCGCCTCTATCCGCGATACGGGCCAACACGAGGTTCGCCCGGCGCCTGGGGCAGAGACGCCCGGCGCCGTGGGGCAGGACCTCGTGTTGGCCCGGCGCCCGGCGGAGGCGTCCAACCTGGGAGACATCGCCGTGATGCTGAGGCTGCCCCCGCGGCAGCGGCTCTACGAGCCCCAGCGGGTGCGCCTCCATCAAGTCCGTGCCGCGGACGGTGAGCGGTGGCGTCCGCGGCGGAACGCCTCGATCCTGCTCCTGGGGGACAGCTTCAGCAACATCTACTCGCTGGCGGGCATGGGCTGGGGCGAGGGGGCGGGCTTCGCCGAGCAGCTCAGCTTCTTCCTGCAGCGCCCGCTCGATACCATCGTGGTCAACGCCGGCGGCGCGTATGCCGCGCGCCAGCGGCTGGTGCGGGAGCTGGCGCGCGGCCGGTCCCGCCTGGCGGGGAAGCGCCTGGTGATCTACGAGTTCGCGATGCGCGACCTTTCCGGCGGCGACTGGAAGCTGCTCGACCTGCCCTGAGGCGCGGCCGCCGGGGCGTCGGTCCGGAACGGGCTGGCCGGCAGGCCGTCCTTGTTCCACAGGTTGACCACAGGATAATCGGCCCAGCCGTAGCGCACGGCCACCGGCTGCGGCACCTGCGGCGACGAGACCACGACCGAGAGGGCGCCGGCGCCCACGACCAACGGGGCCACGCCGACCAG
>JAUJNC010000200.1 GCA_030446525.1 Armatimonadaceae bacterium
GCCGGAACGAGTCCCGGAACTGCGGCTGCACGCGGGCCACCAGGGCGTCCAGCACTTTGAAGGCGACGCCCGCGCCACACAGATCCTTGAAGGGCGCCTCGCAGCCGTCGCGGTAGGGGTTCACGACGGCGACGGCGTCGGGCAGCTGGGGGCCGGGGCGGTGATGGTCGGTGATCACCACGTCCATGCCCAGCGCGCGCGCGCGCTCCACCGCGTCGACCGCCCCCACCCCGCAGTCCGCCGTCAGGATCAGCGACGCGCCCGCCTCGCGCGCGCGCTCCACGCCCGCGGTCTGCAGGTCGTAGCCGTCGGTGCGCTTGGGCACGTAGCCTTCCACGCGAGCGCCCAGGGCCGCGAGGGCGCGCAGGCACAGCGCCGCCGCGGTCACCCCGTCCACGTCGTAGTCGCCGTGCACGAAGATGCGCTCGCCTGTCTCCAGGGCGCGCGCCAGCCGGTCCACCGCCTTGTCGACGTCGGGCAGGCAGCCGGGGTCGTGCAGGTGATCGAGGGAGGGATGCAAAAAGCGCACCGCGGCGTCCGGCTCACAAAGGTTCCGGTTCACCAGCAGATGCGCCAGGATCGTGGGCAGCTCCAGCTCCCGCGCGAGCGTTTCCACGGCCGCGGGGTCCGGTGTCGCCACGCGCCAGATTGTTTCCGCCTCGGTCATTTCTTAGGCCCCTAGTCCCCACCCCCTGCCCCTTCCCACTCGGGGCAGGGGCAGGGGCAGGGGTGGGGGCTACTACATCCGGCGCTTGCGCCGCTGCGGTTGCGGCGTGCCGGGGCGCGGCCGCGACGACGTTTCGTCCTGCCCGTTGGCGCCGGGCGCGGCCCCGTTGCCGTCCGCGCCGTCGGTCCCGTAGGCCCGGGCGCCGGACGACGTTTGCCGGGCTTCCGGGGGCGTGGGGCGCAGCGGCGGGACCGGCGTCCGGCCACCGCCCGGTCCCCCCGCGGCGGCCGGCTGCGGCGTCGCACGCGGCAGCCCCACCGGCGAGATGGTCCCCTTGCGTCCGGCGAGCCTTTCCCAGACCACGACCAGCGGCGCGGCGTTGAAGATGGACGAGTAGGTGCCGGACAGGATGCCGATGAACAGGGCGACGTTCAGCGGGCGGATCACCGGGCCGCCCAGGATCAGCAGCGCGAGCAGGGTCAGCAGGACCGTCACGCTGGTGTTCACCGAGCGGGCGAACGTCTCGTTGATCGACTTGTTGACCAGGTCCTCGAACGACTCGCCCCGCGCCCGGTGGCGCAGGTTCTCGCGGATGCGGTCGAAGACGACGATCGTGTCGTGGACCGAGAAGCCGATCACCGTCAGCGCGGCGGTCACGAACAGCAGGTCCACTTTCCAGTTCAGGAAATACCCCAGGATCGCGAACGCCCCGACCACGATCAGTACGTCGTGGAGCATCGCGATGATGGCGCAGATGCCGAACTTCAGGCCGTTCGCGAAGCCCCCGATGGCGAACCGCGTCGCCAGGTACAGGACGATCAGGATCGAGGAGAACAGGATGGACGTGAACGCGTTGCGCGTCAGCTCCGCCGAGATCGACGAGCCGATCCGCTCGAACCCCACCTGGGTGACGCCGGGGAACTGCTGGCCGAGCCGCTCGACGATGTCGTTCGCCCTTTGCTGGGAAACCTCCGCCTGCGGCCCGACGCCGGGCAGGCGGACGAAGACGGTGTTGCCCTCGGCGATCTGCGCCACCGGGTCCTGGACCCCCTGGGCGGCCACGGCTCTCTCCACCTGGGAGCGCGTGACGGGCTGGGCGAACCGGAGGGTGAGCTCCGAGCCGCCGGTGAAGTCGATCCCCGGCTTAAACCCGCCCATCAGAGCGAAAATCAGGCCGGGCACGATGAGCAAGCCCGACAACAGGAACCAGGCGTTCCGCCTGCCCACCACGTTCATCCGGGGGACCCACATCCGGGTGGCGCCCCAGGCGCTCAGGTTGCGGCCCACGCCCGTGTTCACCAGCAGCAGCAGGATCGTCCGCGTCACGGTGATGGCGGTGAACATCGAGACGGCGACGCCGATGAGGAGGGTCAGCGCGAAGCCGCGCACGGGGCCGGTCCCGAAGTTGAACAGCAGGAGCGAGGTGATGGCGGTACAAACGTTGGAGTCCAGGATGGCCGAAAAGGCGCGCTGGAAGCCCGACTCGATCGCCGCCCGGAGCGTCTTGCCCGCGCGCGCAGGCTCCTCCTTGCGCGCTCGAAGATCAGCACGTTGGCGTCCACGGCCATGCCCACCGACAGGACGAAGCCCGCGATGCCCGGCAGGGTGAACGTGACCGGCACCAGCACGAAGATGGCGTACGTGAACAGGGTGTAGAGCAGCAAGGCGAAGCACGCCACCGCGCCCGGCAGCAGGTAGTAAAAGACCATGAACAGCAGCACGGCGCCCAGGCCGACGGCGCCCGCCAGCAGGCCGGAGCGGACCGCGTCCTGGCCCAGCGTGGCCTCGATGGACTGCTGCTGCACGATCAGGTGGCACGGGCAGCGCGCCGCTGTTGAGGAAGTCCGCCAGCCGCTGCGCGTCCTGCAGCGTCGGGAAGGGCGATATCTCGGCCCGGCCGTCGAGGATCGGCACCTGGATGTTGGGGGCCATCAGGATCTGGCCGTCGAGGTAGATCATCAGGATCTCGTTGACGTGATCCTGGGTGAAGTTGGCGAACTTGCGCGTCCCTTCGCGGTTGAACTCCAGCGCCACGACGGCGCTGGCCCCGCCGCCGGCGCCGAAGTTGGCCTGCGCCGTGGGCTGCAGGTCGTTGCCGGTGAGGATCAATTCGCGCGTCCTGGAGGAACTGGTTGAAGTTCTGCAACTCCTCGTTGAGCGCCGCGATCTCCTTGACATCCCTTTCGGCCACGCTCGCCGTGGGCTTGCCGCCGGCGGCGGGAAGCTCCCGGAGCGGCGCGGGCAGGCTGGCCTGCCGCGCGCCCTCCTTGGCCGCGGCGCCCCGCTCGATCAGCTCCCCGAGCGCGGCGTTGACGCCGTACCGGTCACGGAAGGTCCGGCTCGTCTGGGTGTCGGTGACCTGGAACTGTTCGCGCCCCCCGCCCCGGCGCCCGAGGTGAAATCGTAACGGCCCAACTGGTTGCGATTCGTCTTCCAGTCCGGCGAGCAATAGAACTCCAGCCGCGCGGTGTTCTGCGCCTGCTCGAGGACCTGCTCCCGGTTGCGGATCTCGGGCTTGTTCCTGACCACGAACTGGGCCTCGCCCTTGGGCGCGATCACCGGCTCCGCCACGCCGCTGGCGTTGACGCGCCGGTCGAGGATCCCCAGGATGGCGTTCTTGGTGTCCTGGTTCCACTCCTGGCCTTGGGGCACCCTGGGTCCTGTCCGCTTCCAGCACCACGCGCATCCCGCCCCGGATGTCCAGGCCGAGCTTTGGGCGGTTGATGCTGCAACCACGGCGGCTGCCAGCGTCAGCAATCCGATAACCAGGGCTAGTCGGTTGGGCTTCAAAACTCTTTCCTCCACGCCGGCGGATACGCCGCCCCGGGGCGCGTGTACCTCGTGGGGACAGGCGCGGGGCGCGGCACACGGCGATCAAGATAAGCGATAAACAGGCAGGGAATCGTCGGGCGATGCGCCGGAGACAGTCACTGGAATTATACGTTGGATGGGGAGCGTGTCAAGGAACCCGCGCCGCCGACGCGGGGAACGGCGGTGGTATAACGATGGTATAATAAGTGCACCCTCGCGCCCCCCGGGAAGGACGTTCCGCGAAGCTTTGGCGGGGCGGGTGAGGACCGAACGGAGGATACCACGTTGACGAAACCGCGCGGCGGTACGCTCGCTTTCTTGACAGTCGTCGGCCTTGCAACCGGTGCGGCGTTCGCCGCCGGGTCCCACCTGCGCGCGCGGTACGTGGACTATCTCCAGCGCCGCCCGTCCATGCAGCTCGCCCAGGCCAAGCCCGACGGCGCCGGCTTCCGGCCCGCCCGCCCGCAACCGCAGGATCGGGGCCGCCGCGGCCGGAACGCCGGGCAGGCGGACGAAGTGGGGCTCGAACCGCTGCAGATCTTCTACCAGGTGTATGACCTGGTGAAGGATAACTACGTGGACAAGCTGCCCGAAGAGCGCAAGATGGCCCACGGCGCGGTGCGGGGGATGCTGGCGGAGCTGAACGACCCCAACTCCCGGTTCCTCGAGCCGGCGGAGCGTGAGGCCATGGAGAACGAGGCCCGCGGCCGGTTCGCCGGCATCGGCGCCGCGCTCTCCGTGCTCGGGCAGAAGCGCGACGGCTACACGGAGCACAAGATCGTCGTCGTGGCCCCGCTGCCCGGGTCGCCCGCCGAGAAGGCGGGCCTGAAGCCGGGCGACGTCATAACCCACGTGGACGGCAAATGGGTGCTGGGCTCCAACCCGGCCATCCAGGTCAACAAGATGATCAAGCGCGTCCAGTCCCGCGACGCCACCGAGGAAGAGCTGGAAAAAGCGATGGAGGCCGCCCAGGAGCGCATCAAAGGCGGCATCACCCTGAACGCGGCGCAGCGCAAGCTCGCGGTCGGCCAGGGCGAGAAGCGGGCCGTCACCATCCAGCGCTCCGGCGCCGCCGGCCCGATCAAGCTCGGGATGACGACCGCCGTGACCGAGGTCGACCCCGTCATCGCGAAAACCCTTCCCGGAGGCATCGGCTACATCCGGCTGGCCGCCTTCACGGAGAAGGCCGCCGCCGAGTTCAAGGAAGAGCTGGCCCGGCTCCCCAAGCAGCCGGGCCTGGTGCTCGACCTGCGCGGGAACCCGGGCGGCCTGCTGGAGCCGGTGAAACAGATCGCCGGGGAGCTGACGCGGGGGGGCAGCCTGCTGGTGGCGGTCGGGCCCGGCGGCAAGCGCGACACGCTCGCCGCGCCGGCCGCCGGCCGCCCCGCGCGTCCCATCGTCGTGCTGATGGATAAAGGCACGGCGTCCTCGGCCGAGGCGCTGGCCGCCGTGCTGCGCGACAAAAAGGCGGGCGTGCTGGTCGGCGGCAAGACTTTCGGCGACGCCCTGGTGACGACGCTGTACACCCTGCCCGACGGGTCGGCGTACACGCTGACTACGGGCAAGCTGCTCGCGCCCGCCGGGGGCGACTGGCAGACGGCCGGGCTGGCGCCGAGCGTCGCCCTGGCCGGGGGGATCCCGGAGGCTCAGGTCATCGCGAAGGCGGTGTCGGTCCTGAAGGACCGCGCCCACGTCGCCGCACTGCCGAAAAGGTAAAAGGAGCATGCACGTTATGCGCCGGTTTTTCAAAGTCCTGGTTGTGCTCACCGTCGTCGGCGCGGGCTTCATCGGCGGGTTCACGGCCGATGTGCTGCAGAGGGCGCCGCACAACCCGCAGGGCGCGGCCCTGAGCCTGCGGATGCTGCCCGCGAACCTGGCCCTGCTGCTGCGCTCCGCCCCCGCGCGGGCCGCCGACGCGTCGCTGTCACCGGTGGAAACCTACTTCACCGTGATGAACACGATCCGCGGCGACTACTACGGCCCCACGCCGCCCCCGGCGGCGACCAAGCTGACCTACACCGCCATCAGCGGGATGCTCAAAACGCTGAACGACCCCTACACCTCGTTCTGGACGCCGGAGGAGTACCGGAAGCAGATGGAGGAGACCAAGGGCGACTTCGTCGGCATCGGCGCCATCCTGGGCATGACCAAGGAGAAGCAGGTCTTCATCGAGGAGCCGATCGAGAACTCGCCGGCCAGCAAGGAGGGCGTGCTCCCCGGCGACATCATCGTCAAGGTGGACGGCAAGCCGATCCTGGGCATGGACCTGGACAAGGTGGTCGAGCGCATCCGCGGCGAGAAGGGGACCCCGGTCACCCTCTCGCTCCTGCGCAAGGGGAAGGTGCTCGACGTCACCATCACCCGGGCGCAGGTCTACTCGCCCGTCCTGCGGTACCGCATGCAGGACGAGCAGGCGGGGATCGGCTACATCCGGCTTCTGGGCTTCAACGAGCAGGCGGACCAGCGGTTCGCGGGCGCTGCGCGCGCTCGAGGGCCGGGAATGCGGGCGCTGACCTGCCTGCGGGGCAACCCGGGGGGCTTGTTGAACATCGCGCAGGACGTGGCGTCGCGCTTCATCGACAAAGGGCCGCTGGTCTGGGTGCAGGAGAAGAACGGCAAGAAGGTGTCCCTGGACGTCGAGCCGGATAAGCACCAGTCCCGCCTGGACCGCGGCGAGTACCCGGTCGTGGTGCTGGTGGACGGGGCGTCGGCGTCGGCGTCGGAGATCGTGGCGGGCGCGATCCAGGACTACGGCGTGGGGACGCTGGTGGGGACCACCACCTTCGGCAAGGGGCTGGTGCAGACCATCATCCCGCTGCAGAACGAGTCGGCGGTCAAGATAACGACCCAGCACTACTTCACGCCCAAGATGCACGACATCAACCGCAAGTTCGACGAGAGCGGCAAACAGGCTCAGCGGCGGCATCAAGCCCGACATCGCGGTGGAGGCGACGGAGAAGGATCTGGCGGCCCAGCGCGAGGCGATGCTCGCCAACCCCGAGGCCGTGCACCGGATCCGCAACGCGACGTCCAGTACGACCCGCCTGCGCGCAAGGCGCTCGAGGTCATCAAAGAAAAGCTCGCGGCGGCCGGGGCGGCCGTCGCCGCGCAAGCCAGCGCGCGGTAGGCTGGCCCGCCCTCGCCCCGTCTGCCGCCCCTCACCCCTGCCCCCTCTCCCGATGCTGGGAGAGGGGTTTGCTTTTTCGGTGTTCTACTTTTGCCGGTGGAGCCGGGGCGGGAAAGCGGGATCGCGGCCAGCCATTCCGGGACGGCGTCGGGGGCGAACTTCTCCACGTCCAGGGTGAGGAGGGAGGCGGTCGGGGCGGGGAAGGCCAGGCTGCCGCCGGAGCGGTCCACCAGCACCCCCACGCCGCATAGGACGGCCCCCGCCGCGTCCACCAGCGCGATGCACTCGCGCACCGAGCCGCCCGTGGTCAGGATATCGTCCACCACCAGCACGCGCTGGCCCGGCGAGAGGAGCGCGCCGCGTTTGAGCGCCCGCGCGCCGCCGGCATCGCGCTCGGCGTACGCGGCGGGCGTGCCCAGACGCCTGGCGACCTCGTAGGCCAGGACGCCGAGCGTCGTCGGCCCGAGGACCACGTCGGGTTTGGTGTGGGCGAGGCGGCGGGCCAGGCTCGCGGCAAAGCGCCTCCACGTGGCGCGGGTGCGCCAACACGTTGAACTTCTCGAAGTACCGCGCCGAGTGGTAACCGCTCGTCAGGACGAAATGCCCCGAAAGCAGCGCCCCGCTTTCCTCGAAGATGCGCAGCACGTCGGCGTCGGTCAAAGCATCCAACACGTTCCTCCCGCTACCTTGCCCCCTATCGTTGTTCGTACGGTCTCACCGGGCGCAGCGGAAGCCGTTCCCCAACACGGGGATTTGCAGGGCTTCGATCAGCCCGCGCTGTCCCTGGAGCGACAGCAAAGCATCATCCGAGTAGCCGGCGAAAGGGACCTCGATAGGCTGGCCGTTCGCCCCGCGGGATGGGTCCTTGAACCCCCCTGCAAGCCCAAAGACCCTCTGGAAAAGCGGGTTCTGGTTACGCGCCGGGCTGTTTAGAAGACGCCTCGTGACCGGGTCAGCGAACTCCTTGAGCAGGAAAGGATCGACGATCCTGACTTCCGTGCCCCGCGGCGTCCCGTCGGGGTCATAGCGCGACGAAAAGCTTGGGGGGCAAGCTCGACAGGCCGATAGACAGGTTCGGCAGCAACAGCTCGGGCACGTTGGTCGCCACGTCGCGGACGCCGTAGGCGCTCACATCTTTTTGCCGTATCCCGACGGGGGCCACCAGATAAGGATAGTCGAAGTGCCGATCGAACCGCTCGATCAGCCGCCCACCGCGCGCGAAATCCTCCCTGGCCTGCCGCACCGTGTCGGTTTCCGCGAAGCGGGCTCCCCGGACGTTGATGCCCCGGCGCCCACTCCTCCTCCGTGAGCATCCGTTCCAGGGCCTCGATCTCGGACTTCTCCCGGAACCGCCGCTTGATCTCCAGGCTGACCTCCCGGAGGCCGTGCTGGTACTCCGCCAGCCAGGAAGCGCCGAGCGCGCCGTGCCGGGCGTGCAGCCACTCGACGGCGTCACCAGCCGCTTGCCGCACCAGTCGGCGAAGGCGGCGGCATCCTCCGGGCCGACCCCCGTGACCGGCACATCCGGCGCCCGCCTGGGGGCTGCCCGAGCTCCGTCCGGTCCCAACCGGCGGGCAGCCGGGGGTGTTCCGTGGCGGCGAGGAACTCGCGGTACTGCCCGTTCGTCACCTCGTGCTTGTCGATCCAGAAGCCGGGCGTGCAGGCGATCCACTTGCCGTAAAGCGCCGCGTACCGCGCCGCCATTTTGTCCGTCAGCACGGTCGGCCCCCCGGGCACCCAGACCATCCCGTCGCGCTCCTGGCCCGGCGCCACCCGCCCCGACCGCTCGTGCGCGCCCGGGTCCGGCAGCAGCGCGACCGCGTTGGAGATGCGGTGAAAGCCGGCGAAGGTGACGAACGCCGGCGCGGGCGGCGGCGCGGCTCTGCGCCGCCGCGCCGGGCACGATGCCGACGGCCAGACCGGAAGCGGCGTCGACGACGACGGCGCCGGGGACGCGCGGCCCGCCGCCGGCGAAGGAAAAGCGCGCCCCGCCCTTTTCCGGTTTGCCCGCGATCGCCGTGACCGCCACCGCCTCGGCCGTGCCGGGTCTGTCCTTGCGGGACGGGCATACACCACCTGGAGGGCCATCCCCTCGTGGACGTTCTTCGGCGCGAGCATCGGCAGGCCCTTGAGGTGCTGATCATTGACCTTCACCAGGGCGAAATCCGGGTGCCTCTCGTAGTAGCGCGGATGCGGAACGGGCTGCGGGGGCGGGGTCTGTCCGTCCGCCGCCGCGAAGGTGAGCAGGGCGACCTTGTCCTTGAGCGGGACCGGACGCACCTCCCCCGTCGACAGCGTCATGCTGGGCGAAAGGAGGCGGGCGGGCGCGAGGACGAAGCCGTCGCAGCGCACCACGAGGCCGCTCCCCTCACGGACCTGCGTTTCCCCTGTCGAGGCATCCTTCCGGGTGACGCGCACGTGGACCACGGCATCAGAGGGCGTGCCGAAATGCGTCTTCCACCGGATGTAGGGCTCCCGGTCAACCGCCGTCGGCTCCGGGACGGGCAGAGGATCCGCGGGCGGGGCGTCCGGGGCGGGAGACGGCGCCGGGGTGGCCGCGGACGCCAGCAGCGCGCTCAGGATCGACGACACGAGCCAGCCCGCGGGCCGGTACGGGCGACGCAAACGGTTCACGGCAAGCCTCCTCCAGAAAGCCGCGGTCAGCGGGCGCAGCGGAAACCGGCGCCGATCAGGGCGGCGGCCTGGGCGGCGCCGGGGTCCAGGGCGGGGTCGGCGGCGGGGAACGGCAGGAGCGACCCGGCCACGCGCGCCCCCGCCGCGTTGCCGAGCGATCGCGCGCGGCGCACCGTTTCCCCGCCCAGCCACGGGGCGACCGCTTCGCCCGGGATGCCGGCGCCGCGCAGGGACCGGCTGTACACGCCCGCACGCTGATCGGCCTCGGCCAGCACGCGCTCCGCCCAGCGCGGCATCCGGTCCGGGTCGTAGTGCGGCGTGAGCAGCTTCGGCGCGACCTCGACGGGGCGGTACGCGCGGTTGGGCAGCAGCAGCTCGGGGACGTTCATCGCCACGTCGCGCACCCCGTAAACGCTCTGGTCTTCCTCGCGCATCCCGGCCCCCGCTACCAACAGGGGGTTGGCGAAGCGCCGGTTGAACGTCTCGATCAGCTCCCACACGAACAGGCGGCGCTCCTCGGCGATGCGCTGCAGCTCGCTGTTGTGGATCGTGGCCCCCGGCCGCACCGGGATGCCCCGGCGCCTCAGCTCGGCGGCGGCGAGCATCGCCTGGTCGGACTCGGCGCGGGCGAAGGCCCCGAGCGCCTGCCGCAGCGTCGCCTCGGCCTGCTTCAAGGCCAGGGTGTACTCCGCCAGCCAGCCCCCCCCGGCGCCCCGCGAGGCCCGCACCCACTCGACGGGCGTGACCAGACGCTTGCCCCGCCAGGCGGCATACGCCGCCGCGTCTTCGGTCGTGACCCCGGTGACGGGCAGGTGAGGCGACCGGGCGCCCGGCCCGGCCAGCTCGGCCGCACTCCAGCCGGCAGGGAGCGGTCGATACCCCGTGGCGGTGAGGAACTCGCGGTACTCGCCGTTGGTCACCTCGCGCCGGTCGATCCAGAACCCGGGCGTGCAGGCGACCCATTTGCCGTAAAGCGCCGCGTACTCCAGGGTCATGTTCTTGGGCAGCGCGGTCGCCCCGCCGGGCACCCACACCATCCCGGCGCGCGCGGGCGCGCCGGCGCTCTGCCCCGGCTCCTCGCCCGGCGCCGACGGGTCCGGCAGCAGCGCGACCGCATTCGAGATCGCCGGGAAATCCGCGAAGGTGGCGAAGGCGGAACCGGGGCCGGGCACCATGCCGACCGCCAGCCCCGAGGCGGCGTCCACGACCAGGGCGCCGGGCGGCACCCGCGGCGCGGGGCCGGCGAACGCGAACCGCTTGTCGCCCTCCCCTTCCGCCTTGCCTATCGTCGCGTCGACCGTCACCGCCTCGGCCCGGTGCGGCGCCCCTTCCGCCGGCCGGGCGTACACCACCCGCACGGCCATGCCCTCTTTGACGTTCGCGGGCGCCAGCATGGGGAGGCTCTTGACGTGATGGTCGTTGATCTTCACCAGGGCATAGGGGACGCGGTCGCGGAAAAAGCGCGGGTGCAATACGCGCTGGGGCGGCGGGGTCCGCCCGTCGCCCGCGGCGAAGGTCAGCAGGTTCACCTTGTCCTTCAGGTTGGCCCGGCGGGTTATGCCGCTCGTCAGGCGCATCGTCGGGGACAGCAGGCCGGTCGGGACCAGGACGAAGCCGTCGCAGCGCACCACGAAGCCGCTCCCCTCGCGGACCTGCGCCTCACCGGTCAGGTAGTCCCTGACCTCGACCCGGACATGGACAACGGCCTCGTGGGCCTTGCCTGTGTGGTCCGCCCAGCGCACGTAGGGTTCCCGGTCCGCGATCGTCGGCGGCGGAGCGGGCGCGGCGGACACATCCACGGGGGCCGGCTCGATCGGCGGGTCGGGGGCGGGCGCCGCGAAGGCCGCCGCAACAACAGTCGATGCGGCCAGCCACGCGCCGGCGGCAGACAGTGCCGGTTTCCAATGGCGGGAACCGGGGCGACGACGCTGGTTCATGACGGATGTTCCTCCCGCGCTGCGTGACTCTCTATGGAGCAGTATACTTACTCGGAGAAGGCGGAGTCAAGCCGCCCCGCATAATCCTCAGGGCGACGGCCCTGAATGCCCCCTCCGCCCCCGATCACCCGCAAGCGGGTACCCCGGGGGACCGGAACAGGCCACGGGAGCTTCTGATACGAAACGGTCAATAGATCGCCCAGCAGCCGGGGGTGATCAGCTCGACCAGGTGGTGGTCCGGGTCGCGGAAGTAGAGGCTCTGGCCCCCGCCGTCGCAGGTGACCCTGCTCTCGACGGGGACACCTTTCTCGCGCAG
>JAUJNC010000201.1 GCA_030446525.1 Armatimonadaceae bacterium
CGGCGGACCCCTTCACGCAGGCCCCGTCGGCGGGCTGGGGGACTTTCCGCACGGGAGCGTCGCGCGCCCTCGCCGAGATCACGGCGCCGGCGGACACCATCGCCATCTCGGAGCGCGACGGCCGCAATCCGGACGAGCACGTGACCAGCTACGTCGACTACCGCGTCTGGAACCCGGCGCTCGGACGGACCGCCCCCGGGCAGGGGCGCAGCACCGAGCGGCACAGCGGGGGCAGCAACCACGTCTTTGCCGATGGGCACGTCAAGTGGTACAAGCCGGAGTATCTTTATAACGGCCTCCATGGCGTGCAGGGCTGGCACGGATTTGCCAACGGCGTGACGGGGAAGTAGGAGAAGCGAAGGATGCGTGGGACAGTCACCTGTCTGTTATCGGCAGCGGTGTGTATCCTGATCCCGGCATGGGCGGAAGCCGCCGGTCCGCTGTCGAGTGCGGAAGCCGCCCAGGAGAAGGGGGGAGCCCGGCGGCACGGCGTCTTCTCGGTGAACGCGGCGAAGACCGGCACGGAGCTAAACGGGCGGCCGTTCCAGGTGGTCGGCGTCCGCGTCTCGAACGCGCTGCTCTCCGATGCAAAGACGCACGAATTGATCGAGAACATGGACCGCTTCGTCCAGTACGGGGTCAACTCGTTCAGCGTCTTCTTCCAGGGGTCGCGCTTCGGGGACATCAAGGGCTACCGTGAGGACGCGACGCTCGACCCGGTTTACGCCCGGCGAATGGGGCGGATCATCGAGGCGGCCGATGCGCGCGGCATGGTGGTGCTCGTAGGCTGCCTCTACTACAGCACCTCGCGCGCGAAGTGGGAGAGCTGGAAGCAGGCCGGGGCGGAGCAGGCGGTGGCGAACACCGTCCGGTGGCTGAAGGAGAACGGCTACCGCAACGTCTTCGTGGACGTGAACAACGAGCACATGGCGCCCTTCGACGACGCCGCCCTGATCGCCGCGGGGAAGCGGGTCGATCCGTCGTACGTCATCGCCACAAGCGGGAAGGAGACGCCGCCGAACGCGGACCTCTCCCTGCACCACGGGCGCGAAGACATTCCCGGCAAGCCCTACATCGAGAGCGAGGGGACCACGAGCGGCTACTGGGGTTCCTACAGCAAGCGGGACGGGCTCTACAACTACATCAACATCGGCGTCTACTCGGACCCGATGCGGGAAGGGATCCTGCAGCGGGCGACCCGGCTGATCAAGGCCGGGAAGGGCTACATGGCCGCTTCCACCTGGCTCCAGTGCATCCCGCCGCACGACCCCAACCACACCCCGGGCGGGGTGGGCACCCCCGGCGACCCCGGCATCCGCTGGTGGCTGGAGCACCTCCGCTCCCTCGTCGGCCCGTATCGCCCGTGAAGGAAAAGGTCATCTCCTGTGTGCCCTGCGTTTACGGCGACCACGAGCAGGGCGCATCGCTTGCCGCCCGGCGACCGCTGGACCTGGGACATCGCCGCATCACCTTTATCAACGATTTCCATTCAAATCCGGCCTCAGCAGCGCCGCGAAGGATCACGGCTTTGCCTTCACGCGCCCGCTTTGGGAACAGGCGCTAAAATATTACCACCGGCTCCCGTGAAACCATGAAAAACACGGCACTTGTTCTTGATCTTCCGGTACTGCTTTTCCCGCTCGCTGTTCTGGGGGCCGCGATGCTCCCTGGCTACCTTGCCGCAGTGCCGAGCGCCGCCGCCGCTGGCGTGGGCCAGTGGGATCGTTTCGAGGCCGCGGTGACAAACGCGAAGCGCTACGCGGATCCTTACAAAGATGTCACGCTCGACGTCACCTACACTCGGCCCGACGGCGAGACGGTCCGCTTCTGGGGCTTTTATGATGGCGGGACGACCTGGAAGATCCGGTTCATGCCCGATCAGATCGGGACCTGGCGCTACGAGGCGACGTTTAGCGACGGCTCCCAGGGGATGAGCGGGACCTTCACCTGCGTCCCCTCCACTCTCCCCGGGATGATCTCCCGGGACGAGACCAACCCCCGGTGGTTCGGCTTCCGGGGCGGCAAGCACGCCCTGATCCGCAGCTTCCATGTGGGCGACCGGTTCTTCGCCGAGAACTGGGACGCGGCCAAGCGCGCCGCCTTCCTGGACTGGGCGCAGAAACAGGGCTACAACCTGCTGTCCGTGGCCAGCCACTACCTCAACCGTGATGCCGAAGGGAGGGGGCGGGGCTGGCGCACGCCCCGGCTGTGGCCCCTCGACGCCGCCGAATACCGGAAGATGGAGGCCGTCCTCGATGACCTGGCCCGCCGACGCCTTCTGGTGTACCCGTTTGCCGGTTTCTTCGGCAGGGATTCCGACTACCCCCGCCAGGCCGCGGACCAGAGCCGGTATATCAGCTACACGCTGGCGCGGCTCGGGGCCTACTGGAACATCCTTTTAAACGTCGCAGGACCCGAGCCTAATCTCAAAGGCAAACCCTATATGACCGCCGAGGAGGTCGCCCGGCTGGGGGAGGAGATCAAAACCCGGGATGTTTTCGGTCACCTGCTTGGGGTACACAACCGGACCGGGGACGACCCGTACAAGGACGCCGCCTGGGCCTCCTACGGCACGCTGCAGGGGCCCAAGACCACCGACCTGTCCGCCCTCAGCCGCGGCCTCCTGAACAACCATCACGCGTCCCGGCCGCTCTACGCCCAGGAGACGCTCTGGTCCGGGAATAAGAACCACCCGAACTACACGGACAAGGAGCTCCGCAAGAACGCCTACGTGATCAACCTGTCGGCGGCGGCGCTGAACTTCGCCGACAACGATCCGGACCTCTCGGACGGCGCCGGGGGCGACTCCTCCGGGGGCTTCAGCGGGACGATGGATCTTGCCGACCGGCGGCAGGGGCGGCACGACATCGTGAGGAAGGTCTGGGACTTCTTCGAGAGCGTCGCCTTCTGGCGCATGCGCCCTCGCCAGGATCTGGTGAGCAACGGGTTCTGCCTGGCGGAGGAAGGGGAGGAGTACCTGGTGTATCTGGAAACGCCGGGTGCGGTGAGCGTAAAGGTGGCCGAAGGGACCTACACCGTGCAGTGGATCAACGCTCAGGACACGTCGGACCGGCGGTCGGCGGGGACCACGACGAGCGGAGACAACCTTCGCTCGCCGACGGAGGGGGAGGATTGGTTGCTTCGGCTGGTTTCCGCCTCCCGGCAAGCATCCGCGCCGGCGTCCCCTCACCAGGCCCCCGCGAAAGTGGCGGAGCGATCCCATCCCGGTCTCACCGCCGATGCCGCCGCGCGGGCGGGAGACTATACCTTCAGCGTCAAGGGCGAGAAAACCTACCTCAACGGCCAGGAGATCCGGGTCAAAGGGTTACGGGCTTCGAATGCCCTCCTGTCCGAAGACGCAACGAAGCAGTTGATCGACAGCCTGGATACGTTCCAAAGCTACGGCGTCAACACGGTGAGCGTCTACTTCATGGGCTCCCGCTTCGGCGACGTGAAGGGATACAACGAGGACGCGACGCTCAGCCCCGTTCATGCGGAGCGGATGGGCCGGATCATCGAGGCGGCCGACAAGCGGGGCATGATCGTCCTGGTGGGCTGCCTGTACTGGGGGAACTCCCAGGCCAAATGGGAAAGCTGGCAGCAGGCGCAGGCCAATGCCGCCGTGGCCAACACGGTGCGCTGGCTCAAAGAGAAGGGCTACCGCAACGTCTTCCTGGACGTGGACAACGAAGGCATGGCCCGCGCGGCCAAGGGGTTCGACAACCGCGCCATGGTCCAGGCCGGCAAGGCCGTCGATCCCGCGTATGTGATCGGCACGAACTTCAAGGGCGACCCGCCGCCCGAGGCCGACATCGCGCTGCATTTCAGCAACAAGGTCCCCGGCAAACCCTACATCGAATCGGAAGCCACTCCCGACGCCCCCGGCGGCTACTGGGGGAGCTACAGCAAAAAACCGGGCTACTACAACTACATCAACATCGGGATCTACTTTCCCGAGACGAGAAAGACCAGCAGAAGCGACAAACGACGCGCATCTACAAGGCTGGGCTACCTGATGGCCTCCACCTGGCTGCAGCGGTTCTCCCGCACGGGCCGAACCAGCGGCCGGGCGGCGACGGTTCCGGTGGCCGATCCCGGCATCCGCTGGTGGCTCGAGTACCTGCGCGACAAACATGGGGCGCTGTGCATTCCGCCCGCGAAGGCGGGGGCCTCCGCGCGATACGGAGTGTTTTATGAACAGGCTCGGGCGATCATCACGGCGTTTTGGGCGAGACCCGGAACTGCTTACATGGCATCAGCCCAACCGCTCCCTGGCCCACAAGCTGAGATGGCCTCCCGCGTCGCCGGTGTCGATGGGCTGGGAGCCTGTGCTATCCCGGCGATTTCGATGATCTGCTGGTCGGTCTGAAGGCGTTGCTCCAGCGGTACTGCTTCGGCGTTCCGGCGATCAACTTCCGCTCGCGCTGACCGGCGTCGGCGGCGCGCCCTTTATCTCGGAGATCGCAAGCGAGCGCCAGGAGGTGACCGACGACCTGAAGCGGGCCAGCGGACTCGCGGCAGAGCTTGGCTGCCCGCGCGTCACCACCTGCCCGCTCAACGAGGGCGCCGATACGCGTTCGAGGTCGACTACATCAAGGCGTACGACTACGCGGCCGAGACGCTGTCGTCGGCCTGCGCCCACAACCCGGACATCCGCATCTGGTATCGAGTACAAGAAGAACGACCCGATGGCCCGCTGTATCTTCGGCACCGCGGGCGAGACGGCCAGCTTCTGCCTGATGACCGGCGTGGACAACCTGGGCGCGACGCTGACATCGGGCACGCCCTTTATGCGGAGGAGCGTCCCGCCCAGTCTGCGGCGCTGCTGGCCCGCGCCGAGCGGCTTCGCCGTGCACCTGAACGACAATGACGGCCGCTGGGACTGGGACATGGCGCCGGGCGCCTTCCATCTGTGGAGTTCGTCGAGCTGTTCTACGCCCTGCGCAGCTGCGCTACGAGAACGACTGGTACGCTTTCGATGTGTTCCCAAAGAGATCGATACCGTCGAGAACTTCACCGCCGTCATGCAAACCTGACGCGCAAGCTGGAGGCGATCACCGACCGTATCGATGTCGTGAGGATGGAGGCGCTGCTTGCCGAGCGAAACTCCTCGAAGACGATCCTCTACCTGTACTCCTTGCTGTAAAGGACAACAAAAAGACCATGATGGACTGGAAATTCAGCGCCAACGCCGGCTTCGGCATGCGGCGGGATCGCTTCACGCAGTACCAGCCCGACCGGACGCTCGAGGAAAAATTTGCCCTCGTCGCGCATGTGAAAGGCGTGGAAGGCATCGAGCTGAAGTACCCCGCCGACTTCACGGACCTGGCGCTCGTCAGACGGCTTCTGGAAAAGCACGAATTGACGCTCTCGGCCGTCAACGTCGACACGAAGGATATAAACCACTTTCGCGACGGCGCCCTGTCGGCGGAGAAAACGGGAGCGCGGCAGCACGCCGTCGCCCTGTTGCGCGAGGGCATGGATGTCGCCGCCGCTATGGGCGTGGCGTTCGTAACAACGTGCCCGCTAGCCGACGGTTACGACTACCCGTTTCAGCGGGACTACACGTCGGCCTGGGAACATCTCATCGAGACGGTGAAAGCGGTGGTGAGCTATCGCGCGGATGTCACCCTGCTCCTGGAGTACCAGCCGCACGAACCGCACGCCAAGATCCTGCTCAGTAATGTCGGAAGGGTCCTGCACGTCTGCGCCGAGGTCGGCGCGCCGAATCTGGGGGCCAACCTCGATGTCGGCCACTCTTTCGCCGCAGGCGAGTCTCCCGCCGAAGCGGCGGCGCTGCTTGCCAGCAAAGGCCGCCTGTTCTATATCCACACCAACGATAACACCGGCGAGGGCGGCGACTGGGACATGGCCTCCGGAAGTGTTCATTTCTGGCATTGGTTGGAGCTTCTATACACCCTGGACCGGGTCGGCTACACGGGTTGGCTGGGCGGCGATATCGCTCCAAAGCACATGACCCCGGTGGCGGCGTATAGCACGAACACGCGCATGGTACAGCGTATGATCCAGCTTCTCCGACGCATGGGTCCGGACCGGATCGCGGCGCTGATGCAGGCAGGCGACATCGCCGCGACCATCGATCATCTCAGCGCCTGCCTAGCGCCGGATCTCACGGATTCGTAGGAGGCAAACACAGTCGGTCTACTCGTCGTGCGGCCTGCTCGTCTTCCAGGCCGCCGTCAATTCGTCGGCACGCCGGAAGATGTCCTTTCTGTCCAGGGGATGCGGGCTGGCGTAGTGCAGGCTCGCCACCGTGATCCGCTCTGCCGGCAGCGCCATCACCAGGGTGTTCACCGCCATACGGGGAGAGAGGATGTTCACGTTTTCCCGCTCGCCCTCTTCGAACGACGCATCCACCCCCATCCGTTCATAGCCGCAGATATTCCAGGTCACGATCAGATGCCCGGTGCGGCGAGAGCGGATCCACTGCCACCCCTCCGAGCGCTCCTGTTCGTATTCCTCGTCCTCCATCAAACCCAGCGGGTAGGAACCTTCCACGATCTCGATGCCGGCCTTGAGCGCACCGGCGGGCGCGACGATGTGATGCGTTCGTTCCTCAAACTCACCGTAGACCCGGATCCGGCTGGTGACTTCGAAGACCATCTCCCCCAGCTGCGCCCACCACCGGGTTTGCACGCCTTCCCCGATCAGTTCCCCGCGCCGCACACCGGCCCGCCCCACGCCGGCGCGTGTTTGGCGGTCGCGAAAAACCAGCGCCTGATCCCAAGGGCAACGGTCCTTCTCTTCCAGGATGTTGAAAGGAAAGTGAGAGGAATACGAGAACTTGATGTATTTATCGCGGTAGCGTACGTTCCGGCGCGGCGCGTTCTGCGACTGCAGCCAGCGCACCTGACCGGAATGTTTGGTCCCGGCCAACAGCATGCGCGCCCCCTCGAAGCGGACCTGGAAATCGCCGCGCTCGATGGGCAGCGACTCCTCTTGCGATGTCCAGAAGGGGTCCCCCTCCGGTATCAGGTAGAGGGCGAACGCCTGCTGGCACCAGTAGGGGTGGCCGTTGTCAATATACATCTCGCGGAGGTCCGGGTTCCCCTGGGGTGTGAAGGTCTCCCGGAGCTTGCCGCG
This sequence comes from Armatimonadaceae bacterium, assembly GCA_030446525.1. Next base: position 7,105 of record JAUJNC010000201.1, read on the forward strand.
CTCCTTATCGAAGGCGCCGTTCTCCCAGTGGAAAAGGAGGCTGCGGCGCACGATCCGGCGCAGCAGGCCCGGCGAATGCGGCCAGAGCTTCTGCTCGTGGGCCAGGACCAGCGGCGTCAGCGCAGCCCACCGGTAGATGAGAGAGCGCCCGAAGAGGACGTGGCTGCCGTTGCCGGCGAAGAAGTGGGGCGTGTCCGGGAGGAACCGCTCCAGCCGGCCCCGGAACCGCGCCGCCCACTCCGGGTAGCGCGCACCGGCGATCCGGCTTCGCGCGGCTGACATTGTCCGTGGCACCCGCGCGGGCTTCACTGCCGCAAGTTGCCCTTTCTGACGCCGATGCCGGCCCCTGGTTCATCCTGGCGGCCGTTTTTTGCCAGCGGTTCCTTATCCTGCTATAATGAATCGGCAAACGCTGTCATCAGACCGGCTTTGCGGCGCGCGGGGATGCGGCGATTAAAGAAAGCATGGACGAGCATACACTGCGGGTTCTGGAGTACGAGAAGATAACGGCGATGCTGGCGGAGCGGGCCGCGTGTGCGCTGGGCGCCGAGCGGGCGCGCGAGCTCCTCCCGACGGAGATCCCGGCCCTGGTCGCCGAGCGCCAGCGCGAGACGGCGGAGGCGCGCCTGCTGTTGGGCGCGCACGGTCAGATGCCGCTCGGGGGCATCCACGACATCCGGCCCGCGCTGGTCAAGGCGGCGGTGGGCCAGTCGCTGACGCCGCACGAGTTCCTGGACCTCGCCTCGACACTGGCCGGCGGCGTGCGGCTCAAGAACTGGCTGCTGCGGCACGCGGAAAAGGCGCCGCTCCTGGCGGACCGGGCGAAGAACATTGAGGAGTTCCGCCAGCTCACCGCCGACATCGAGGTGACGATCGGGCGCAGCGGCGAGGTGCTGGACGGGGCGTCGCCCAACCTGGCCTCGATACGGGCGCGGCTGCGCACCGTCGGGGCGCGCATCACCGAGCGGCTGAGCCAGATCCTGCAGTCGGCGACGTACCGCCCCATGATCCAGGACCCGGTGATCGTGCTGCGCGACGACCGGCGCTGCGTCCCCGTGCGCGCCGAGTTCCGGCGCGAGTTCCGGGGCGTCGTCCATGACCAGTCGGCGTCGGGCGCGACGCTGTTCATGGAGCCCCTCGTCGTCGTCGATCTAAACAACGAGCTGCGGCAGCTGGAGGTGAAAGAGCGGCAGGAGAT
>JAUJNC010000202.1 GCA_030446525.1 Armatimonadaceae bacterium
CATTCGTAGACAACAGCGCCCCTCCCTATTACACGTCCTGCGGATCCACGAACGTGATGCCCGGGAAGCGCCGCCACATCACGTTCGTGTCCGTCAGATAGGCCACGCGCTAAAGCCTCTCATCGTAGAGGCTTTCCCGGCCGAATGCCTCATCCGGCAAGACAGTAGCCCCCGGTTCTTCTGGGCAAGCGCATCCATCGCCCGGATTCTCTCCCGGGGCGTCATCTCGTGGTAAGCGGTTCTGTTCCAGTCTTCACCACCCTTCCTGGTAACTTCCGGCAGGTGCTCCGTCACGAGCTTGTTGGCAAGTGCTGCCGGGTCAAGACCGTTCTGCTTGGCAGCTGCGGCAAGCTGTGCCTCCTGTTCCGGGGTGAGATCAATAGTCAGTGTCATCGCTCTCCCTCCTCTGGCCTGTCCCCCGAGAGTATACACCGGAATGGCTCCGGACATATAGCATAAAGGAGGTTGTCACACACAAACAACAAAGAAGAAGCCCGTTCCAGTAGGAACTACTCCGAGACGACCGCCTTGCTGTCCGCAGCCCTACAGCACCACGGTTGTGAAGCTGTTGCTGGAGCACGGCGCGGACGTGAACGCCCAAGACGACTCCGACAGCACGGCTTTGGTCCGCGCGGCACACGCGGGCTGTACCGCGACAGTTTGGATTCTCCTGGACAAGGGCGCAAAGGTCAACGCGACCAATAGACGTAGATTAGGTCTGTTGTTAAAGTTCTGACAAGAAATGATCGAAACCTATTGACACATGAAGGGTGATCAGTTATAATTGTGTCACCCTTTTGTAAGAACACATTTGCTATCGAGTCTTGCTTGAGGGGGAAAGGAGATTTCATAAAGATTTCGTCGCACTGAAGAATGGTTCTGGCCTTGGCTATCAGCCGCTGGGTTCCTACCGTTAGTTCAAGATTATCGCAGGAGGAAATGAAAAATGAAGGTCCACGTTGTGTCCTCAGTCATGCGGGCTTTTCTTCTCGCTCTTTGGGCTGTTTCCCTTCTAGGGTATGCAAGCTCAAGGGTAAATGCTCAATACTCGATAAGCTGTACCGAGGCACTAGCAAGCGCCGCGGGCTCGGTGATCGGCGACGCGAATGCTACCGTGTCTTTAGATAATGGTAATACTTACCAACTGTTGCCAGATTTTTTCGATTATGACGCGCGGGACCCGAGCAATCTGCTTCAGGTGAATTTGCTGATTGCTAGTGACTGCTATGTAGTAGGAGAAGGCACATCATATGGTTACGCGGGAGTGTCTGGTACCGCCAAGTATCTTGTTGAGGGGCCTGCTAGGTCCGAAGCCTACGAAGTAACAGTAGTATTTCTCAGGGAAATCGATACCCATTGCCTTGGAGATCTTTCCGTTCCTGAGGCATCAGGGGCAGCCAATGCTTCGACGCTTGGAGGGGGATGCAGCGTGGGAGTAGGCGGATCGATTACAACAGACGGTAACTCCTTCATTACCCAGTACGAACTACCGTATACAGTTGCAATCGGCGCGGACGGCAAGATTTTAGAGCCTTTAGAAGTTAGCTTCGCAAATCAAACACAAGCACGAGTAGATCATTTCGAGCCGTATCCTGGCTCGTTGGCCAACGCAAGTGCAACATACCGCTTTCGGCCAATCAGGATTGAAGGTCCTGACGGTACGGTTTACCTTTAGGGAACCCCTTCGGCTTCCCGGCCTCATGGTTCATCGGCCACGTAAAATGCAGACACAATAAGCACATAACGGTAAAGCAACAGGCTCGGGGACCACCCCGAGCCTGTTGCTTTCGAGCTAGCGAACTCCATTCGAACTACTAGTGGGTCACTTGCCACGCACCACGCAACCTGTCTGGCAACGGGATGACCATCTGCATGTCATCAGCACGTGTGGGCTCCAGCAACCACCTAGGTGAGGCCCGGTCATAATTCTTGTTGATATTTGTTGCTGAACAATGGCAACTTAGTTCTGCTGAACCCACTTCCTGTTCCGGCAGATCGGTCATCCCTCAGGCCGCCCGCAGAAACGGCTTGAGACCGACGTTGAGATCCAGAGCATGCTCGAAGCGATACCACAGAGCCAACTGATACACGAAGATAGCGCCCAGAGCAAACCGGGCCGTCGCCACCTTGCCCTTGGTTGGCACCGGACCATGCGCCGCAAAGATGCCCTTGAAATGCTCGTTCAAGTTCTCCATAGCCAAAGAGCGCAGCTTATGGAAGATGCGCCGCACTTCCACCCCACCGTCGGTGTGCGGATACTTGCCCGGCTGACGCGTCCCCAGAGCAAAGCCACCCAGATGGCAAAACCAGCGCGGAGGCACGAGAAGACGGCAGAGCGCCGGACGCCAGCGGGGGGGGGCGGGCGGGGCGGGAGCAACTGCCGGGCTACTCCCCATCATCGGCGTTGGTACCGTCAGTCGGGCCGCAAGAGGAATCCAGACACCGGCCACCACCGAAGCGATGTGCAGTTTCCAGCCGCAGACCCATCCATGCCAGCCCGATTTGCCCACCCGCCTCGGTATCGATGCGGCTGCGGCACGACACCTTGTCTCTGTCCTTCTTGTGCCAGACTGCTGCGTCTTTGGCCCGAAGCACCGTGCTGTCCATTGCTGCCGCCCGCCCACCGTGCTGCCACGGCTGTATCAGCGCTACCAAGTGGCGTCCCAGACACCAATCTGTGCTGGCAGCGTCCGGGGAAGTGCGGCCAGTTCTTCTATCAAAGGTTCTTCTGGTCGGATAGCGCCCGTTTTCCCTCAGCAAAGCGCGCAAGGTCTGCATTTTCGGCTGTGGGCTGCTCCAAGACCGACAAAGAGTTCGTGCACTTGGTGCAGCCTTTCGAAGGATCATGATCACCAATGCCTGAGGAAACAGGCGCCTTGTGTAGATCCTGGGCCTGCCTCTGCCGCGCTTCTTGGGCGGTGTGGGCATGGGAATTCGGTCATCGAGCCGCACAAGCAGGACAAGAAGACTTTTCTGCGGTACCATAAAGTTGCCTCCGACGTGGGATGTGTAGCAACTTCTAGGGTATGCGGCCACCGCGCCTGGGCAAGCCTCGGGCGCGGTGTTCCTTCCCGCACGAGCGTTCATCTTGCTATATTGTTAATGCTCAGCAGTAAATGGCAACAAGAATTATGACCAGGCCTCACCTAGGTTAGACGCTCACGAAATCGCAGACGGACGGCATCGGCATTCCAGCCGCACGCCATCGTGCCCAGCCGCTCCATGATCTGCTCGGTGCCCTGCAGATAGTGCCCACTGAACCTCCTCAAGCTAGAGTACCAATCTCTGATTACCAATCACGTGCTCCAGCCGGAGTTGTCGGTAGCTTGACCTCTCCAAGCGCCGTTGTCAAAGACGTAATCTCTGTGGTACAGCCTCTTGGTCGGAACCGACTTAACATGTCCGTCACCATACAAAACCATAGATAAGGTTCCGTCTATCATGGACTTCACGGAAGCATTCGAGGTGACCGTAGTAGGTACATCCCTTACCTCTTTGGTGCGGTCCCCACACGCCAACATTGTATGGGTCACCATTCAGCGCGACTTTATACTGCGGTGGGCGAGCAAGCTGCCCACCTTCCACCAACATCAAAGTCTCTGCGGGTCTAGCTATAGATGCCAAAGGCGCTGACGATCATATGAAGAAGACTGAAAAGCCCATAAGAGGCGACTGAGCAACTGGAACGGGCCGAAGATCCATCCTGCCAAATGTCCAGTAGTTGTAGGCATAGGTATTACTGAGAGTCGACAAACCAGCCTTTGCTGAAGGACACGCCCAAACTTGGCCTATCTGTCCAAACGTAGCGGTATTACTTCGATCCACTGCAAGGCCATTTTTGATATACGGATTGACAAGACCGGGAAACATACGATCCAGGCTCCATATATATCGAAGGCATACCCATTAGTCCATGGTGGGAAGACCTCGTCGTAATCTTGGGCATACATTTGAAAGGCAGTGCCAATCTGGCTTCAAATTGGACGCGCAGGCCGTCTGCCGTGCCTTTCAGCTTGGCGAAGACGGAAGAGGATGGCGGCGAGATCGCCATTATCGCGATCACGACGAGCGTGATCAGCGTGAAGCCGATCCGATGGTGAGGAACTGGTTTTTAGCCATAACATTGCTCCTTCAGATGACGTCGGCCTGAGTATTAGATAGTATATACCCATATTCCTGCTTTTTAGCAACAGGGCAGCAAAATCTTTTTCGTCGGGCGGCATAGGAGCATCAGGTGATGTCACCATACCTGTAGGGGTCGGGCTTGCCCTACCCAAATCCGCGCCGGATAACGCAGCTCGGGGTGGCAGCAGGGCAGGGCAAGCCCGACCCCTACGTGCGGAACATGTTTATGGTGCGTACTACGTTGCCCGGTCGTAGAACCACGAGGAATCATTCGCCGAATCTACTGCCGCTCAGCCACCAGTGCAAGCGGGTAAGCCAAGTAGTAATACGTTCAGCACTGGCCGCAGCGCTTTGCAGTGACTCGCGCCAGGTGTGAAAGCCGTGCCAGGCGCCGAGGGGGGATAAGAGGGCGTCGGCGGGGACCGGGAGGGCGCGGTCGGTGAGGAAGGAGACGCCGCCTTCGTGGGTCACGGCCTGCTCCTGGCCGTGCCGGCGCCTGGAGGACAGCGGGGCGACAAGGAGGGTGTCACCCTGCACCGCCAGGACGAGGACCGGGCGGCGCTTGAAGTGGGCCTCGAAGCCGAGGGCGACGCCGTCGCACCACCAGACCTGGCCGGGACGGAGGCGGTCTGCTGGAGGGAAGTTAGAAGGCGCTTCCGGTTGGGGGTCGGGAGCGGTCACGCGGCCCGTTCCATCTCCTGCGCGGGCTCGTCGCTATCGGGGGCGCCATCCCCCGGAAGAGGCGCATAGTGCAGCACCATCAACTGCTCCGGTTTGAGCGCGAGCAAGGCGTAGGTCTCTCCGCCATCGTCGGAAAACTCGACCTCGAATGCGCCGTCGGGGTAGGTTTCGACAACCGTCCCCACCTGCCCCCGGCGTAGCCCCCTTTCCGGCAGGTCCTGGGTCAGGGCCACGACATCAAGCACCTTGATTCCCACCATCTCTGTGTCCTTTCTTACGTACGTAACACGTGATCAAGCGGGGAAAGGCCTCGCTGGACCGGATGGTCCAAGCGCTCCGGACGGGTGCCTCGCCCGCCGGACCGCTCATGGTGAAATCGACGACATAGCGTTGCCCTCGTTCGTCCTTTTCGCTGAGCGTCGCCTCTTCCTCACGCGCCGCCTTCAGGAGCGCGGCGCGCAACAACTCGGCGTCTTCGGCGCGAATGCCAAGGACGGATGCAAAGACGCGCGCCTTGTGCCTTCCGTCCTTGTGCTCCGGGTTCAGGCAGTAGCCGGTCAGCTTTTCCATCGGGACATGCGCCTTCTCGCCGTTCGGTAACTTCATAGGAGAACAATTCGGCTCACGGGAAGAGCAGCCTTTCTCCAGTAGCCGCGCGGTTGGCGTTCATCGCTCGCTTGAACTCAGCCAGTTCCTCTTCCGCCGCCTTGATTTCCTCCGGGTCGTCTGTTGCGTCCTCCTCGCGCCAGGACCGGAGGAGCGCCGACAAAGCATTTCGCGGGGCCGGGAGACTGGATTCGATAAGCTGCCGGGCGTACTCCGCCTTGTCTATACCGCGCCGCGTCGCTTCCTGCTGCAGTCGCGTTTCTACGTCGGGAGAAAGATCGATCATCAGTCCCATAGTCGTGTTCCTCCTTATGAAAGTTGCGCGGTGCCTTTGCGTGCCGCACCGGGCGACGCAAAGGTCTATAACCATTATAACCTACGCGAAATCCGCAAGCGGCGCGTTAACCGGGGTGAGCGTCAGCCGGCGGCAAAGCCGAGCGCTTCCAGGAGCTTTTCGAACTGGGCGAGGGGGAGGATGCCGCCGGTGGCCTGGGCGTGGCCCTGGCCGAGCTCGGGGGATTCCAGTACATCCCGGAGGGCGCGCAGGCGGTCGAGGAGGTTTTCGCCCGCGCGGCGGGTGCGGACGGAGAAGTGGACGTTGCCCGCGGTGTAGCCGTCGTTGGCGGCGAGGACGATCTGCTTGGGGAGGCGATTCGCCCACGCCGAGGCGACCGGGCCGTGCAGCTGGCAGGGCGAGGCGAAGCGGAGCAGGGCCCAGCCGCCCGAGAAGCGCGGCGCGGTGCGGGAGCAGCGGGTGCGCTCGGCCTGCACCTGGGCGCGGTAGGCGGCCAGGGCCGCGTGCTGGGGGACGCCGCCCCGGGCGATGTCGGCGGGAACGCGGGCGGCGAGCAGGGCGGCGAGCGCGGTCGCTGTATCGTGGGCGGAGCAGCGTTTGGCGGCGTTCACGAGGGCGACGGTTTCGGCGAGGTTCTTCTGGCCGTAGGCTTTCTTGGCGTTGGCGACTTCGGGGAACGGGGCGTCCGCGCCCAGATCGCCCAGGGCGCCCACGGCGGCGCACCAGTCGGTGTCGGACGAGGTCCGTGAGCGGGCCACAGGAGGCGCCACGTCATCAGACTGGTGGTGGGGACGGGCGTTACAAGGCCGCTCAGATACGCGGCGACGGGCACGCCCGGGGGGGCGCGTCGTGGTGGTCCACCACCAGGGTGGCACCTCGGGCAGGACCGCGCGGGCGGGCTCCTGGTCGAGTAACGAGCAGGGCGTCGGGGCGGGGGTTCGCGCAGGCGCGCGGTAAACGCCTCCCGTAGTTGTCTTCGCCCTTGCCGGGCGCGAGGTCTGTCGCCGCGCGGCCGGTCCGCTCCAGATAGCGTACTGCCAGCGCGGCGCTGTTGGTGCCGTCGTGTCGCCGTGGTAGGTTACGGCGACGCGCGCACCCGCGGACAGCGCCGTCAGAAAGGTGCGCGCGTCGTCGTAGGTCGTCCGTAAGCCCCCTCCGCCCCCGGGTACCCGCTTGCGGGATCGGGGGCGGAGGGGGCCTCTTCTTGCGGTAGCCTACTGGGCCCATGTGCAGCGCCGCGCCCGTCGAGGGCCGCGCTGCTGCGGGTGGTGCCGGCAACGTTGACGACGCCCTCCCGATGGCGCCGCCGATACCGACCACGGGATGCTCTGGTCGGGGAAGGCGGGCGTGACGGTCAGGGGTGGCCGAGGGCGGGAAGGGTGACCTTCCAGGTCTGCGGGTAGGTGATCCTCGGTCGCCGGGTCGGTCCAGGTGCCCCCGGCGGCGAAGGTGGGCGCCTTGTCCACCACCTGCTTGCCGTCCTTGTCCAGCAGGGCCTCGGCGCGCAGGACCTTGCTGGTCTGGTTGTCCTTGACCCGGTAGACGATCAGGTCCGAGCCGTCCGCGAGCCTGCAGGCCGAACCAGTCCCAGCCGCTTGTCCTCGACCGCCCAGGACGTGCCCCACTGCCGGTCCAGCCAGCTCCTCGCCCGTCACCTTCTCGGCCTTGCCGCCCACGGTCAGGGTCCCCGTTGCGCATCCGTCAGCGACAGGTAGAACATGTCCTCGGGCCGGCGCAGGCCGGTCTTCCTCGCCGCCCACCCGCATCGGCGGCCGGTCCGGCTGCGACAGGGTCAGGTCGAGGGCAGGCCGTCGCCGGCCAGATGCGCCTTCCACGTCCGCGCGTCCTCGCTCGCCTGCGCGAAGGTGTTTTTGCCCATCGCAATGGAGAAGGGCTTCCTGGTCACGGTCGCGGTCGCGGGCAGTGCGCGGTGCGGTTTGGGCGCCTGGCCTTTTTGAAGCGCCGCCAGAAGCCTGCAGCGGGCGCGGGTCTTCCGGCCGCTGCAGCGCCACGAGCGGCAGGTAGCCCTGGAGGTTTCGTGCAGGTTCGCCTTGTCCAGTTCGAGTAGGTCGTCTTTTTCCGCGCGTCCAGATCGGCCAGGCGTGGATCAGGTAGTGCCCTTCTGCGCCCCCAGGCCGGTGCGGAAGAACGAGGCGACCACGGCGTAGCGTTTGCCGCCCTCGGTCGTCAGGAACGAATTGAAGTACCACCACTCGATGGTCGATCTCGTCGTGCGGCCCGGCGCCCTGCGGCAATGCCACCGGGCCGCGCGGGGCGGGGCGCCGGGGCGGCCGGGGCGCCGTCTGGCGGCCGGGGGTGCCGCGATGCAGGTCGCCGAAGCGATGCAGAAAGCCGCCAGCGCGGCGGCGTTTTTACGGAGGCACATAAGCGCGTTACGGTTCCTTTCGGCGGGACGGATGCTTCCGGACGGCATACTCCCGCCACTAGGTATAACGCGTTTGGCCGGCGCTGCGTGCTTCCGAAAGGGACGCCCGTGGACGGGCGTGGGGGCTACGAGCCCCGAATCATCTCCAGCACTGCCTCGCCGAACTTGGCCGCCTTGGCCGGCCCGATGCCGGGGATCTCCAGCAGATCGAACTCGTTGGCCGGTTTGCGCGCGGCGAGGGCCAGGAGCACCTGGTCGGCGAACACGACGTGCGCAAGCACGTTGTCCCGCTCCGCCTGGATCCCGCCGCCACGCCCGCAGGGTCTCGTACAGGCCGGCGTCCACCTCGTCGGGCAGCGGCTCCCTTTTTTTCGGCGCGGCCGGGTGATCGTCGCCCGCGGGCGCGGGCAGGCGCCACTCGATATCCACAGCGCCCGCCGACAGGGCGTCGCGACCCGCGGGCGTGAGGTACAAACGCCGGTACTCGTCGCCTGTCGCGGCGGTAGCCCGGATCTACCAGGCCTGATCAGGCGCTCCACCTCGGCCTTTTTCAGCCTGGCCAGCGCCGAACGCCGGAGTGCGGTTCGGCGGGCGCGTCGGGCGTCCCGCGTAGCGCGCGCATCAGCCCGGTCTTGCCCAGCGCGAAGGGGCGGAAACCGCTCGTCAGGGTCCGCCACCACGCGGAGCGCGGCCTCGGGCGCCTCCGCCGGGTCGACCAGGGGGCGGCTCGGGAACCTGACCTACTTCGACCCCCTCCCGGAGCGGGAAGGGGGAGAGGCTGCGGCCCCCCGCCCCTGACCTCCCCTCTCCTTGCAGGAGAGGGGGTCGGGGGTGGAGGTCCGCACACACGTCGCAGACGCCGCAGGGCGGTTCGGCCAGCTATCGCCGAAGTAGTGGGCGACGGCGCCGTGATGGCAGCGGTTGTCGCGCGCATAGGGCGAGCATCGCCTCCGCCCGGCGCCCTGGGCGCGGTGCGCCAGGATCGCCTCCATCCGCGCCGGGGTGTCGGGCGGGGCGGGCAACGGCTCGAGCAGAAGGTCGCGCCCGCCGCCGGCGCGGTAAGTCAGGTGGCCCGCCTCCTGAAACCGGAGCAGCGTGGCTTCCTGCTGGGAAGCGGCACGCCGGTCTCCTGGGCCAGCGAAACGGGGTCGTATTTCGCCCCCGCCGCCGATGCGCGCGGCGAAGGCGTCCCAGTCCGAGCGGGCTCCCTTCGGGATCCTCCGATTCCTCGCCGCCGCCCGTGAAGTCCGGGTACAGGGACAGCACGCGGTAGTCCACGTGGCGCGCGATCAGCCCCGCCTCCTCCAGAAGCGGCAGGGCGGCGCGCACCAGGCCCTCATCCCCGCCCGCAGTCCCGGCCAGGGCGTCGAAGGCGACCGGGCCCACCCGCCGCCCCAGGGCCGACTGATGCCCGCGTACACGGCCCGCACCTGAGGCAGGGCCAGTGTGTCCTCGCGCAGGTGGCGCGTGACGTTGGCGGCGTCGGCGGACGACGAGAGCAGCGTGCAGGCGGACGGCAGGCTGTCGCGCCCGGCGCGGCCCGCCTCCGGTAGTAGCGCGTTCTCCAGGTTGCGCGACGGTGGAAGTGCACGAGGAAGCGGATGTCCGCCTTGTCGACGCCCATGCCGAAGGCGACCGTGGCGACCATGACCCGCACCTGGCCCTGCATGAAGTCATCCTGCGCCTGGGCGCGCTCGTCGGGCGGCAGGCCCGCGTGGTAGAAACCCGCCGAGATGCCCTGGCGGCGGAGCATCCGCGCCACCGCTCGCACTTTTCCCGCGACCCGGCGTACACGAGCCCCGCGCCCTCGATCTCGTTGCAGATGTCGAGCACGGCCCACAGCTTCTCGTCCTCGCCCTGCACCTTGCGGCAGGACAGGAACAGGTTGTCGCGGTACGTCGGCCGGACCAGCCGCGAAACGCGCCAGCCGCTCTCGCCGCTCGATGTCGTCCGGGACGTCAGGTGGCCGTGGCGGTGACCGCCAGGACGGAGCGGGGCCGCAGCGCCTCGACCGCCTTGCCGACGGCGCGGTAGTCGGGGCGGAAGTCGTGACCCCACTCCGAGATGCAGTGCGCCTCGTCCACCACGACCAGGGACACGTCGGCGCGCCGCAGCGCGTGCAAAAACGGCGGCTGGCGCAGCCGCTCGGGCGCGGCATAGACCATCTTGATGCGCCCGTCGGCCACCAGGCGCAGGCGCCGCCCCACCTCCGACGGGTCGAGCGACGAGTTGATGACGGTGGAGCACGCGGCCACCGGGGGCGGCAGGTTCTCCGCCTGGTCCTTCATCAGGGCGATCAGCGGCGACAGCACCAGGGTCGCGCCCGGCACCAGCATGGCCGGGAGCTGGTAGGTCAGCGACTTGCCGCCCCCGGTCGGCATCACGGCTAAGGCGTCCCTGCCCTCGACCGCCGCCTCGACCACCTCCCGCTGCCCCGGCCGGAACTCCCCGTGCCCGAAGAAGCGCCTCAGCTCCGCCTGCAGATCGTCCACCTATGCCGCCTTATCGTGAACCTCGGGGAGCGCGAGGTACATGGCGATCTCGCGTTGCGCCTTTGTTAGTTCCTTCAGGTACGCCTTGCTCATCCATTCGTACTGGCTTGGTGTGGACGTGCGGCGTAGCTCCAGGAGTATCTCCTGAAGCCCGTCCACATATTGGCGAGTGCGCCGGTATTGGTCGTCGGAACGGATCATAGACTAACCTCCACGATGGATTTACGGCCATCACGGTCTCGACCAAGTGTAGGGTTCTTAGGGGTGCGCGTTCGGATCCTCCACCGTCAGCCCCTCGGCGGTCGCCGCTGTGTTAAGCGCATTGTCGGCGGAGATGAAAGTGAGGGCGGGCGCTCCCAAAGCCAGACGCCGGTCGTTGACTTCCAAAGCCACGGCCAGTTGGACGGCATCATAGCCGCGCAAGGCATGGGTCTCAGCAAGGTCAATTGCGCGGTCAAGCACCGTCGAAGTAACATCCAACACGTCGTACGCATGGGTGAAATCGTTACGTAGCCTGATGATGGCGGTGGCCGCATCTGCCGTTGAAAGGCTGCCGCCACGTCCCCGCCGCGCCAGTGCCGACACCACTTCCACAGCGGTGATACTTGCCACATAAATCAGGTTCCTGGCGGTCGGACCTACAAGGCTCAACACCCACGCCGAGCCGGTCTCTTGCGCATACCGCTTGGCCAGGGCACTGCTGTCCAGGAAGTAAGCCAATACTTAACGTCGCTCCTCCAAAATTGTCTCTGAAAGCGGCTTACCCTCAATCTTTACCGGTTGAAAATCGTCCGCCAGGGCATGATCTGCAAGGCGCTTGATGCGCAACATTCCGATCTCCCGCAGCTTCCGTTCGACTGCGGCCTCGACGTCGGTGGGAGGGATCGCCAGCCATGTGTCCAGCAGGGAGCGCAGCTCCCGTTGCTCGTCCGGTGTCAGCGCCTTAACTTCCTCGACCAGCTTATCCAATGCCACGTTTCTCACCTCTTTCCTTCGCTTCTGCCCCCGACCCTTATCTATAAAGTATATCGCCGACTGCCTTGAAGCGCACCATAAACCGGTACTGATGCCGGAGAAGGAGAAGGGGCGGGCACAAGGCCCGCCCCCGCAGGTTTAATCCCGTTCACGGGGCGGCGGGCGCGGCCGGAACTCCCCGTGCCCGAAGAAGCGCCTCAGCTCCGCGTGCAGATCGTCCATTGCTGCCGCCAAAAAACCTGCTCCCCTGCTGAAAAAGTTCTATGGCTGTGCGTTCGGGTCATCCACCGTCAATCCTTCGAGGATCGCCGTTGCGTTAAGCGCGGCATCGGCGCAAACGAAGGTTACTGCGGGCGCCGACAGAGCCAGATGTTGGTCATTGATCTCCAGGGCGGCGGCCAATTGGATTGCGTCGTAGCCACGCAACGCATGGACTTCCGCCAGGCTCATGGCGCGGGCAATTACCACGGGCCCCACTTCCAGTACGTTGTAAGCCTGTGCGAAGTCGAAGCGGAAGTCAGACAGGGCCACGGCCGTTTCCTGAGCGGTGAGGCTGCCACCACGACCGCGCCGGGCGATCGCCGAAACGGTCTCCACTCCCGTGATGCGCGTCACATAAAGCCGGTTGCCTGCCCGTGGGTCTGTCACAGCCAGTATCCAGGCAGTTCCTGTCTCACCGATGTATCGCTTGACAGTAGCGCTGCTGTCAAAGAAGTACGCCGCCAACTAACGCCGTTCCTCGATGATCGTTTCCGAGACCGGTTTGCCATGAAGGATCCGTGCCGGTTTGCGGTTGCGGAAGGGTGTCAAATCCGTGATCCGAGGCGGGATGCGGGAGATTAACCCTTTTTCCAGCAGCCGGCGGTCCAGTTCCCCCTCGGTCGATCCGGACGCCGGGGTCACCAGCCATGTGTCCAGCAGGGAGCGCAGCTCCCGTTGCTCGTCCGGTGTCAGCGC
>JAUJNC010000203.1 GCA_030446525.1 Armatimonadaceae bacterium
CAGCCCCCCCGACCCTCTCCCCCGCCCCCCCGCCCCGCCGCCCGCTCCCGCCGCCCTTCTGGCCGCCCCGCAACGCTCCCCCGCCCTCACCCCCGTCCCCGTCCCGACCGGGGTGAGAGCGGAGACCCCCTTCCGCAACGCGCCGGAGACGGATTTCGCCGTCCCGGCGAACCTGGAGCGGCTGCTCGCCGCCCTGGCCGAGGTGCGGCCGCACCTCGGCCAAACGGTGCCCGTCGTCATCGGGGGCGAGCGCGAGGCGTCACCGACCGTATGGGACAGGCCCGACCCATCGGCGACGAGCCGCGTCGCGTCGCGCGTCTGCTGGGCCACGCCCGAGCAGGCGGAGCGCGCCGTCGCCGCCGCGCACGCGGCGTTCCCCGCCTGGCGCGACACGCCGGCAGCGGAACGCGCCGCGCTGCTTCGCCGCGTCGCCGCCGAGCTGGGCCGGCGCCGCTTCGAGATAGCGGCATGGCAGGGGTACGAGGTGGGCAAGCCCTGGCGCGAGGCCGACGCCGACGTGGCCGAGGCGATCGACTTTTGCGCGTTTTATGCGGCCGAGATGGAGCGCCTGTCCCGGCCGCGCCGGCGCAACGTCCCCGGCGAGTGGAACGAGTATTTTTATGATGCGCGCGGGCCCGCCGTGATCATCGCGCCGTGGAACTTCCCGCTCGCCATCCTCACGGGCATGGCAGGGGCCGCGCTCGTCGCGGGCAACCCGGTCGTGCTCAAGCCGTCCGAGCAGTCGTCCCGAATCGGGTACTTCCTTCAGGAGGCCCTGGAAGCGGCGGGCGCCCCCCCCGGTGTGGCGAACTTCCTGCCGGGTGAAGGGGAAACCGTGGGCCCGATTCTCGTGAACGACCCGCGCGTCGCCCTGATCGCCTTTACGGGGTCCAGGGCGGTCGGACTTTCCATCCTCAAGGACGCCGCCGAGGTGCGGCCGGGGCAGCGCGAGATCAAGCGCGTCATCGCGGAGCTCGGGGGCAAGAACGCGGTCCTCGTCGACGAGGACGCGGATCTGGATGAGGCGGTCCTGGGCGTGCTCGCGTCGGCCGTGGGCTTCTCCGGCCAGAAGTGCTCGGCGTGCTCGCGCGTGATCGCGGTCGGGTCGGCCTACGAGCCGTTCTGCGCGCGGCTCGCGGAGGCGGTCAAGAGCATCCAGATCGGCCCGGCCGAGGATCCCGCGACCACGCTCGGCCCGGTCGTGGATCGGGCGGCGCAGGAGCGCATACTGCGCTACCTCGATATCGGCGAACAGGAAGGACGCCTGCTGGCGCAGGTCACCCCGCGCGCCGCCCTGCCGGGGCGTGGCTACTATGTCCCGGCCGCCGTTTTCACGGACTGCCCGGCGGACGGCAAGCTCTGCCAGGAGGAGATCTTCGGCCCGGTGCTTGCCGTGCTGCGCGCGGAGGACCTGTCCGAAGCCCTGTCGCTCGCCGATAACACCCTCTACGCCCTGACCGGCGGCCTCTACTCGCGCTCGCCCGACAACATCGCCCGCGTCCGGCGCGAGTTCCGCGTCGGCAACCTGTACATCAACCGCAAGATCACGGGCGCCCTGGTGGACCGGCAGCCCTTCGGGGGCGCGCGGATGAGCGGGGTCGGCTCCAAGGCGGGCGGCCCGGACTACCTGCTCCAGTTCCTGGTCCCGCGCACCATCACCGAGTCGGTCCTGCGCCGCGGCTTCGCCCCCTCCGAGGAGATGTCCGGCGAGGGCATTTGACGGGCTCTTGTTCCGCTAACGGCGCAGCTGCCCGTTCCTGCCCAAATGCCTGGGCTATGGATCGGACCGCGTTGTTGTTCGGGTTGTCTGCTCGCCAGCAGGCGCCACAGCCTCCTCCAGAGATTATTACGTGTGGCAAGCAAGCGTTCGATTGTACAACGCGATCCGGCCCATAGCCCCGGGGAAGTGACCGGAAGCGCCGGAAGCATTTGTCGTCCCAATTCGTCACAAAGGATAGCCAGGGAGTAACGCTATGAAACCCAGCAATAGCAACCGAACCCTGCTCAAAGGCGGCAGCATCCTCACCCTCGACAAGGATCTGGGCGACTTCCCGCGCGCCGACGTGCTGATCGAGGGGAGCACCATCCGCGCCGTTGAGCCGCGGATCGATGCGGTGGACAGTCTAGTCCCACATCCAGAACACTCCGGAGCATACGGACGCGGCGGTGCAGGCGCTCCGGGACGCGGGGCTGCGCGCGGTCTTCGGCTATGGCTTCCCCAATACCGGGTTCGAGTGGTTCTATGAGAGCCAGCTCCCTCACCCCGACGACGCGCGCCGGGTGCGGGCCGAGCACTTCGCCTCCGACGAGGGGCTCGTGACCATGGCGATGGCTGTGCGCGGGCCCGAGCTCTCGACGCTGGAGGTCACGCGCCACGACTGGGCACTGGCGCGCGGACTCGGGCTCAAGATGTCGGTGCACGTGGGCAACGGCGCCTTTGGCGTGCCGTACCGCGCCATCGAGAACCTGGACGCGGCCGGACTGCTCGGCCCCGACACGCAGTACGTGCACAACGTCTCGCTGACCGACGCCGCGATCACGCGGATCAAGGAGACCGGGGGGACGGCGGTCAGCACGCCCGCGGTCGAGCTGCAGATGGGCTTCGGCATGCCGTCGGCGGGGCGCTTCCTCCGTCAGGGACTCCGGCACGGTCTGGGCATTGACGTGATCACCAGCACGGCGGGCGATCTGTTCACCCAGATGCGCGCGACCTTCCAGGTCGAGCGGGTGCTCGCGTCGCAAAGCCCGGAGGAGCGCCCGCTCCTCACCGCGCGCGACGTGCTGGGGATGGCGACCATCGACGGCGCACGCTCACTGTGGCTGGACCATAAGGTCGGGACGCTGACCCCGGGCAAGCAGGCCGATCTCGTCCTGATCCGCGCCGACCGCCTGAACCTGACGCCGCTCAACGATCTTGTGGGCGCGGTAGTCCTGGGCGCCTATGCGGGTGATGTGGACTCGGTCTTCGTCGCTGGCAAGGCGGTGAAGCGCGATGGCACGCTTCTGGGCATCGATCTCGCCGCTGTGCGGGCGCGGGCTGTCCAATCGCGGGACTACCTGATGAGGGCCTCGGGCTTTCGGGCAGCAGAGTAGCTGGACTTGTGACTTGTGAGAAACGCTTCTCAGCCCAGAAACGCATCGGGTACACCACGGGCAGGGCTGGTCAGGTTACCAGCCCCAGCGCTGCCGTAAGACAACGAGGAGGCAAGGAGGAAGCAATGGCCAGCGAAACGGCACCAGCCAGCACCCCGCTCGGGAGCGACCTTCCTTCCACAGAGTTCGTGGAGGCGGTCTCGGAGCTGCTAGAGACCGACGCCCAGGATCTGCTGTGGGAGAATGGGCTACTATGAGCGCACCGGGGAGCCCCAAGAACCGGCGGCTAGCCCGCAGTAGCACAGCATAACCGCAGAGCACAGCGGTGGCAAACAGAGCCCGGCAGCTGCCGGGCTGCCTGCCGGTGGGCTTTCAGAGGGCTGCTGCTTCTTCGACGGCGAAGACCCGGATGAGCTGGGTCTGCACGAGCTTGTCCCTGACCTGGGCACAGGGCCCGGCCAGCCGCAGCGTGCCGCCGCGGCCTTGTTGGGCCTTGAGGGCGCCGACCAGGACCCCCAGCGCCCCCTGGCTCACGTACGGCACGCCGCAAAGGTCGAGCACGATGTCTGCTTCGCCCGCTTCGATGCTCTGGCGTAGCGCGCCCCGCAGCTGTGGGTTGTGCGCCTCGTCGAGCTCGCCGCGGACCTGGATGCGGGTCACCCCCTCGTGGCACCTGCTGCCGATAACCAGGGGGGTCCCGCGGCTGCGCTTTGTGGCGGCCACACGGCAGGTCGTGTCTGTGGTCTCTGGCGCACGGCTCGGGGGGACAGGGTCGAAAGCCATCTCGTGTGTTGCTCCTCGGCTTGTACCGCCACTGGAAGAGCGCACACCCGCGTCCTTACAGGGGCTTGTAAATGGGTTCCCCTATTATACCCAGCTTGCCGTAAAACACCCTGCCGATGGCTGGTAACGGAAAAAGGAGCTGGTGGGGCTGTCTACCAGAGCCCGCCAGGAGAACTACGTGGCAGAGGTTCTCGTTGCCGAAGGTATCCCCACACCGCGCCACCGGCAACGCCCGTGCCGCACCCCACCGGTGCCGCCCCTGGGGGGCTCGCCCCCGTCAGCTGGGGACTCTCCCCGTTTATCTTTGTCGAGCTGCGGTAACAATAAAACAGGTCAGCAAGGGAGCGCTGACTTTACCTGGCAGAAACGGCGGGCGAGCCCTGGGACATGAAGCGCGTCCTGGTCATAGACGAAAGCCAAGAGGGGCGCGGCCACACCGCCGCCTTGCTGCGCGCGGCCGGCTACTCGGTGGTGGAAGTGGGCTCCGGCAGGGAAGCCCTCCAGGCCGCATGGGCAGGGGCACCGGACCTGGTGCTGCTGGACCTGAACGTGGGGGATGCGCAGGGCTTCGAGCTGGTGCGGCAGCTGCGCGCGCTCACCGGGGACCGGTACCTGCCCAGCCAGGGATGACAGCACCGGCCGTCACGTGCGGAGCGTAGCTGCCGCGCCGTTAGCGGTCTTCGTCCCTTTGCATACGTCCGCTTGAAAGGCCAGATCGATGCTCTTTTTTCTGCTCTGCATGCTCAGTGCGCAAACCATAGGCCAAACGCCATCAGGCCCACCGTCCCAATCCACCCCCTCGGCACAGGGAGCGGCGCGGGCGGCAAATGGACGCGAACTGCCGGCACAGACCAGCCGCTATAACCGGGGCGGCTTCCCCGGACGTTATCGAGACGCGGGTGGCAAGGCCAAATTGTTCACGCTCAAACACGAAGCGTCTGTCTTCGACGGCGCGGGTAACGAGATAGGCCGCGCCCGTAAGCCTGTGATGCTCAACCAGGGCGTCACGAAGACGATGGACCTGGATGGGAAAGACGGTCCGGAGACCTATGTCTGGGGATGGCGAACGCAGGGCGGTTCCGGCTGGGTCTCACGCAGCGCTCTGGTGGCTCCGCCACTGCCAACGCCCGTCACCGATTCACAGAACCGCAATCCCAGGCCGCCCCGCGAATGCGCAACGGCGCTAACGATTGACGCCGCGGCGGGAAGGAAACAATTAGCGGGGCTGCGGCACGTTTATGGCCGGGTGCCGGGCAGTGACAGCTACGGCTGGATAGCACGAGCCAACGTTGGCGCTCTTTAAATGCCGCAAACGGAATAATGCTTTGTCGTGAGCGGACCCCTTCCGGGGCCTGCGTCACAACTCCGGGCAAGACAGCGCAGGGGCGGAGTCATCCCGGTGAGAATGCCTGCACCTAGAGGAGGGGAGGCGATGAACCCAGAGATGAACGTGGATCATTTGGCCTATATTACTGCCGCTCTGTACTGGTGCCTGATCCTGTGCTGGCTGATCATCCTCATCTTCTACTGGCGCGAACACCGCCGCCTCACCGCGCTCAGCCCCATGGTCGGCACGATGCTGGTCGTCGTCTTCGTGGACGGGGCGCGCACCCTGCTGGAGAGCGTCTACTTCGGCACCTGGTACACCGCCCGCACCGGCCTGATCCCTCGCTACCTCTTCGGCCTGCTGTCCCAGCCCCAGTACGTGCTCGTGCCCAAGGTCCTGAACCTGTTGGCGGCCCTGATGATCATCGGCGTCCTGGTGCGCCGCTGGTTCCCCGATCTGGCCGCCGAGATGGCGCGCCAGCAGCGCACCGAGCAGCTCTACGGCGCGCTGCAGCGGGCGCACGCCGAGCTGACGGCGGCGCCGGCGGCGCGGGACGCCTTGACGCACATGGTCGTGCACGACATGCGCACCCCGCTCACCAGCATCATCACGGGGCTGCAAACCGTCGAGCACCTGGAAGACGCGCCCGAACTGCGCCGGGAGTTCCTCGGCGGCGCGCTCTCGGGGGCGAACCGCCTGCTGCTGATGGTCAACGACCTGCTGGACATCAGCAAGCTGGAATCGGGCCAGATGACGCTGAGGCGGCAGCGGTTGCGCATCGGCGAGGTGATGGAAGAGGCGGCGCATCTGGTGGCGGCGCTAGCGCGCGACAAGCGCCTGACGCTGCGCCAGGAGGGGGAACTCGCCGGCGGCGTGAGCGGTGGTCTGGTGGAGGCCGACCGCGAGATCGTGCGCCGGGTGCTGGTGAATCTGCTGGGCAACGCGCTCAAGTTTACTCCCGAAGGCGGCCTGATCACGGTGCGCGCCGAACCGGCAGCGGAGGGAGCGCTGTGCGTGTCGGTGATCGACACGGGGCCGGGCATCGCGCCCGAGCACCAGGCGCGGATCTTCGAGAAGTTCTACCAGGTGCAGCCGGGGGCGACGGGGGGCGTGGCGGCCACGGGGCTGGGGCTGTCGTTCTGCAAGATGGCCGTGGAGGCGCACGGGGGGCAGATCGGCGTGGAGAGCGCGCCGGGACAGGGGAGCCGGTTCTGGTTCACGCTGCCTGCCGCCGGCTAAAGGGAGGCCATTAAAAAAGCCGTCATGCAGGCGGACCTAAAGGAAGGTACAGGACGTAAATACGGTACCCCGACAGCGATGATCGCCCTATGCCCCTCGTCGCCAGGAAAAAAGGAATGCTGCGTAAAGCTCTGTAGTTTAGCGTTTTCACGCGTCGCTTGCCTCTGGATTCAAGCGGCCAGCGGTAGCGCCTCCTCCATTTTCGCCCTTTCGAGCGTTGCCGTAGAACCCGCACAAATTCGGCACTGCTCCCTCGACAGGCGCTTCTGCTGAGAAAGCGTCAGGTACGACAGACACGTGCGCCAGTCGCCATAAACCGGCTGCGGCTTCACATCCCAGAGCCCAAACCGCAGCAGCGTCTGTGCCCACAGACACTAGTTCTCCCCGGAGTTATTGACAGTTTGGGTATACTGCCCTCATGCAAGCCCTCTCCC
>JAUJNC010000204.1 GCA_030446525.1 Armatimonadaceae bacterium
CGCTCGGCGGGCATCTACTTCCGCGACCAGCTGGACCTGACGCTGAACTGGCAGTTCTTCGCCACCCTGATCCCCAGCGAAGGGCCGTGGGTCGACATCGAGACCGACTCGTCGGATGCGGTCACGGTCCGCATCGGGCAGAACAAGAAGTTCGCGATCACGACGCTGCTGCGCGCGCTGCACAACTTCGACGTCGCCAGCCCGCAGGGGCGCTTCGACGTGGCGTACAGGGAGCTCGTCGGCAAGACGCTGGCCGCGCCGGTCGTCGACCCCGTCACCGGCGAAGTGCTGATCGACGCGGGGACCCTCGTGGACGAGGACGCCTACCGGCGCGCGACGCGCGCGCTGGGCGGCGAGGAGAACGTCCGCGGACTGCGCGCCACGGTCGAGCTGACGTCGGAGCCCTGCGAGACCGACGCGCAGATCATCGAGCGGTTCGGCAAGCGCGTGACCCTGGAGGCGCCCGACGCCGAGTCGCTCACCGGCAAATACGCCGCCTTCGACATCACGGACGCCGCGGGCAAGGTGCTGGCGCCCGCCTACGGCCGCATCGAGAAAGAGCTGGCCCGGCGCCTCGCGGCGCTGGAGCTTCCCTCGCTCGAGGTGCTCGACGTCCACAGGTACATCGCGGCGACCCTGGAGATGGAAGACCCCAAAGTGGTGGACCGGCAGACGGCGCTGCTGGACATCTACCACAAGATCCGGCCCGGCGACCCGGCCACGCCCGAGTCGGCGCGCTCGCTGATGCAGTCGATGTTCTTCGACTCGCGGCGCTACGACCTGGCAAAGGTGGGGCGGCACAAGCTGAACAAGAAGCTGGGGCGGTCGCTGCCGCTGTCGGTGCGCACGATCACCAAGGACGACCTGATCGCGATCGTCGAGTACATCATCGGCCTGCACCACGTCAACACCAGCCCGGCCGCGACCGACGAGGACAAGCGGCGCTACACGACCGACGACATCGACCACCTGGAGAACAAGCGGGTCCGCTCGGTCGGTGAGCTGCTCTACTCGCAGCTGCGCATGGGCTTCCTGCGCATGGAGAAGGTCGCCAAGGAGCGCATGACCAGCCTGGACGCCGAGAACATCATCCCGCAGGTGGTGCTCTCCGTCAAGCCGATCTCGGCGGCGATCAAGAGCTTCTTCGGGAGCTCGCAGCTGTCGCAGTTCATGGACCAGACCAACCCGCTGGCCGAGCTGACGCACAAGCGGCGCCTGTCGGCGCTCGGGCCGGGCGGCCTGTCGCGCCAGTCGGCCAAGCTGGAGGTGCGCGACGTGCACCACTCGCACTACGGGCGCATCTGCCCCATCGAGACGCCGGAAGGCCCGAACATCGGGCTGATCGGCTCGATGGCGGTGCACGCCCGCGTGGACCCGTTCGGCTTCCTGGAGTCGCCGTACCGGCGCGTGGTGGACGGGCGCGTCACCGACGAGATCGACTGGCTGCCCGCCGACAACGAGCACCACTTCCGGATCGCGCCGGCCAGCGCCCGCCTCAACGAGGACGGCTCTTTCGAGGAGCGCACGCTGCAGGTGCGGCACAACAACGAGTACCCGATCGTGCCGACCGGCCAGATCGACTACATGGACGTGTCGCCGCAGCAGCTGGTCTCGGTGGCGACGGCGATGATCCCGTTCCTGGAGAACGACGACGCCAACCGGGCGCTGATGGGCGCCAACATGCAGCGCCAGGCGGTCCCGACGCTGCGCCCCGACGCCCCCGTCGTCAAGACCGGCATCGAGAAGCGCGCCGCCCAGGACTCGGGCGCCGTGGTCATCGCCAAGCGCGGCGGGCGCGTCCGCCGGGTGACGTCCGAGGAGATCGTGGTCGAGTCGACCGACGGGCGGATCGACACCTATCCTCTGCTGAACATGGTCCGCTCCAACCAGGCCACCTGCATCACGCAGCGGCCGATCGTGGACGTCGGGCAGCGCGTCCGGCAGGGGCAGGTGCTGGCCGACGGGCCCTGCACCGACCAGGGCGAGCTGGCGCTGGGCCAGAACGTGCTGGTCGCGTTCATGCCCTGGCACGGCTTCAACTACGAGGACGCGATCCTGCTCAGCCAGCGGCTGGTCAAGGACGACGTGTTCACGTCGATCCACATCGAGAAGTACGAACTGGAGGCCCGCGACACCAAGCTGGGCCCCGAGGAGATGACCNACGCCGCGACGCTGGAGATGGAAGACCCCAAGGTCGTGGACCGCGACACGGCGATGGTGGATATTTACCACAAGATCCGGCCCGGCGACCCGGCCACGCTCGACTCGGCCCGCGCGCTCATGCAGAGCATGTTCTTCGACAGCCGCCGCTACGATCTTGCCAAGGTCGGGCGGCACAAACTGAATAAAAAACTCGGCCTGACGCTGCCGAACTCGCTCCGCACGATCACGGCGAACGACCTGATCGCCGTCGTTCATTACATCATCGGGCTTCAAAACGTCAACACGAACCCGAACGCGAGCGATGAGGACAAGCGCCGCTTCTCCACCGACGACATTGACCACCTGGAAAACAAGCGCGTGCGCTCCGTGGGCGAGCTGCTGTATTCGCAGCTGCGCATGGGCTTTCTGCGGATGGAAAAGGTTGCCAAGGAGCGGATGACCGCGCTCGACGCCGAAAACATCATTCCGCAGGTAGTGCTGAGCGTGAAGCCGATCAGCGCGGCCATCAAGAGCTTTTTCGGCTCGTCGCAGCTGAGCCAGTTCATGGACCAGACGAACCCGCTGGCCGAACTGACGCACAAGCGGCGGCTTTCGGCGCTCGGGCCGGGCGGTCTTTCGCGTCAGTCGGCGAAACTCGAAGTGCGCGACGTGCACCATTCCCACTACGGCCGCATCTGCCCCATCGAGACGCCGGAAGGCCCCAACATCGGCCTGATTGGCTCGATGGCCGTGCATGCCCGCGTGGACCAGTTCGGCTTTTTGGAGTCGCCGTATCGCCGTGTCGTGAACGGCAAGGTGACGGACGAGATCGACTGGCTGCCGGCCGACAACGAGCACCATTATCGGATCGCGTCAGCCAACGCGCGCCTGAACGAGGACAACACGTTCGGCGAGCGCACCATGCAGGTTCGCTTCAACAACGAGTACCCGGTCGTGCCCACGGGCCAGATTGATTATATGGACGTGTCGCCCCAGCAGCTGGTGAGCGTCGCGACGGCCATGATCCCGTTCTTGGAGAACGACGACGCGAACCGGGCGCTGATGGGCGCGAACATGCAGCGGCAAGCCGTGCCGACGCTGCGCCCGGCGGCGCCGCTGGTCAAGACCGGCATCGAGAAGCGGGCCGCCGTGGACAGCGGCGCGGTCATCGTTGCCAAGCGCGGCGGCCGCGTGCGCAAGGTCACGAGTGAGGAGGTCGTGATCGAGTCGTCCGACGGCCGGATTGATCGGTACGGACTGCTCAACATGATCCGCTCGAACCAGGCGACCTGCATCACGCAGCGGCCGATTGTTGATCTGGGACAGCGCGTGCGGCAGGGCCAGGTGATCGCCGACGGCCCCTGCACCGACCAGGGCGAACTGGCGCTGGGTCAGAACGTGCTCGTCGCGTTCATGCCCTGGAACGGTTACAACTACGAGGACGCGATCCTGCTCAGCCAGCGGCTGGTGAAGGACGACACGTACACCTCGATCCACATCGAGAAGTACGAATTGGAAGCGCGCGACACCAAGCTCGGGCCGGAGGAGATCACGCGCGACATCCCCAACGTCGGCGAGGACGCCCTGAAGGACCTGGACGAGGAGGGCATCATCCGCATCGGGGCCGAGGTGCGTCCCGAGGATATCCTGGTCGGCAAGGTCGCCCCCAAGGGGCAGGGCGAGCTGACGGCCGAGGAGCGCCTGATCATCGCCATCTTCGGCAAAAAAGCCGAAGAAACGCGCGACGTGAGTTTGCGCGTGCCCCACGGCGAAAAGGGCAAGATCGTTGACGTGAAGGTCTTTTCCCGCTTCAAGTTCCGTTGCACGAACTGCAAGCACGAGTACAACTTCAGCAAGCGGCCGGACACCAATAGCTGCGATCTGTGTGGCAGTGATCTGGAGCGCCAGCCCGGTGACGAGCTGCAGGCCGGCGTCAACAAACTGGTTCGAGTCTACATCGCCCAGAAGCGCAAGGTGATGGAAGGCGACAAGATGGCTGGTCGCCACGGCAACAAGGGCGTCATCTCCAAGATCCTGCCCGAGGAGGACATGCCGTTCCTCCCGGACGGGACGCCCGTGGACATCGTGCTGAACCCGCTCGGGGTCCCGTCGCGCATGAACATCGGCCAGATCGTGGAGACGCACCTGGGGTACGTCGCCAAGGCGCTGGACATTTCGTTCGTGGATCCGATCTTCGAAGGGTCCACCGAGGCCGAGATCCTGGGCGAGATGGACCGCTACGCCGAGCGCCTGCGCCGGGACATGCTGGCCCGCTTCATCGCCTCCGACCCTGAAGGTGAACGTGGCGCTGCCCGAGGTGGATGACGAGGCGGGGCAGACGCTCGCCGAGGCGACGGGGGCGCTCGAGAGCAGGGCTGCGCGCCACCCGCCGGGGGGGGGGGGCTGGGCGCGTTTCGGGGGTCCTGGCGGGGCCGGCGGTGCACGCCGACGGCCAGGGGTCGGCCATCCCGGCGGGCTACGATTACGGCGCCCTGCTCAGAGGGCTGTCCGCGAGCGCGTGTGGCGGCGCGTCGGCTTCCACGAGGATTCGTGCAAGACCGACGTGCGCGACGGCCGGACGGGCGAGAAGTTTAACATGCCGGTCACGGTGGGCTATATCTATATGCTGAAGCTGGCCCACCTGGTGGACGACAAGATCCACGCCCGCTCGACGGGACCGTACTCCCTGGTCACGCAGCAGCCGCTGGGCGGCAAGGCCCAGTTCGGCGGCCAGCGGTTCGGCGAGATGGAGGTCACCGGGCGCTCGAGGCCTACGGCGCGGCCTACACGCTGCAGGAGATCCTGACCATCAAGAGCGACGACGTGCTGGGGCGCGTCAAGACCTACGAGAGCATCGTGAAGGGCGACGCCATGCTGGAGCCGGGCGTGCCCGAGTCGTTCCAGATCCTGGTCAACGAGGGGCTCGGTCGCTGGGCCTGAAGGTGACGGTCGAGAGGACGCCAAGGGCAGCGACATCGACACTCAAAGACAAGGAAGAGGACTACGGGGACGAGGAGGCGGCCACGCCGCTCCGCCCTCCGGCGCCTGGAGCCCGAGGAGCCGCTGCTCGGCTAGGCGGGGGTTGACCGGATGCCGCCGGCCCGGCCCCGTTGAGAAGGGCCGGGTCGCGCGGTGTCTTGTTTCGTCTGGCCGCCGCCGGCGGGCTTCGCACGGTGAGATGAGTTTTTACGCCGGCCACTCGGGGCCGGTGTGGGGTGATAAGAACGAGGAGCTACGAGCCAAATGGCTGACGCAAGTACGTTTGACAAGATTCGTATCGGCATCGCGTCCCCCGACGAGATTCGGGGCTGGTCGTACGGCGAGGTCAAGAAGCCGGAGACCATCAACTATCGCACTTTCAAGCCGGAGCGCGACGGCCTGTTCTGCGAGAAGATCTTCGGCCCGGTCAAGGACTGGGAGTGCCACTGCGGGCGCTACAAGAAGGTCAAGTTCAAGGGCATCATCTGCGACCGCTGCGGCGTCGAGGGTGACGCGCTCAAGGTGCGGCGCGAGCGGATGGGGCGCATCGAGCTGGCCGCGCCGGTCTGCCACATCTGGTACCTGAAGGGCGTGCCCTCGCCCCTCGCGCTCCTGCTCGACATGACGCCGCGGCCGCTGGAGAAGGTGCTGTACTTCGCGTCCTACATCGTGACCGAGATCGACAAGGCGCGCATCATGAGCGGGCAGGACCAGTTCCGTGACGCCGTGAACCAGGAGATCGCCCAGATCGAGGACGAGCGCGACGCCGCCATCCGCGACTACCGCGACGAGTTCGCCCGCGAGGTCGCCCTCGGCCGCGTCGTCGACCCCGAGGACGATTCCGAGGAGCCGGCGCGCGGGCCGTACACCGAGGACGAGATCGCCGAAAGGCCAGAAGGTCACCGACGAGCGGATCCGGCAGGAGGACAAGGACGCCGACGAGGAGGGCCAAGGAGGTAGCCGCCTCGCTCGAGGCGCTGCGCACCCTGGACAAGCGGATGCTCATCACCGAGGACCAGTGGCGGGCCGTGGAGCGCCTGCTCGACGTCTTCGCGCGCCGCATCGACGAATCGCTTGGCAACGTCGTGGAAGCGGGGCTGGGCGGCGCGGCGATCGAAGCTGCTCCAGGGAGATCGACCTCGAGACGCTGCAGCGGCAGGCGCGCAAGGAGATCGAGGAGACCCAGGGCCCCAAAGCGCGCCCGCGCCATCAAGCGCATCGAGGTGGTGAACGCGTTCCTGGAGTCGAAGTCGCGGCCAGTTGGATGATCCTGGACGCCGTGCCGGTCATCTCGCCAGGCGCGGCCCATGGTGCAGGTCACGACGGCCCGGGCGCTTCGCCACGTCGGACCTCAACGACCTGTACCGGCGCATCATCAACCGCAACAACCGCCTGAAGAAGATCACGGAGATCGCGCGCCCGAGTCGATCGTCAACCACGAGAAGCGGCTCCTGCAGGAGGCCGTCGACGCCCTGATCGACAACGGCCGTCACGCGCGCCCGGTCCGCGGGCTCGAACGGCCGCCCGCTCAAGTCGCTGTCCGACATGCTCAAGGGCAAAGAGGAGGGCCGCTTCCCGCAAGAACCTGCTGGGCAAGCGCGTGGACTATTCGGGCCCGCTCGGTCATCGTGGTCAGCCCGGACCTGAAGCTGCACGAGTGCGGCCTGCCCAAGGAGATGGCGCTCGAGCTGTTCCGGCCGTTCGTGATGAAGACCCTGGTCGAGCGCCAGTACACCAGCAGCATCAAGACGGCCAAGCGCATGATCGAGAAGGCGCGCCCCGAAGTCTGGGACGCCCTGGAGGTGTCTGGAGCACCCGGTCCTGCTGAACCGCGCCCCGACCCGCACCGCCTGGGCATCCAGGCGTTCAGGCCGGCTCGTCGACGGCAAGGCGATCCGTTTGCACCCGCTGGTGTGCCACGCCTTCAATGCCGACCAGAGCGGCGACCAGATGGCGGTCCACGTGCCCTGTATCCGGCGTCGGCGCGAGCCGAGGCGCGCGTGCTGATGCTGGCGACGCGCAACCTGTTCTCGCCCGCCAACGGCGACCCGATCGTCGCCCCGGCGCAGGACATCATCCTGGGCTGCTACTTCCTGACCATGGAGAAGGAGGGCGAGCCGCGCCACCTGCCGTTCGCCGGCGCCGAGGACGCGCTCCACGCCTACCACCAGGGGCTTCTGGATCTGCACGAGTGGATCGACGTGCGGGTCCGCCCGGGCGAGAAGCCGCAGCGCATCACGGCGGGACGGCTCCTGTTTAACGAGATCCTGCCCGCGCAGATGCGCTACGTCAACCAGACCATGGACGGCCGGGCGCTGACGACGCTGATCGCCGACGTCCATACGCACCAGGGCGACGAGCGCACCATCCAGCTGCTGGACGAGATGAAGGCGCTGGGCTTCCAGTGGGCGAGCAAGGCCGGCATCACCTTCTCGCTGACCGACATGAAAAGCCCGGAAAGCCGGGCGGAGATCCTGCGGACCACGGAGCAGGCGGTCGCCAAGGCCAACACCGACTACCGGCGCGGCTTCATGTCGCCCGGCGAGCGCAAGCAGAAGGTGCTGGAGCTCTGGACGAATGCGAGCGCCAAGATCGCCGACGAGATCATGAACAACATCGAGCCGTTCAACCCGATCTCGATCATCACGGATTCGGGCGCGCGCGGCTCCAAAAAGCAGATCACGCAGCTGTCGGGGATGCGCGGCCTGATGAGTGACCCGTTCGGCAACATCATCGAGGACCTGCCGGTCAAGTCGAACTTCCATGAGGGGCTGTCCGTCCTGGAGTACTTCGTTACCACGCATGGGGCGCGCAAGGGGCTGGCCGACACCGCCCTGCGCACCGCGGACGCCGGCTACCTGACCCGGCGCCTGGTCGACGTGGCGCAGGACGTGATCATCCGCGAGATCGACTGCGGCACGGAGGCGGGTATCCACGTCTCCGAGATCAAGCAAAGCGGCAACGACGTCATCGAGACGCTGTCCGAGCGGATCAAAGGCCGGACGGCGCTGGGGACGATCACGCATCCGGAAACGGGCGCCGTCCTGGTCGAGAAGGACGCGATCATCGGCGACGACGTGGCCCGGGCGGTCGAGGCGGCGGGCGTGCGGCGCGTTGGTCTGCGCTCCGTGCTCGCCTGCGAAAGCCGGCAGGGGGTGTGCGCCACCTGCTACGGGCGGGACCTGGCGACCGGCAAGCGGGTCGAGATCGGCGTCGCGGTGGGCATCATCGCGGCGCAGAGCATCGGCGAGCCCGGCACGCAGCTGACGATGCGCACGTTCCACACGGGCGGGGTCGCGTCGGCCACGCAGCTGACCGGTGTCGCCAACGTCAAGCGCGCCCGGTCGCAGAACCTGCAGTACATCTACGACGACGCGGAGCAGGGGCGCATCTCGCTGGGAACGGAGGCGGGCCATGAGCGCGAGCGCGCCCGCGCCGTCCAGGCCCTGCTCAAGGTGTCGGAGGAGCAGGTGGGCGGCCTGCTGCGCGTCGTGGAGCTGTTCGAGGCGCGCAAGCCCAAGGGGCAGGCCATCATCAGCGAGTTCGGCGGGCGGATCGCCGATATCGTGGTCGAAGGCCTGAAGCGCGTCGTGCTCCATACCACGCTCAAGGTCGGGGAGGACGCCAAGAACATCTCGGGCGAGATCGCCGCGGAGGATATCCTTAACCCGGAGAACGGCGAGGCGCTGGTACCCGCTGATAAGGAGATCAGCGACCGCGAGGCCCGCAAGATCCGCGACGCCGGCATCGAGACGATCCTGGTGCGCAAGCAGACCCTGGTCCCGTACCGCGGCGAGCTGGAGGTGAAGCCGGGCGACCAGATAGAGCCGGGCGACCGGCTGACCGAGGGGCCGCTGGACCCGCAGAAGGTGCTGGAGCTGCAGGGCATCCGCGGCGTCCAGGAGTACCTGGTGCGCGAGGTGCAGCACGTCTACAAGCAGCAGGGCGTGGACATCAACGACAAGCACATCGAGGTCATCGTCCGGCAGATGCTCCGCAAACGCAAGGTCGTCGAGCCGGGCGACGCGCACTTCCTGCACGGCCAGACGGTGGACCGCTTCCAGCTCGAGGACGAGAACCGCCGCGTGGAGGCCCTGGAGATGGTGGGCCGCGCCGCGACGTCGATCCCCGTGCTCCTGGGCATCACCGAGGCGTCGCTGGCGACCGACTCGTTCCTGTCGGCGGCCAGCTTCCAGAAGACGACCCGCGTGCTGACCGAGGCGGCGGTGCGCGGCAAGCGCGACGCGCTGGTCGGCCTGAAGGAGAACGTCATCATCGGGCGGCTGATCCCGGCGGGCACGGGTCTGGCGCAGTACCGCGCCCTGGAGGTGATGCTGCCGGACGGCAAGGCGCTGACCCTCGCGCCGGCCGCCCGGGCGGGCCGCGGCGCGCCCGCCGCCCTGGGCGCGGAGGAGGCCCTGGACGAGGCGCTGGGCCTGGATTCGCTCGCGGCGGCGGCCGCCGCCCAGCTGGCCGTCGAGGCGGCGGGCGACAACGAGATGGCCGGCGACGTCCTCGGCGACGACGAGTAGCCGGGGGGCTCGCCGTACCAGGCCAAGGGCCGGGGGGTTCCCCCCGGCCCTTTTCTTTTTCTTTCGGGAGGGGGCGCGCCGGCCCCCGAAGAATCTTCCCTCATGAGGAACGTAAACAGAAACCCCCGCCGGGCGGCGTGGCGCGGCCTCGCGGCCGTCCTGCTGATCCTGATCGCGGCCGCGGGGCCGCGCCCCGCCCCGCCGGCGGGCGGCCAGGTCAACTACGTAGGAGAAAACCAACTGGGCGCCTCGACCGATGTCGTGACCCCCCGGGGCCAGTACGGGGTTATGGAAGGCCGCAAACCCCGCCAGCGCGAACCCCCGCTCACTCATAAGGTGCGAGGCGAACCTGCATCACCTCGATCAATG